>CALZJE010000079.1 GCA_945787715.1 uncultured Ectothiorhodospiraceae bacterium | reverse complement strand
GGAAAACGAAAGTCTTTCTGACTTACTAAAACATGTAGATTTTTCTCTGTTAGAAAATAAAGTGTTACATGACTAATAACAAACTTGTTCCAGTCTTTAATAATTCTATTCAAACGGATAAACCGCTTATATTTCCACTATATTCTAAAGATGGCACTTTGTTAGCAAATCGTGGAGCTATACTTGATCAGGATCAATCCTTAATACTCCTTCTTCATGGTGAAATATTTACACGTCAATCAGAGTTAGTTGCAGAGCTGGATAGAGTAGCCGTGAATGGTAGGTATTCTCCCCGTTCAAATCCAATTGATAAAGTCAGCTACAAAGTGTCAACGACATGGGAGAAACTCGAAAAGTTAAAAAATGATTACACTTTGAGATTGGATGAAGGACGAGAAAAATTTGAAGAGAATATGCTTTTTATTTCAGATCGTTTGCACAATATTATTAAACAACAGGAATCTTCAGCACTAGCCTACATATATTTAACGACTAATAGAAATACAAAACTCGATTTTATGTTCTCACTTGGTATTATATGTGGGATTATCGTCAGAAACCTTCGCTGGAAAAACAAAGAGCGAGTGATGTTTATATACGCCTCACTCATTTCAGATCTTGTGGTCCATACTGAAAAAAATCCAAAAATAATGGTAAAAAAACTGGAAACTATAGGAGTAAGTAATGAAAAAGTGATTAATTATGTGATTAAACTACAAAATATTGGTGATAATGACATAGTGAAAGTTACTCCTTTTGAGCAAGATTTGAACTTTGCAGATACATTGTTTAACACAATTTATCTTTATTATGCTTTACAGCATAATTATAAAAATAGCTCTGCATTACCCCCAGATGTGGTGATAAAACAATTATCCAAAGAGAAGTTTTCTCGCTATTCAAAATATATGCTTAAAAAATTAATTGAGATAATTGGTTTATATCCTACAGGCTGTTTTGTTAAATTAGCCAACAAAGATATTGCACTTGTTCAAAGTAAAGGAAACTCACCTGATACTCCAACCATTCGCATTATTATGCTAAATACTGGCACAATTCAACGACAGACACCCACAAAAATCGCAAATCAATCAACGCTTAGAATCGTAAAAATTGTTGATTCTTCAATTATCCTAAACTTTGTTAATGTAGAAAAATATTGGCAATAAATCAATTTTCTTAAATCCAAAATTCATACAATTAATTTGCTATTGATATCCAAGCTTCCGCAGTGCAGTTTAATTAACATTCTGGATAATATTAACCTAGTCTCTAATCCTTCATATACACGTGTATTTACATAAGTATTGATCTATAGCCGTTTGTTGGTTTTATTGTGAGTAGTTATCAATTCTAATTAATAGCAAAAGGAATAAATTTTAGACAAAATCAATCAATATTACCGATCACTAATCATTCTTTATTTTCCAGTTTTCCTTATTTCATTGATCTTTCTCCTGTTTTATTTTTTTATTCCAGGTTTCTTTCTTTGCGTTTGAAATTTAAGAAAAAATTATATCTGTCGAGATATCGTATATGACAAATTAGATAGGGAAGTCAGCGCTTCTATGTGTACGAAATTCTTTCTATTATTTTTCACCCTGGGAATACTGCTTTGCTCAAATCTGTCTGCATGGGAGCGGATGGAACAGTTAGTGATTCCTGAAAGTCGGGGACTTTTAGTATCAGAAGAAGCAAGCTTTAGTTCTGCGGTTAATGCCTTGGTGAGCGGTAAAACACAATTTGCCGTTGAAGCATTAATACCACTTGCCTCAAATGGTGTTGTCGATGCGCAAATGGCGCTTGGAACCTTGCTTGGGCAGTCTGAAATTGCTTCGGAAAAAAAAGAGTCTATGAAATGGCTTTATTACGCCGGTCATGGTGGTAACTGGCATGCACAAGTTAATTTGGCCAATGCATTTCGTGATGGTCGATACACAGATGTTGATTACGAAAAATCTCGACAATGGTTGAAACGTGCGTCTAAAAACGGAGATGTGAATACAATATCAGAGGAAATTATTGCATTAAACGATACCATGATGAAGTCTGCAGCAAGTGCTATTGACAAAGCAGATTACCAGAGCGCAGAAAAATATCTTATTTCTCTCGCAGAAGAAGGCGTATTAGACGCGCAAGAGCAATTGGCGCAACTATATGACAATGGTTTCCTTGGTGAAGATTCAATACAAAAGGCAAAAAAGTGGTATCAACGAGCTGCAAAAGCTGGTTCAAGAAACGCACAGTTTGATTTGGCAATGGCTTATCTCAATGATAAAAACGCGTCCAAACAGTTAAAACAAAAAGGAATTAATTTGTTGAGTCGCGCTGCAGCCCCTGGCCCGGCTGAAGCGCAGTATCAGTTAGGAATGCATTACCTCAATGGGGATATCGTAGAAAAAGACCAAAAACAAGGAATATTTTTCTACCGAATGGCAGCAGAACAAGGTCATGTAGAAGCACAATATTCTTTGGGTGTTCGTTATGTATTGGGTGAAGGAGTAACTAAAGACGAATACGAAGCGCATCGCTGGTTTAAAAATGCAGCCAATCATGGCTTAGCAAAAGCAATGCACAACCTTGCTCTTACATATTTATATGGAATGGGCACAGAAAAGCAACCGCAAAAAGCAGATCAATGGTTTCGTTCGGCAGCCAGCAATGGCATCAGTAAATCTGAAACATTTCTTAAGCCGGCTGTGATGGTTAAAAGCAGTTTTTCAAAACAAGATCTTCCCCCAAACATTATAGATAAAACGACTTCAAAAAAACATGACCTGTCGAATAACAAAGCATCGATAGCCAGGAAGAAAATAAAGCCGCCTATTAAATACCAAACAGTGAAAGGTGGAGATTGGTTTTTAAATCTCCCCAATAAAGGATATACCTTACAGATGCTTTCAGCCATCAAAAACAACAGTGTTGATAAATTTTTTGTAGAAAACAATATCAAGAAGAAAAATTATCTTCATTACATTGACCGAGCGTCAAAAAGAAATTTCCATGTTATTCAGTATGGGTACTATCAGACCCAGGCAGAAGCGAGAAATGCAGCCAAGAAACTATCTATGAATAACAAAAAATTTAAACCCATGATTCGTAATGTTAGAACGATAAAAAGAAAAATTGCTAATCTTTGATCCGGAGAAATAATGAGATTTATATCGTGGGATACATTATTAGGGATATTTGCTGGCTTTGGGCTATTTGCTTGGTCAATTTATTCATCAACTGATAATTCGTTAATATTTCTCAGTGTTGCGAGTGTTTCAATGGTTGTCGGGGGAACATTTTCTGCGACCTTGATTTCATATCAATCGACCTATGTATTTAGAACAATAAAAGCCCTCTTTGGTATCCTAATTCCTCACCGAGTAAGTGCAGGTACCATATTTGCTGATGTTGGTCAGATTCTGCAGTGGAGCCAGGATGTTCGTGATCATGGACCAGCAATACTTGACGACAAGTTAGAGAATCCTGAAGAACATAATTTGGATGATTTTACAAAATATGGTCTGGGATTGCTTTCCAGTGGTTATAAAGGAGATGAGCTGAGAGACCTGTTATTCGAATTTACAGAAACAATTTACGAACGAGCGCAGGTTCAGGTTGGTGTGCTTAAAACAATGGCCTCATATGCACCAGCATTTGGAATGATTGGTACGCTCGTAGGGTTGGTTATTATGCTTGATAATCTAAAAGCCGATGCTGGTCAATTAGGGCAAGGTTTAGCACTAGCATTAATAACAACTTTATATGGAGTCATTACTGCAAATCTGATTTTCAAACCGGCGGCATTAAAAGTTGATCAGCAAAATAACGTTATACGGTTTCGCAACACATTAATCACTGAGGGATTTGTGATGTTAAGCCAAAAAGCCGATCCCTTAAAATTACAGGATCGATTAAATAGCTTTCTAGATCCTAAAATTCATTTTGACTTACTTAAAGAGTCAAATGGAAAAGGTAGCAAGTAAGTGGCAGAGGTAAGTAAACAACAGCTACGAACTGCCTTAAGAAGGCGAAAAAAACGCAATAACAATGATCCTGAAGATGATTGGTTGATGACCTATTCCGACGCAGTAACATTGTTAATGACATTTTTAGTACTTTTATTGTCTGTCTCCTCTATTGATCAATCAAAATATGATCAAGTTGTTGAAGATATTAAAGAGGGCGGAATAAGTAGTGGTAAAAAATTTGTATCACCGTTTGAGAAACTGAAGACCGAACTGGACGAGATAACAGATTCTCATAAATTACAAGACAATATGACGGTAACAAGACAGCCAAAAGGGATTACCATCGAGCTTGCTTCTTCGAGTTTATATGGTGTTGGCTCAGCAGAAATTCAAGAGAAATCTGCCGCAGCTTTAAGTGATGTCGCAGAGTCAATTAAGAATTTTGACTATGAAAACTATCAGGTTGAGATAGAAGGGCACACCGATGATGTTGCTATTCACACCAAACAGTATCCATCAAACTGGGAGCTGTCGGTACATCGAGCGACCAACATAGTCCAACATTTTTTGAAAGAAGGTGTAGATTCACAACGAATGAAAGCGGCTGGTTATGCTGATACAAAACCAAAGGCGCCAAATGTTGATGATTCAGGGAATGCAATTCCCGAAAATCAAGCGATAAATCGCAGAGTAATTATTCATGTAGTTCGGAAAGATAATTAGGAATTTGATGAAGAATCTAAATATTAGCATTAGGTTGTTTCGATGTGGAAAAATATCAATTTATTTTTTCTTGTTTGTGCTTTGTCTTCAACCATTTACTGTTATTGCAGAAGATCAACCTGCCGTGGGCGGCACTAAAGTACAACGCTTAAATTTGAGTGATAGAGATAAAGAGCAGTTGAGTAAACTAGATGCTCAAGACAAGTTTTTAACACTTTTAAATTCGCCGGAGTTTTTATCCCTTGAAGCGTTGAATGAAATTAGTTTCGATATTCGAAAATTAGCGTTCTATCGGTTTAATGATAGGCAATATAGAAAATTCCCCAGAATTTTCTACGATTTTATTGAACAACGTATGATGGATAAATTCTTACAGGCTCGACGATTTTCTGTACATGAATGTTTCGAATGTAAGACCACAAAAATTTTATTAAAGGAAAAACAATTTTCAGTACTACGTCAATTGGATTCGAATCAAGCATTAGCCGATGTTGGTGAGAAAATCGGCGTGGACAGTTTTGTGTTATGGGAAGGGTATATGTATAAGGGCGAACCGGTTCTTAATCTAAGAATTGTTTCTGCCCATGATGGTCAGGTGGTCTGGAGCCAACAATATCAGGCCGAGCCGGATTACGAATACGAATGGGAGTTTTATTCTTCCCTCTGGGGTTTATCTGCAACACGTGCTTCCACAGGTGCATCAGAGGATTTCACGGTATCTCCATTAACTACTATTGGGCTTAGAACACTCTCTCGATCAACAATTACAGACCGGTTATATTATGGCTACGGCTTGGAAACATTTTTTAATACTGTCGATAGAGATAAGATTGGGATTATTGGCATTAGTCTTAACGCAAAAATTGCGCTAGAGATAGACGCTATATTTGGCATGAAGAAAAAAAGTTACGGAAATTGGTTGATCTATGTTTCTGTAGGACAGGCACTGGTCAATGCCAAACCGGTTATCCTAAGTAAATCAGGTTTAGAGATGCGTTTGAATCGGCGAAGTTTTGTTTCTATTGGCGGCGTATATTTGCCAGATACTACATTTGAAGAAGATGCATTGAGTGGTTATGCATCACAATCCACGTTGGGTGGTTTTTCCTACGATATCACTCTTGGGTTTAGGTTCTAATTATGATCAATAAAATTCTAGGTAATATTTGGCTTCTTACAACGCTGGCAATCTCTGCTTGCGCCGTAGCGCCTGAAAATATGGATCGTACACGCAATTCCAAGCTTGAAAATGAAAGCGTGAAAGTTAATGAAAAGAAAGATCAAACCCAATTAACACCATTTGTGACCAGGAAAATTACCGGTGAGCCAGGATTAATTCATATAGAGCGAAGAACTAAAGAGTATTCAATTAGTATGATTCTCGATGCTTCGGATGAAAATGTCTATTTTGAAATGGATTTACCTCAAGAAGAGCCAGATTTTGAAAACACAGCAGCGTCTAGCGAACAAGTAGAAGATACCGAAAAAGAAGTAGATGATGAAGAAACTGAGCAACCACTAGTGGAAGTAGCAGAGCCACCAAAAGAAGAAAACATTGCTGAAGAAAAAATTGAAGAACCACTACCAGAGAAACGCGATGAAGCGCGAGCGAGTAAATATGTTTTGTATGCACAAACCTATTTTTTTGAGAAGAAATATGCCCGAGCACTAGAGGAAATAAAGCGCGCCATAGAGTATTCGCCAGAATCAGGCGTGGCGCATTCATTAAAAGGTTCAATTAACTACAAAATGGGCGATATAGAAAAGGCACGTTTTTCTTGGAATGAAGCACTAAGACTGGATGCGAGTCTTGATAACGTAGAGAAAATGCTCAGCGAACTGGACAAAATGGAAAAAGTTGAACCTGGCGCACAAGATAATTAATAACGATGAATAAACGCAAAAACACAACATTCATCATAGCAACAATATTCATGTTGTCTGTGCCTGTTTCCAATGGAATTTTTGCTGAGGAGATCGAACGGCGTACTCAAATTAGTGAGCTGGAAAAATCCAAGTTTATTCAAGACCTGGAAAATCGACTATTTAGAGATATAAAGGCATATTTGAATCACGAGTTTTTTATCATTCAAGCTGACGCACAGTTAGAGAACGTTGAAAAATACCAAATCACTGAAGTTTTGACCCCAATACCGCAACCCCTAGTACAGCCTCAAGCACCAATACAACAAGAGCCAGAAGCCCCACCCATTTCGCCAGAAGAGATTCCAGCTCAACCCACTGAAACTGATATTCTTTCTCAAATGGAGTTGGAAACTAACGATGGAATTAACGAAAGTTTTATCCAGCAGACCCTAGGTGTCAATACCCCTTTACCTGGTATACCAATACCTCCTGCAGTTTTTAATGAAGGTAGAAAAGTTGAAGAGAAAGCGAGGAAAAGTGTTGAAGCGCTAAAGAAAAAACAAACACCTCCTCCACCTCAGGCCGCGCCGATGCCACCACCAAATCCAGTAGAGCCTCAGTATAAAAAAGAGAAGCAAGAAAAACTCATTAGTTCGCAAGAGGAAATACGTCAAATGCGGGTGAAGGTGCTAATTGATGAGCATATATCGCCAGAACAAGAAACATTCATCCGTAATCTGGTTATCGAAAAAGCAAATTTGTCTTTTATTCGCGGAGATGAAATAAGAATTCTTCGTTCGAATTTTCCAGCGGCCAGTATTCTTGATGAACCTATAGAGGAAGAGCCAGTAGCAGAGGAGTCTCTTGTTGAGGAAGAAAAGCTGGTAGATCCTGAAGCTGTCAATGAAGAAGAGAAACCAAATGTTCTGCCATGGTGGGAAGAATATTGGTTGTATCTCGTTATTGCCGCCGCTGTATTCTTACTGTTGTTTATATTGTTATTTCTCCTAATGCGAAAAAAACCAGAAGTCATCGAAGAAGCGCCAGTACTTGAGTCGGAAACCTCAAGGAAAGTTGAAGAACTCATCGATAAAATGCATCAAAAGGTAGATACAGTCAACGAAAACCGGTTAGGCGCACTAAAAGAAGAATTAGTCAGTCTTTCAGTGACAGACCAGAAACTGGTAGGAGAACAAATAAAAGAGCTGCTTGATAGTGGCAATGAGGATAACCTAGTAAAATCTGCTGTTATTTATCAATTGCTCGGAGACGGTTTATTTAAAGGCTTATCCGATGCATCATTAACTCCTGAAAAACAGGTAGCAATGGCAGCTAAAACATTGGAGCTCAATGAATCGGTATCAGTAGATGAGAAGCTGGAGATCGCTGAATCTGTTTACCAAATGTTGATGCAGCGTCGTTATCAACAACAACATAAAATGCAAGATGAAGTTCGTCCTTTTGCATTTTTAGAAAAACTTAACGATGATCAAATATTATTCTTATTGAAAGAAGAAGATTTGAAAGTGAAATCACTTGTCATGTCTCAGCTTTCATCCAATCGCGGTGCAAGTTTATTAAAACGATTCCCAGAAAAGGGAAGAAGTAAAGTGGCGATTGAAATTAGTAATTTTTCCAAGTTGCCAGTGGCGGCTTTTAGAGATATCGCTAATAGATTGGCAAAAATGGCAGTGCATGTACCCAGTTTCGAAAATCTCGAAGTTGATGGAATAAACTTACTCACCGATATGTTAGATCATATGAACTCAGCGGAAGAAACTTCTCTACTTAAGGGACTGCGAACAGATAATCCAGACTTGTACTATCAAATCAGGCAAATCTATATCAGTTTTGATGACATAGTCACCATTCCAAAAATGGGGCTTAAAAACCTTGTCCGCGAAATTGAACGTGATGATTTAGCACTTGCCTTAATTGATGTGGACGATAGCTTTAAAGATGTTATTTTTAGTGTCATGCTGGAAAAACCAAGTTCAATGTTAAAATCTACTATGGAAGGCATAAAAAATCCTGATGCCGATGCTGTCGAAGAAGCGAAACGTACTGTTTCTCGTAAAGCTCGTGCGATGTTGAAATCAGGTGTTTTTAAAATGCCACGTGACGAGGTTCAGCAGAAGAAAAGCGCTTGATCATCCATGTTCATATAACAGCTTTCAGTTCCAATAATCGCGGCAAATATTCCAGTCACACTTTCACTGCTAAGACATCACATTCTGTTCCATGTAACACTGCATTTGCAGTGGAGCCTAATAGCATGGAAACACCATGTCGGCCATGTGTACCAATAACTACTAGATCAAAATTTTCATCTCTGCAGAGCTTGTGGATTTCGTGTTTTATTCTGCCAACCGTCACAATTGATTTTGCGTTTTTTACCTGCGTTTTTTCCGTTAGCTGATTGAGAAAATTGTCTGCCCGTTCTGTGAGATTTTGTTCAAGTTCGATATCGAGTGTTGGGTTTAAGTCATAATTAGTTTCAACAACCACCGGTTCGACAACGTGGACGAGGGTGATTTGTGCTTCGAACACTGAAGCTATACCGATAGCTTTAGAGAAAACTATTTCAGCTTCATTAGAAATATCAACAGCAACGAGAATATTATTATAAATACTCATTTTGACTCCTAAGGTTTTGCATCTATGCCTAGTTTAATAATTATAGCATGTACGGCTGTGTCATTTTCTGAACGTGTATATTCTGATTACTTTGAATAGTTTAATTACTATACAATTATAATTTAATTACACAAAACTCTCAGGTAAAAATGGATTCGTCAGATTAATGGTAAAATGTTACAATCCGGAGCATAAATGATCAAATTTAGGTGAAATGTACATGACAGATGTGACAGATGTGAATGAAGCAAATCAAGAGGCTGATAGAATTTACGCGGAATATCGTTTGCGACTCAACGAAGATCCCAGTGATCTTGAAGCAGCTATTGGCTTGGGTAATATCTATTACGATGCGAATGAACCTGCGCAGGCAATCCTCTATTATCGACTTGCGCTTGATATCGAACCGAATCAACCTGGTGTTATTACTGACATGGGTACCATGTATTGGAATAATGAAAACATGTCACAGGCGGAGCAAGCTTATCGCACTGTTATTGAGAATAATCCGGGTTTTGGTAATGCGTATTTAAATCTTGGGTTCTTGTTGCTACATGCGAAAAATCAAGTTCAAGAAGCCCGCGCTATATGGACGGCTTTAATTAAAGATTGGCCAAACGATCCTGCTGCACACAAAATTCGTGAGCTTCTGATGGAAACTATGAACTAATAATGTGATTACAACTGCACCCCTCATATCTCATAGACCCTCATATCTCATAGATAGGAGGGATGCGTTAGCTTTTTTGAAATTAAGCGCCTTGTGCTGTCACTCAGTATTTAACGGCGCCAATCGCCCTGTGGTATTTCACAGCGGTTGCAATAGAATAACTTACCTTTGATCACAATCGGATAAATGAAAGATGTCGAACACTCAAGCTCAAAGCCATCATCCTAGCTTGCTGGCAATTATTCTTCCCGGAATTCTTATTGCTGCAACGGGTGTTGGAGCGGGTGATCTTGCCACTGCCAGTTTTGCGGGTAGCCAGTTGGGGCTGGCGATTTTATGGGCGGTTGTGGTTGGTAGTGTTTTCAAGCTAATTTTGACAGAAGGATTAGCGCGTTGGCAACTTGCGACAGGGCAGTCTCTACTTGAGGGATTAGCTCAACGTCTGGGGCCTGTTTTTGCGTGGCTGTTTTTGCCCTATCTACTACTTTGGTCTTTTTTCGTTGGTTCAGCGCTGATGAGCGCATGCGGCGTTACCTTACATGCTATGTTTCCTGTATTTGAGGATGCAGGCCAAGCTAAAATTGTATTTGGCATTGTTAGCAGTTTGTTAGGATTAATAATGGTACTGCTCGGAGGTTTTAAATTATTTGAGAAAATCATGGCGTTTTGTATTGCCATTATGTTCGGTGTAGTACTGGTTACCGCAGCGATATTATGGCCTGGAACAAGTGAAGTTTTGCGAGGACTGAGCATTCCAACGATTCCTGATGCCCAGGGTAAAGGCATTTCATGGACTATCGCTTTGATCGGCGGTGTAGGTGGCACGTTGACCATACTTTGTTATGGCTATTGGATTAGAGAAAAAGGACGTAATACTGTCGATCACATCCGCACCTGTCGCATAGACTTAACAACCGCCTATGCTCTCACCGCACTGTTTGGTCTTGCCATGGTCATTATTGGCAGTACTTTGGAAATAGAGGGTAAGGGAGCGGGTTTGTTGGTGAGCTTAGCTGACACCTTACAACAACCGTTAGGCGAGACTGGCCGATGGTTGTTTCTCATTGGTGCCTTTGGTGCGGTATTCAGTAGTTTGTTGGGGGTTTGGCAGGCAGTGCCGTATTTGTTTGCTGACATCTTTCGGCTATTTTTTAGTAAAAATCAACACGATTTAGTAGATACGAAGGCCTGGCCTTATAGAGCCTATTTGTTCGCTCTGGCAATTGTCCCCATGTTGGGATTGATGGTGAGTTTTAAACAGATTCAGCAATTTTACGGCATCGTGGGAGCCGCATTTTTACCGCTGTTAGCAATTGCGTTGTTGATCATGAACAGTAGACGTGACTGCTTAGGAGAGCATGCTAATCGCTGGCCAAGTCATGCTCTGTTAAGTGCTACATTGATTTTTTTCGCAGGAATGGGCTGGATGAAATGGAGCGGTTAATAAGACTTACTAATCTTTCATGTTGTCTTATGCCAACATCGCTGTTGAAGACACTTAAAAGTTAACACCCAAGCAACAGTGAATCGTGAATTTTAAGTCCTTACTGATTTTTCTTGAGAATCAAATTTGACTATTTCATGCAGATTCAATGGTTCCCTGTTAGAAATAATTTTCTCCTCTTCTTACTCCACTTCCTCTTCTTCTTCTTCCAACACTAACTTCATATTCCTATTTTCACATGGAAATTTCATTAATTGAACGCTAGACTTATTTAAGGGAATTAGTTAATACAGGCATGATCAGAACGAAGAAGATAATCCTATATTTTCTGATTATGGCATGGTGAAAGTGGAGTTTGATTATTTTCTAACTAGAGAATAGAAGCCTGTTTTCCCTATAAAAATCTTGAGGAATAGATTATGACGATTTATCAGAAAATTTGGGATGAGGATCAATCAGGAAATGGCATCAAACCTGTACTTAATGTATCAGAAGGTGATCCACAACACGGTTTTGTGGTTGTCAATGAACAACCAGTGAGAGATCAGAAGTTAAAGCTGTTCACAGAGATTGTGATTCCTGATCATAAACTGCATAGCTATCAACTTTGCAAGAAACTATTTAATAACTATACGTTAAGCCAGTCAAAACCAGAAAGACAGACACCAGATGAAGATGCAGAGATTCATGCATTGTTGGAACACATTGTTGAATCTCGTCCGATGATTGCCGCACGTGATTTTTTAACGCAACAAACGAGGGAAACTTATACAGCAACACGTTGGTATAAGGTTTTGCTCGATGTTTGGTTTACCCAGTTTACTCAATCAAGCGGTAAGGATTTGTCAGCTTTTGAGCATGTGGTTGTTGGGGAACAGAGTAGTAGTAAAGTAAGCGGATATCATTTTTGGTATAAGTATCATTTGGATGATAGTTTTAAACTTCTCGATAACGACGATATACAATATCTCGGTTTGAAAGGAAAAAATGAAGCGGAGAATATGTTAGTTCCCGAAGTATCAACAATCTCTTTTAAATGGGAAGCGTTTGATTATGAAAAAAACATCTATCGACCGTTATATAAAAAAATTGGTGGCTTTTTTAACGGCTGTAGTATCGAAGGTTTAATGGCATTAGGAACTGTACGATTTCTCGGTGCGGGTCGTGCACCTAAAGAAGGCGTCGTAAACGGCTCACTCTATAATTTCAAAATGTTTCGCAGCCAGAATGGCAAGCACATGCGTACCTTCTATCCAGAATTTATAAAAATTAAAGATTCGCAAGACGTTGGCACTGGTGGCACAGAACCTGTTGAAATCATTATTACCACCCCAGGTGCAACGAATACAAGAGAGACAGGCGATGATCAAATCAAAATTATTTCTGCCTTGGTTAATCCTGAAGGGCATGATGAGGGATTGGAAAAAGTATTGTTATTTAATGTTACACCTGTACCACTTAGTGTTGAAGGCTGGAAATTGCTTGATAAAAACAAAAATAGTTTACAGCTGAGTGGCACTATTGAAGCCGGTGATACTTTATCAATTAAACTTCCAGGAAATACTGTTCAATTATCAAATAAAGGTGGGGTGATCAAATTGATCGATGCTGCCGGTAAACTAATAGATTCTGTGACTTATTCAAAAGAACAGGTCAAACGGCAAGGCTGGTCGATTATCTTTTAACAAAATAGTGTTGATGAGTATCTCATGTCAGGACGTAGTTGTGAATTAGAAGTCAAAGAAAGAGAGCAAAGTCGGGTGCTCATTGTATTGCTCGTCATCAATGCTGTGATGTTCCTGGTGGAAGTTATTACTGGCATTTTTGCTGAATCCACTGCACTGATCGCCGATTCGCTTGACATGCTGGCAGATGCAGCGGTGTATAGTATTGGTCTTTATGCTATCGGTAAAAGTCTGCTTGTTAAAGCAAAAGCGGCTTATCTCAGTGGAGTATTTCAGATTCTGCTAGGTTTTGGTGTTTTGATTGATATATTACGTCGTGTCGTTTTAGGCAGTGAACCTGAGTCGATGTTTATGATTGGGATTGGCATAGTCGCCCTAATGGCTAACACTGTCTGCCTAATGTTACTTCATAAACATCGCCAAGGTGAAGTTCACATGCGTGCCAGCTGGATCTTTTCTAGAAATGATGTCATTGCAAATACTGGCGTCATCTGTGGTGGCTTACTGGTTGCCTACACTGGCTCTGCTTGGCCGGATCTGATCATTGCGGTGTTAATTACAGCCATCATTGTGCGCGGTGGTATCCATATTATTAAGGATGCGATTGAATCGTTGAAAGTGACGGAGTAAGAATAAGATCAGAAGGTGCAAATACGATGGAGTAAGAGCGTCGTACTTACTGATTAATGAGAAAAGTCTTCTCCATATACGTAATACCCCTAATGGCATCTATTCTACAACTCACATAAAGTCTCAACAAACGCATGAGATTGGCAACCTAGAGCTGGCAGGGGATACAACTCATAATAAATGGCTCTTATGAGCGGGTAGACTAATAACAAACAAGGGAAGCGTTATGAACAGTGCGGTCAATTATTCCGGCTTTTTAGATGTAGTCAGGTTCCCCCATGAGAAAACAATACATGAGAAAACAATAGTAGTGCAGATCAAAAGTAGTTTTAATAATAAAGACAGCAATATGGTACAAATAAATAGGGATAATTCCGATATCAGCATTGATGTAGTTTCGGCTTTCTTATCAACCTCAAAAAGCTATCTATTTACTACACTTTAACAGCTCGTGAACGATAAGCTGATTTCCACTAACAAATTATTAGGAGCAACGTTATGAATAGAGATATGTTCAATCAAAAGAAGTTGTCTGCGCTTCGAACAGGCATTGTATCCACTCTAACAGCTAATATTCCAGAAACTTCTGTGGAATGTGCTACGACACGAAAGGTTAAGCCATTCAACGCCCCCACGTTCAATATCAAATCGACGCGGTTAAATTCAAGGTGCTGTTAGGGATTTCTGCAGCCATTCAAAACAGTCGCCGGGTGGTAGCGCGGGGCTGAAATGATACCCTTGAACTTCATCACAGCCGTATACTTGCAATGCATTGAGGCAATCCAGTGTCTCAACACCTGTCGCGGCCACTTTTAGATTAAGACTATGGCCAAGAGCGATCACTGCCGCAATAAATTGGCAGCCGGCTTGGTCAGACGTATTTTCCTGTATAAAAGACCGGTCCAACTTGATCAGATCTAGCGGTAGCCTACGCAACTGACCCACGGGTATTTGGTCTTGTCCAAAACCGTCTATAGAAAGATGCACGCCAATATCACGTAGCCTATTCGTTGTTGTGGGATTTTTATTGACGATTTCCAGAAAAGAGCTTCCTGAAAATTCCAGCTGGAGACAATCTGCATTAAGCCCTGTCTCATTAAGGATAGCTGACAGGCTTTCGAAAAAATTCTCATGCTGAAATCTTTCTATTGAAATGTTAACTGTTAGTTTTAAGGGTGAAATACCCATAAGCTGCCATGCTTTAAGTTGCGAACAGGCGTTACGGAGCACCCATTCATCCAGTGTTGCACTCAGCTTGGTTTGTTTTATTACCGGCACAATTTCCTTTGCTGACAATAATCCGAGTTGGGGATGCTGCCAACGCAGTAGTGCCTCTATTCCAACTGTTCGATCGTTTACGATATCAAGCAAAGGTTGGTAATAAAGCTTAATTTGAGCATGATCGATTGCTTTGGGTAGGTCGCTGACCATGCATTCGTATGGCGATCGAGAATCATGCACTGGCATTTCATAAAACTGGACGTTATTACGCCCTTTAGCCTTGGCTTGATACAGCGCAATGTCAACATTACGCAGCAACACATTTTCAGCGGCACCATCTTCAGGATACAAGGCAATACCAATGCTGGTGCTTATCTCGATCTTTTGTCCGGTCAATAAGAAGGGTTTTTCTAATATTTTAAGTATGTTTTTTGCGACGTTGGCAACATCCCGATGCGATGAAATTTCTTCAAGAATTATCGTAAATTCATCGCCTCCCAAACGCGCCACAGTGTCTCGACTACGAACGCAGTGCCGGAACCTTTGCCCGATGGCCATTAACAACTGATCACCGGCCTCATGGCCCAAGGTGTCATTGATAACCTTGAAATGATCTATGTCCAGCAGCATTAGCGCTACGGGTCGATGATTGTGACGAGCGTGCTCAATCGCACGTGTTAGACGCTGCTGGAATAAAGCACGATTAGGCAACTCAGTAAGGTGATCGTGTTGTGCCAAATAGATAAGCTGTTCTTCGGTGTACTTACGTTCGATGGCATAACGCAGTGCACGTGTAAGGGTGTGGCTATTTCCCCAGCCTTTCACAATGTAATCCTGGGCACCTGCCTTAACTGCATTGATAGAAAGTGTTTCATCATTGAGGCCACTCAACACGACTATGGGTAGCTTAGGGGCCTCGCGTTGGAGCTGAGTTATCGCATCAATGCCGAATGAATCCGGTAATGACAAGTCAAGCAGGAGAGTTGCGAACTGTTCTTCAGCGAGGCGTTCAAACGCCGCTCCGAGAGAGGTGACGTGGATTATATAAAACTGGCCTCCATCCGCATCCGCCAACATTTCTTTCACCAGTCGCGCGTCTGCAGGGTTATCCTCGACAAGGAGAACTTTAATAGTGCTGTTATCTCTCATACTATATTTCCCACCCCTACCCATTTTTTTAATATACAAGTCAAATGGTTTATTGAAACATAGCAACAGAACGACCGGAGCACAACATATTTAAGCGATGCCGAAACCAGGTAGGTATTGTTAAGA
>CALZJE010000078.1 GCA_945787715.1 uncultured Ectothiorhodospiraceae bacterium | reverse complement strand
ACCCTCTTCACGAACCTCTTGCTCTCGGCAACGACGCTCTAACTCCTCTTCCAAAGCGGCGTCGATCACTGTTATTACACCATCAACGTCGGCGGCGATAGTGCTTTCAGCAAAATGACCGGTGAGTTTAATGCCGGGGGAAAGATCGCCGCTTTCATAGTGGCTCCAGATTTCCTTACCGTAAGCAGTAGTGAGCAGCTCAGGCGCATAACGTCCAAAATAGTCACTCATGTTTTTAACATCGCGCTCCAACATCATTCGGGCGTTGTTGTTGCCTGCGGCATTAACCGCTTGAGGCAGGTCAATAATGACGGGGCCGTTCTGGTCGACCAAGACGTTGAATTCAGAGAGATCACCATGGACTAGTCCCCCACAGAGCATGCGCACAATGTCACTAATGAGTCGGTCATGGAATTCCAGCGCCTGCTCAGGGCTGAAGCTAACTTCGCTGAGGCGAGGAGCTGCCCCGCCAGTACTGTCGGTGATTAGCTCCATTAGCAAAACACCATCAATAAAACTATAAGGCTGGGGGGCACGCACACCGGCGTCGGCGAGTCGATAGAGCGCATCTACTTCGGCGCACAGCCATGCCTCTTCGCTCTCTTTCTGACCGTAGCTAGTTTTCTTCTCCATAGCGCGGGCGCGGCGGCTACTGCGCTCTGTTCGGCCCTCTTGATACTGTACGGCCTGCTTAAAACTACGTTGGTTCGCCTCTTTGTAGACTTTAGCGCAGCGCACGATTTCGCCACAACGGACCATGTAGACTTGGGCTTCTTTACCACTCTTCAGTTGACAGACGATATCATCGATCAGGCCGTCTTTAATAAGTGGAAGTAATCTCTTTGGTATTTTCATTTTGCTCTTTGTTTGTCATAAGGCACCATTATAGCAGGCATATAATGGGAGTATGTTTTGTATTTTGGAAAAACTCGGGGAGATAGGCCTTACAACTGACATTCCAGAATGTCACATTTCTCCATGAGCCGCCTGTTTTATGTACATGATTAGAACCTATGCTCAAATTGTTTAGTCATACATTTAAGGCCACATTTGGCAACACAGCCAGCGCTTACACTGATTGCATCAATAAGACTGGACAAAGAGTATACAGCCATGAACGTGTTAACATACATATACTGCCTCCTTGCTAAAGCGCAGAGAGCAAGTCACGCTACTAATACTAATTAGTTGCAAGGGCAAAATTATAACTCATATTTAAAGTGAATTTAATCTACTCCGTTAGTTTTCCAAAGTCATAAAAAACCAAGCGAATTAATCAATGAAAGCATCAAAAGTAAGCATTGGCTTAACCAATCCTAAAAGCCCATCAAACGTCGGCGCAGTGATGCGTGCTGCAGGCTGCTACCAAGTAGACTCGGTGTTCTATACTGGCCGGCGCTATGCTCGTGCTGTTAAATTTCATACCGACACACAAAACGCAGGACAGAATATTCCTTTGACTGGTGTTGAATGTCTCCTAAACAACACACCTGAAGATGTAAAGATAGTATGTATTGAATTAGTTGAAGGTGCGACGCCATTGCCTGAGTATCAGCACCCGGACAATGCGTTTTATATCTTTGGCCCAGAAGACGGAACCATCAACCAGAAGGTGATAGATAATGCTGATGCCGTTGTCTATGTGCCAACTATAGGTAGTATGAATCTAGCAGCATCAGTAAACGTACTTCTTTATGATAGATTAGCCAAATCAGAACTAAACATTGCCAATGATGAATTGATTCGCCAAAGCCGGGATGTCAACAATCAAGTGCGGGTGAAAAAGCCTCAAGCCAAGTAACTATGAGGTGAATATCGGATTGAGAATACATCTTGATACTCTAGCTGATTTAAATCTGCATCCTACCAACTGTATAAATTTTTGCCTACTGGCTGAGCGATTAAACTTCACTCACATCAGGCGAGTATTGACTGACTGACTCATTAAATTCAATAGCAACATCTCCAGTACTCAGATTTTGAGTGTGAATATTTGTTAAGTATCCATAGAAATGTTTATTCGGCAATATACAGTTGCTGGTGCATTAACTATAATTGGCCACAGATTTCAGCCATGTTAATTAACTGACAGATCGTCGTATCAATTACGTGGAAAGTAAAAAGTGGCAAGTTATATAGTGCGGGCAAGTTACGCTAGATTGATTTGATCAACTTGGGTATCCTGGATTCAATATGCTTGTATATATATTTAAAGTTAATGAAAAGGAAATAAAGAATGAAAAATATTTTATTATTAAGTTTACTAGGCGTGTTTTTTGTTGGCTGTGCAACAGTAAAAGAAAAAGTTGCAGAAAAGGCCGATGATAATCAAAAAGTATTAGTAGATTGCACGGATAAAGGTACTGACGCTGTGAAAGATAGCGAATGCCAAGGTGCAGCTAAGAAAGAAGGCGCTAAAGTAAAGGATATGATGAATTAAAAATTTTTTTACCCCTAACGTTGCAAAAAAACTAGTTAATCGTTTCGCTGCTTTATTTACCACATTTAAGAGTTGATACTGCTTTTTCTAACATTAACAATGAGTGACATTATTTGTCGTGGAAACTGTATTTAGCTACAAGTAAGTGATGTGAGTAGAATGCAGAGCCCGCGGCCCTTATGTGCAGCATACAAGCTTTTTTCTTAGTTATTTATACAACGTTAGGGTTAAATCCAGAATACTCTCTGCAAAACCCTGTAGAGTCGAGCATATACTTCATGGCCAAATGAAACGGCACGGTTGATTTTCCCCCACAATTAAACTACAAACACATAAAAGACTATCCAATCCAGGCTTTAATCTAAAAATAGGCCCAAGAAAAATATAACCGCTCATCTTTGTCCCACACCTCATTCGAAATTCAGAAAATACAATAATGCTCTGAATATCTTTTGTGCAGACCTTTCGGCCAATAGAATTGCATACTAATACCATGCACCTAAAGAAAATCGCACCCATTTAATTTTTCAAGAAAGTGTTTTCGTAAACACAAGTGTGAGCTTTTTTTATTCAAACCTGCAGATGAGTTACACTAAGAGTTGGAATCTAACTTCAAATAATATTATTTTGGGACGTCGTTGTGTTGAAAGTATGGGGAAGGCCAAACGCCTACAATGTTCAGAAAGTTCTTTGGTTTATTCACGAACTTGGGATTGAATTTGAGCACATTAATATTGGCAGTGTCGCTGGTGAGCTAGACACTGAAGAGTTCTTTGCAATAAATCCTCATGGCCGAATCCCGGTAATACAGGATGATGAATTACACGTCTGGGAGTCAAATACTATTCTTAGGTATTTAGCATCAACATATGGGAAAGAACTATTTTGGCTAGAGAATCCAGTTGATCGCTCACGAGTAGAACGCTGGATGGATTGGGAGTTAGCATCACTTCAGCCAGATTTTTTATCACTATTTTGGAGTTATTTTCGAACACCAGAAAATCAAAGAAATCGTAAAAAAATAAAATGTTCTATGGAGCGTTGTGAAAAAAATTTGTCTATATTAGATGTGCATCTGAAAAATAATCTATATGTAGCAGGGTCAAAATTTTCAATAGCAGATTGTGCGGTGGGGACATCATTTTACAGATATTTTAATATGGGGATTAACCCGCCAATATTACCCAATGTGCATCGTTGGTATCAAAGATTGTCTGACAGGCCTGCTTATCAAAAAAACATAATGGTCCCTTTTGATGAGTTGAAGGGGCGTCTTGAGTTCTAAGAGCCTATCGGAGTTAGGATGAAGCTCTCTAGTTGTTCAAAAGAACATCGCTTTTTAGAAGTAAAAACCTTAAACAATCTACCAAACGATTAATTTTCACTCGTACTGGGTGTTTTAAGTTTTTTAAATCCACCGAGTTCAATGCCTATATACAAGTACTCAGCTTATGAACTAAATTATACACCCAAAATAAATAGGAATATTTGTTGACAATGGAAGTAAGGCATATATAATCCACTCAGCTTGAAAGTAAGTTTCGTATTTATGCACACCATTTCGACTGTAGTATCTCGTCCTGTTATCCATAAGTAAAATAGCAAAACTTCTCGCAAAAAACGGCCTTTTTAAAAGGCTACAATTACTCTTGAATAAAATAGGATATATTATGTCTACAACTACTGGTACTGTTAAATGGTTTAACGAATCTAAAGGCTTTGGCTTTATCGAGCAAGAATCTGGCCCTGACGTATTCGCTCACTTCAGCGCTATCTCTGGCGGTGGTTTCAAAACTTTGACTGAAGGTCAAAGAGTTGAGTTCACTGTGACTTCTGGACAAAAAGGTCCTCAAGCAGAAAACATCGTAGCGCTTTAATTTTCGAATCGCTATCTAGCTTACATTAAATTCAATGTAAGCTAGCCTCAACTCTCTAGGGAGCTGAGGAAAAAAAAGGGTGAGGCCTTAGGGTCTTGCCCTTTTTTGTTATCCAAATATGTTGCGTTATTATTGCGATTTATAGTTAGCAAGATTATTAATAGATCCGCACGCTGGGAAGTCACGTCTGAAAATCTGCCCTGCCCTGATACTTTACATACGCTTTTCCTGATCAGATCTATCACACACAGCACCAACAGAGGACCGCCACCTTGAGTCAAACTGCTTTTTCATCCCTCAAACTAAATTCAGCTCTGTTAGAAAATATTTCTTCCATTGGTTATCAGGCCATGACACCCATACAAGCGCAGAGCCTTCCTCATATTCTCGATGGAAAGGATGTTATCGCTCAGGCAAAAACAGGATCGGGAAAAACGGCAGCATTTGGTCTAGGCCTATTGGAAAAGCTCGATGTGAAACGTTTTCGTGTACAGTCACTAATACTTTGCCCTACCCGAGAATTGGCAGATCAGGTTGCAAAGGAGGTTCGTAAGCTAGGCCGATCCATACATAACATTAAAGTACTAACGCTTTGCGGTGGTATGCCGTTCGGCCCACAGATTGGCTCACTTGAACACGGCGCCCACATTATTGTAGGGACACCAGGACGTGTGGAAGAACATTTGCGTAAAGGCACACTCAATCTGGATAATTTAAATACCTTTGTTCTTGATGAAGCAGACCGCATGCTTGACATGGGATTCCAAACTGCTTTAGATGCTATCATTGAGTACATGCCCACTGAGCGTCAAACCCTGCTGTTTAGCGCAACCTTTCCGGATCAGATTCAATCCATAGCCAAACGCATTATGAATCAACCGGTGTTAGTGCACATTGCCTCAGCCCATGATAATGGCACCATCCAACAACATTTATTTAAAGTTGACGATGACACAGATCGTCTAACTGCCGTACGACTGCTTCTTTTAAAATTTCGTCCTGAGTCTGCAGTAGTATTCTGTAATACCAAACGAGAAACCCAGGAAGTTGCCGACGAACTATCCCGTTGCGGTTTTTATACGCTTGCTTTACACGGCGACCTGGAACAAAGAGATCGCGATCAAACATTGGTACGGTTTGCCAACAAAAGTGCTTCAGTACTGGTTGCTACCGATGTTGCGGCACGCGGTCTAGACATTGATGCTCTAGATGCTGTCATCAACTATCATATAGCTCACGATCCCGAGGTGCATGTTCACCGGATCGGTCGTACAGGACGAGCTGGTAGTAAAGGCATTGCCTGCACTTTATATCATGAAAAAGAAAGTCGTAAGATCGCCGAACTGGAAGAATATTTAGGCCAGAGTATCAATATCAAATCCCTACCATCATTCAGTTTACTGAACGAACCCACTTATAAACCAGCCATGGCAACCTTGTTAATTGACGGTGGTAAGAAGCAAAAAGTGAGAGCTGGCGATATTCTCGGAGCACTCACCGGGGAAAACGGCATTCATGGAAAACAGGTCGGTAAAATTCAAATTTTTGATAACCGAGCATATGTGGCAGTTAATAGTGATGTTGCAAAATCCGCGCTTAAAAAACTAGCTGAAGGAAAACTAAAGGGACGTTCGTTTCGGGTTAGGCGTATATGATACTAACCTTCGCCGCCATTAACTCTTATTGATTAGTTTAAAAACTCGAAAAACGACTATTTTTAACTGTATCTAATTATGCTATTGAGTTCGGTTTTAAACGAAACCAATCTATCTTATTATCAGACAATCAGCTTACCTCATCATGTCACCCAAGGTTAACTGCAAAAACTATTAATATGATAAAAAAACTGACAGTATTCCAAAAAATAATATCGCCACAATAATTTTAAAAAACATGTAAGCGTTGAATTTCCCCTAGCAGATTCCGTATAAAACCGAGTCTGTGGAATTCTTGAATTTGCCTGCCGATTCAACTACGTAATTACCGGCATGTAATAATTTCAAAAAATACCCAATCATTTTAGTCATGAACTATCTTCCGTATTTTTTCGTACTCTGAAAAATATGACTATTACTCCAAACTTTCTCTTCTATACTTTCTATATATGCTGCATTGATATGAGATTTTGTTTGCTGCCGCTATTTCTGACAACTAACTTTCACTACTCAACTCATTGTTAAGTGGCTATAAATAGTTTTTATAAAAAAACAATCAAATCCATTATTTTATGCTCATTAAGAAAAAGGAACAAAAAATGAGACGCTATCGATGGCAAAACAACAAAACGATACTGCAACTGTTAGCGTTAGTAACACTATTAAATTTACAACCAATTTTTGCCGCAGATACAGGATTAATTCGTGGGCAGGTACAGGACGCACATAATAACCTCCCCATTAGTGGCGTTACAATACAGTTACAAAACCAGCCTGAGATAAACACAATAAGTGATGAACGCGGTGAATTTCAACTAATTGTATCCGCGCCCGGTTTTTATATCATCCAAGCCAGTCTTGAAAATTATGGCTTCATTGAAACAGCTGCGATTGAAGTCATTAAAAATATTGAAACTCCACTGGTTACCATCCAGCTTTCACGTTTGTTGAATCTACCTGAAATGCAAGTGGAAGGCGCACCGCCACCTGAATTATCCATCGGTCGCACGGCTATAAGTGGCAAAGAGCTAGAGCAAATACCCGGGGCTGCCGGCGATCCGATGACAGCATTACGGATATTGCCTGGCGTAACCTCAGCCGACGATGGTGACGCCACTGTCGCAATACGTGGTTCCAGCCCCGAGGATAATGGCTATTATGTTGATTTTCTGAACGTCGGTTACCTGTTTCATTTTTTCCCCATGATGAGTGTATTACGTAGTGACCTGGTGGAAAGCTTCGATTTATATGCGGCGGGTTTCGGCCCGGAGTATGGTGAGTACATAGGGGCGGTCATTGATGTGAAACAACGCGAACCTCGCGAAGACCGGCTAGGTGGCTCAGTAAATATCAGCATACTGGAAGCTGGCATGCTGCTGGAGGGCCCCGTCACTGAAAACAGTTCTTTTTATGTTGCAGGTCGACGCAGTTATGTTGACAAAATATTGCCAAAAAGTTTTTTCGAAGATGATGGAGTTGAGGCAGTTGAAATTCCGGTTTTTTCCGATTACCAAGGCAAGTATCTATGGCGTGCCAATGCGTTTAATACCGTGAGTTTTCAGCTTATGGGTGCCGCTGATTCAGTTAAGTTTAATCTCACAGAGGATTCTGATGCAGTGAAAAAAGATCCAGCACTTTTAGGTGAAGCAGGGGCTGGTACAGCATTTCATAGCCAAGGTGTCGTATGGTCAAGTGACATTAGCCACGAACTCAATAATAAATTGGCGCTAGCACATTTATTGACCACGCTTGACTTCGTCATCGGTGATACTGGTGCATCAAGTACTGGTGACGTAGATGTTGATGCTCATAATTTTTACCTACGAAATGAATTGGTATGGATGCCAGCTATTCCTCATCAATTTACCTTTGGGGCTGGTTTCTACCGAAGTAAAGCTATATTATCACTCGATCTTATCAATGCTTTTTGCACCGAATTCGATCCCGATTGCAAATATTCAGATGGTGAGCAGCTTACTCTGAATGAAACACTTTGGAACTCTTACTGGTACCTTTCAATCCGTGACCAATGGCGAATTACTTCCGACTTTACCTTAAGCCTTGGTGCCAGGTTCAATGATGAAAACTATCTCAATAAACGTTACCTTGAGCCAAGGCTTGGTGCGGAATATCAGCTAAATAAACGTACTGTGCTCAGTGCGGCATGGGGAAAATACAATCAATTCCCCAATATTACTTACGCCCTCAAAAAATTTGGCAATCCAAACTTAACGCATTTAAAATCCACCCACAGCGTGGTTGGTGTTGAGCATTTTGTTAATGACAGTTGGAGCGCCAAGTTTGAAAGCTATTACAAAACCATGGACGATCTTGTAGTGAGTGACAATAATCCTGATGAAAACACTAATCAAAAATTCCTTAATGAAGTATCCGGCAAGGCCTATGGAATGGAGTTGTTATTAAAACGACATCCTGTAGACGATTTTTCCGGCTGGTTTTCATTAACACTGTCACGTAGCGAAAGGACCAATCATTTGACAGATGAAACTTTCCGTTATCATCTGGATCGACCAATCATGATAAATGCAGTCGGAATTTACGATCTGAATCAGCGCTGGACTGTAAGCAGTCGATTCACCTTTTACAGTGGTGGCCGTTATACACCGGTAGTAGGTAGCGAGAATGCATCATTCACGAATGCGGATGGAGAAGTTATCCCCTACAAGGTACCTATAACTGGGAAATTTAATTCAGAAAGGTTACCCTACTACCACCGGTTGGATGTCCGAGTGGATTATGATTATCTGAAAAAAGAGAGTTACACCTTTAGTTTGTTCGCTGAAATAATAAATCTATACAATCGTGAAAACGTGTCAGATTATAGCTGGAATGAGGACTATACAGAGCGGGAAACAATTGCACAGCTGGGTATAATACCTTCACTTGGCGTTAGGCTAGAGTGGTAGTTCTTCGACTAACGTAAACGTTCAGGGAATATCTTTCTTAGTGAACTATTTTTGAAATGATGCTGTTAATTTGAAACAAAGCTTGTTTCTACATGATGTGTTTTTTCTGCGCTTAAAATTTATGGACGATTCCATTTTACCCATAATTCTAATTGTTCATTACCTCTTTGAAGTTATCTGTGGTTACTCTTACTAGTCAGGTGTCTTTTCAATGCTGACAGCGACCAATCTTACTTCTGATTGAAAGGGAGCGACCTGCCTAGAATAGGTGGCGTAAATTGTTTTCCCACCATCTGCAGTATACTTCGGATGGACTAAGACGTCGTTGACCCATCCAGTATCACTTATTGCCGCCGTTGCTTTAAAAACTTTTATCGGCCTGGACCACGGCCCTTCAGGACGTGGTGCTGTCCGCAGCATAGTTTGGTTAACTAGCGGAAGGATATAGACAGCCAGATAACGATCAAGATAGGGACTGTAAAATACTGACATGATATCGTTACCATCAAAAACAGTTTGTGCCTCTTTGAGGCTGGATGACCAGGTGTCATTATTTGCGTAATATTGCCAGGCATCAGGGTCTAATACATCAGCTATTGGCACTCGCGCAAGGTGGCAGGGTTTTATTGATTTATTTGCATCACAGCCATAAATGTAAAGGTCTGTATCATCCACCAATGCCGCGCTACCAAAAGCAGGATCAGTTTCTTCAAAGAACAATGTTGGGTGCTCATTAACTCGATTGAATACAAGCCGTTCAGGAGGATCATTAAAATCTTTCCATACAGCAATCGATTGACCAACATTTTTGAAATTGAAATCACCAGGTTCTAAATAAGTTTTCCCGTAAAAAACATAGGCCCAGTTTTTTATTGAATCGATAACAATAACACCAGGCCAAATTGCCCAACGGGTATTACAGGGTGCTTCTATGCAGTTCTCGCCATTATGGAGATCGTTGAAGGTTTTTTCTTCATCCGTGAGAGGGAAAAACTGTTTAGGTACGCCAACATTATCCACAGGCTCCTGAAAACCTGTTATCCCGTTGCTGGCATCAAGATCAGAAGTATATGACCAGGAGTTGCTTATTACCCCGTAATTGTCTTCATTGAATTGTGTTAAATAGGAATCTCCATATAGCCAAACCGAATAGCCTCCAAAGTTGGCGCTATATCCGCCAAAACGGCTGCCTATGATTGAATTGCTTTCAAGAATACCAAGATCTTTTGCTGAAGTTACGCGCGCTTCTGCTGGAGGATCTACAAATTTACTGCCGGTACCACCGCCGCAAGCGTAAATAGTTAGTGCAATAAAAGTGAGTAAAGCAACTATTTTAACGCTAGACATAAGTCAAACTCCCAGCATAAAGTTTATTATCTTTTTCGGTTGTGAATGGGATGTGTTTTATCTGCAAGTCTTGAAAATCCCATTAACTCAAGTCTAGTCTAGAAAAACAAAGTGCACAATAAACTTTTAAATCTAAGAATATGTTAGAAAACTTGAATTAAAAAAAGATCCTATAGACCTCCCAAAAAGACATGAAGCATGACACTACACGAGTTATATACTAGCCACATAAGAATAATGTCTATAATTACTCTATGTGATACATATATTTTATTATAAATAACTAACAAAAAGTTTCTGCATCAAGAAAGAATGTTTCAACATTCAATTAGTGAAGAAAAGGCGGTCGATCTAAAGTTAAGTAGCGTAAAATTATTTCTGTCAATAAATTCGTCTACGACACGAATTATATTCATTCAGAAAAAGGAATAAAAACAATGAGACACCATAGATGGCAAAACAAAAAAATAATCTTGCCACTATTGATTATAATATCATTTTTTAAATCGATTTTTGCCGCAGATGTTGGGTTGATTCGAGGGCAGGTACAGGACGAACACAGCAATCTACCCATTAGTGGCGTCACTATACAAATACAAAATCAGCCCAATTTAAATACAATAAGTAATGAACACGGTAAATTTCAGCTGACGGTACCAACACCTGGAATTTACATCTTACAAGCCAGTCTTGAAAATTACGGATTCAATGAAAGTGCTGCAATTGAAGTCATTGAAAATATCGAAGCTCCACTGATTACCATCCGGCTTTCACGCGTACTGAGTCTTCCTGAAATGCAAGTGGAAGGTGATCCGCCACCTGAATTATCCATCGGTCGTACAGTGATTAGCGGCAAGGAACTTGAACAAATTCCCGGTGCTGCAGGTGATCCTATGACTGCATTGCGAATATTACCAGGCGTAACCTCAGCCGACGATAGTGAGGCCACCATTGCTGTACGTGGCTCTGGCCCACAGGATAATGGCGATTATGTTGATTTTCTTCATGTTGGGTATTTGTTTCATGGTTTTCCTATGATGAGTGTATTACGTAGCGACTTGGTAGAAAGCTTTGATCTATATGCGGCTGGGTTTGGTCCGGAGTATGGTGATTACATCGGTGCTATCATTGATGTGAAGCAACGCGAACCTCGTGAAGATCGATGGGGTGGTGCGGTAAATATCAGCATTTTGGAAGCCGACATGCTAGTGGAAGGTCCCGTCACCGATAGCAGTTCGCTATATGTTGCGGGTCGACGAAGCTATATCGATAAAGTGTTACCTAAAAGTTTCTTCGAAGAAGACGGTATTCAGGTCACTGAAATTCCCGTTTTTTCCGATTATCAGGGAAAATATGTGTGGCGAGCCGACGCATTTAATAGCGTAAGTTTTCAAGCGATAGGTGCCAATGATAGTATAAAGTTAAATATTACTGAGGATTCCAAGGCAGCAAAAAAGGACCCGGCAATTTCTGGTGGGTTTGGCGCAGAGTCTGCTTTTCACAGCCAGGGTGTGGTATGGACAAGCGACATCAACCATCAACTTAGCAACAAACTTGCAGTAGCCCATTTGCTGACAACATTCAATCTCTTCATTGGTGATACAGGCCCATCAAGAACCGGTAACGTGGATGTTAATGTTCATGTTATCTATCTACGCGATGAACTGGTATGGATGCCAGACGTTCCACATCAATTTACTTTTGGAGCTGGTGTATACCGCGATAGAGTTGTCATGGATCTCGATCTAAGAAATGCTTTTTGTACTGAATTTGATCCCGATTGTAACTACTCTCAAGGTGAACTACTCAGCCATGATGAAGTACTTTGGACATCTTATGGATATTTATCGGTGCGCGATCAATGGCGAGTCACTTCCGATTTTACCCTAAGCCTTGGTGCCCGATTCAGTAAAGAAAACTATCTCAACGAGAGCTACTTGGAGCCAAGACTTGGCGCTCAGTATCAGTTAAATACCCGTACGATATTCAATGCAGCATGGGGGAAATATAATCAGTTTCCCGATTTCACTTATGTACTTAAAAAGTTTGGTAACCCGAACTTAACTCATTTAAAGTCCTCGCACAGTGTAATTGGTGTTGAGCATTTTGTTAATGACAGCTGGAGCACCAAAGTAGAGAGTTATTACAAAACACTGAATGATCTGGTTGTTAGTGATGAGGATCAAAAATTTCTTAATGAAGGATCAGGTAAGGCCTATGGATTGGAAGTACTATTAAAACGGCATCCGGTCGATAAGTTTTCTGGTTGGTTTTCATTAACACTATCTAGAAGCGAACGTACTAATCATCTCACGGGTGAAACATTCCGCTACCAACTCGATCGACCCATTATGATAAGCGCAGTCGCGATTTACGAACTGAATCAACGCTGGACCTTAAGTGGCCGACTATCCTATTACAACGGTGGCCGCTATACGCCTGTGATAAATCACCACACCGAAGATTACATAGATGAATCTGGAATCAAAAGAGGCGAATATGAAGCCGCTGATTACGGAAAATTCAATTCAAGAAGTTTACCAGATTATCATCGTATGGACCTACGACTGGATTATGATTATATTAAAAAGGATAGTTACACCATTGCTGTCTATGCCGAAATAATGAACATCTATAATCGTAAAAATGTATCTGGTTATGATTGGAATGAGGATTATAGTGAACGGGAAGCTACTACTCAGTTAGGCACATTACCTTCGGTTGGCGTTAGAGTGGAGTGGTAACAATTTCTGACTTATCACTATTTAATGCTTTCTATACTCAGCACAATAAAAGTGACTAGGCTTTAACTCTATTGTTCATCATATTGGATTTGATAGTGACCCAGACTGTCACCCGCTAGAGTTTCAGGCACTTGGTCACCGGCAAGAATGACTTTAAGAAACGGTCGGCCTGAATTCACAAGGTTAATCCCTAATTTGAACCAGCCACGTTTCAGGCTGATGGGTATAAAGGCGTTTTCTTTACGAGTAGCCAAGTGATTATCCAGCAGAATCTGGTCATTCACGGAAATACTTAGATCTCCGCTGGCTGCTACTGCCAGTTGATAAAAGCCCGGTTTAGCGACGTAAAAAAATCCATCCAGCTTCAACTGCCTGGCTTTCAACTTCTTTTTATGCAACTGCTTACGCAGCCCATTTAACCGCCCATTCAATTGTTTAATCACCAGATGATGCTCCTTCCCTTGCTCGTCATAGACGACAGCACTGAGACCATCGGCAGTGGGCTTTTCGTCCATTGCCGGAGCCCAACTGTCTGGCACTCCGATAGAGAGTCCCACTGGATCGCTACGAACTGTTGCTCCACCCGGAAAATAAGCTTTTACGAAGAACGATACCGGACCGATTCCGAGCATTTTGGCTGGAATAGTAGTTTGCCACCGTGAATCCTCAACTGTTGCCGAACTAAGTATGCGATAGCCGTGCATAACCTCAACTCTTTCAGCACCTGGAGCTGTTCCACTGATTTCAACGACGTCGCTATAGGTAAGCTCTCGATCGACATTTTCAATGTTGATCCGACGATGTTTATTAAACACCCTGGCAATAAATCGAGTGGACGAGCGAGTTTCGATTACGCTATCTTCAATCGCCACCAGACGAATATCGTGACTGCCGTCTGCTACTGATCTCGTATCCCATGAAAAAGCCTCATTGACCGGTACATCGAACTGATACTGACCATCAACCCAAAATTCAACCTTGCTGACTGCTTTTCCTGGTGCCGGCTGGATATCAGCTTCAATAGTCACGACCCCTGCCCAGGCATGCATCAATTGTGGTGATTGCAACTTGATATCAGCGAATGCTGCAAAAGGCCGTGCTAGAGGATCCCCGACAATAATAAGTTGATAAGGAACCTTGATACTTTGGTAAAACGATTCCGCAAGGGAGCAACCATCTGCATACCACGCGTGAATCATCGGCACCGGAAATTTTTCTTGAAAAGAGAATGGTTCTGCAACAGCACCACTAGAACCAGCTGCACCATGACGAAGAAACTCCGTCAGTTTGGTTTGCTTAGCTATGTTGAAATGCCCACCATAACTGGTAAGAGACTCAGCAATAGCGCCTGGAAGTAAGCGGCTATTCGTCTTTTCCCACTCATAACTGTTGTAACCAACCACTGCACCAATCACATCAGTCTTGGCAAGGGGGAGTATCCCGTTTTGCTTATCACTTCCCTTATATAGAACTTCTCCTTTGCGCTCGCGCCTAGCAAGTTCGATCAGGGTAGTCGGAAAAAGTGGTTGTCTGGTTGTTGAGCGAACATTTGAATTTTCAAGCAAATAAACGGTGCCATCTGGTTGGCTAGCGTCACTTGATGCCGCCGCGGTGAGATAACTCATAATTTCAGAAAAGCTATTTCCTCGAGTTCCCGTATAAGCCAGCATCGTTGATAAATAATACTGATTCAGAGAATCGGCAGGTTCCCAAAAAGCCAGATCGGCATTTGACCAAACATAATGATTTCGAAACCCGCTGGTAAGCAGGAATGGCCCGTAAGCAGTTTCCATCCGACTTAGTAACTTCCGGAATTCCGGTTCAGAGTGAAGAGACTTGAAATACCTATCCCTGCCAGTCTGCAAACTGTTAGTCCATCCGTAATCAACGGCCAATGTCAGACTTTCGATTACTTTGTCCCACTCTCTTGCTGCAGCCTGGCTACGGGCTAAATTGAACCAGTTCAACGGATCATCAGGATAACTGTCCAGAATCTTTTGGTAGCTTTTTATTGCTGCGACTGCATCCTTCTGTCTTAAAGATTTGCGTGCCTGGTTTCTCAGATGCTTGACCTCTTTTTTTTCCAGAAGTGGAGATGAAACAGAATGACTTTTTCCCGCTTTTATCTTCGGACCAGCAAAATCCCTGAAATAATAATTCATCCCTAAATACCCAATATCTTTCGCCTCCACCCGCCGGGCAAAATAGGTTAGTGCTGTGAGCGAAGCGATATTGCCTCTATACTTGTCTCTCTTGATCTTCTTGGCCTTAAGATCAGAAGCAAAATTCACTGCGTAAGGAAAATCACCCGAATAGGTGATGACATCAATCTCTTCGCCGAGCTTATGAGAACGAATAAAATCGCGTATAGGTAACCATATTTTTTTCCGAAAATCCTCAATGTTAATGACACCCAGAGAAGGTACCCCATCCAGCCAAACGACATGGTTTTCCGGGACACCTCGCAGATGCACATACTCGTTGGCAATTCGCATAGAAAGCGGGGAGCGGGCATTGACCACGACCAGAGTTGTTTCAGGACTCCCTCCTGCCATCGCGCAGAAAGGCAATATTAAAGAACTCGTCAATCCATAAAGGATAATCCGACACATAAGGATTCCCATGCACGTAAAACGAAATGTTTTTTTCTGATACATATAGTTACTGACTAAAGCCTTCATAATTTGTCTATTATACAACCTTGATCTTATTTATCTTCCTGATAGAAATGAAGCCGTTTATACAACTATCAGTTTGAGGCTAACCGTAATTTCAAGAACTATAAAGTAGATCAATGACTGATGATTTTTTTGTCTTTCGCTAGGATTCAGGTTGGCACGGTAACATATTGATTCCCCTTGTATGATAATTTCTGTGCAGGATTTAACGGAAAACCAATGTTAAATGTAATGCAGTTAATCAGAAACAATAACACTACAATTTAAACTAGCCTGTAGTTCACACAACGCGTTTTGTTCTTCTTGACTATTCTCTACTTGCTGAAGCCATTGTTGAGCGTGTATTTTAACTTCATCAATATTGGAGGCATATTTTAATGCGCGTTTTGCAGAGCCCAGTTGATTCAACTCATACCGAGCAACACCCAGAAGTAAATATGCCCGACCTTTATGTTGGTTTACTCCTTTATCCAGTGCATTTTCCAGCGCAGTCACAGCAGATTTCCATTGTTGCATTTCTAGATAAACCTGCGCTTGCTGAAAATAAGCATCACCCTTTTTTTCCATGCTCGCAAGTGTTGCATAACTTGAAGCCGCTTTCTCAAGCTCACGCGCCTGGCGCCAGCTTCTTGCTAATAAGGAAACACTTTCTGAGTTTTCTGGGATT
>CALZJE010000077.1 GCA_945787715.1 uncultured Ectothiorhodospiraceae bacterium | reverse complement strand
GCATGTGTGTTTTTAATTCTTTTAGCAGTAATTATTGTTAAAAAGAAAGATTACTTCAAGCAGAAACTTCAGGTCAGAAAAAATAGAAAAACAGACGCTGAAGCTGAATTTTAGACATCTATTCTAGTCAAACATTTCCATATCCATTGGAGATTCAATAGCCTCCAATGGCTCCTGCAAAACCTTTTCGATACCCGCACCTTACTTCCTCAAGACAAAAGAAAGGAAAATTATAAGGCTTGACAGCCCTATGCTATCGCCACTATAGTTCGCCCTATACTGCTTCAGGTGTCTGACGAGTTTTCACTCTGATGATTAAACGGGAAGTCGGTGCGTTTTTTTGAATGTTAAAAAATCACAATTCCGACGCTGCCCCCGCAACGGTAAATGAGTCAAGTTTCTATAAAAGGAGCTTGTCACAGAATAGAATATCTACTCTGAGACAAGCTCCTGGCCACTGTACATAATGTATGGGAAGGCGTAGTAAACTGGGAAGATCCCACTCATGAGCCCGGAGACCGGCCTGATGCATTTGTAACGTTGCGGAGGGCGATGTTTACGGCGTTGCTTATCTATCCACCCTTCGCCTATTTATTTTCCTCTGCACACTATATTAATTCGCATTGCGCGGGTGAGCGCAAGAGGAAAAAACATGTACCTTCATACTGTATTTACTGCAGCATTACTACTTGCATTTCAACAAATCACAGCCGACGAAAACGTTTATTCTTATGACAATGCAGGCTTTACGGTTACAGCAACACGTGTAGCACAAACCGTCGATAACAGTCTTGCACCTGTTGAGATATATACAAAACAAGATATTGAGCGATTACAGGTTACCTCCCTGCAAGATCTATTTCGAGGCTCACCAGGATTATCCCTGTCCAACAATGGTGGACCTGGCAAGGCAACATCGCTATTCCTACGCGGTACAGAATCAGATCATCTTCTTGTTTTAGTCGACGGATTCAAGATTACGTCAGCAACAACTGGTAACGCTGCTTTTCAAAATATTCCACTTAGTTTGATCGAACGAATTGAAATAGTTCGCGGTCCTCGAGTAAGTCTTTATGGTTCAGAAGCAATCGGCGGCGTCATACAAATATTTACTCACAAAGGGAAAGATAAAAAGTCTACATCATTTGCAGTAGGAATTGGCAGCAACCAATCAAGCTTCTCATCTGGTCAGATTTCTGGCAAACACAATCAAATAAAATATAGCGCAAGCTTCAGCGGATCAGAAACAGATTCATTTAACGCCTGTCGTTCAGAAGCCGAAGGTACTGGCGGTTGCTTTACTAACGAAGATGATAACGACGGCTACCAAAATTTAGCAGGTACTTTACGACTCGGTTATCAGCTTTCAGATAAAGCAAAACTTGATTTTCAGTTTATGCAATCCCGTGGTAAATCAGAGTTTGATGGAAACTTTACTAACGAATCAAAAACTGAAAACACGACTTTTGGCACTAATTTGTTTTTCACTGGTAGCGATATCTGGTCTGGAAAAATAACCGCAGGCCGAAGTTATGACAAATCTGACAACTTTAAAAATAGCGAATTCAAAAGTCAATTTAATACACGCCACGATATTGCATCGGCTCAAACCAATATTATGATAAACACCAGCAATTTATTCACAACAGGAATCGATTACCAACGTTCTGTTGTCGTAAGTTCCGAAAAATTTAACACCACCAAACGCGATAACTTGGCTGGCTTTACTCAATGGCAAGGATTCTACAAAAATCATGATGTCCAATTTTCCCTGCGAGGTGATGATAATGAACAATTTGGACGCCATCTCACTGGCGGGGCAGCGTGGGGAATCAGCCTACCTAAAAAAATACGTTTAATTAGCTCATACGGCACTGCATTCAAAGCACCTTCGTTCAACGAACTCTATTACCCCAACTTTGGCAACAAATCACTCCAACCCGAAACTTCTGCTAGTTTTGAGTTAGCACTAAAAGCGCAACAGAAATGGGGTCACTGGTCAATCAACACATTTAAAACAGATGTTAAAGACCTCATTGCTTACGATGCATCAATCGGTTTACCCAGTAATCTGAATTCTGCTCAAATCATCGGTGTAGAATCAAGCCTCACACTACAATTGGTTCAATGGAATGTATCTGGAAACATTACCTTTCTTCGACCAGAAAACCGTAGCAACGACACGAACCGTGGAAATATCTTACCTCGCCGCGCAGAACAATCTGCACGAATAGATATCGATAGAAAATTCAAGACCCACGGAATCGGCGCCACATTGAACGCAGCAGGAACACGCTATGATGATGTAGCCAACACCAAAAAACTTGAGGGCTATGAAACAATAGATATTCGTGGTGAAACACAAATTTCTAAAAACTGGTTAGCACAAGCTCGTGTTGAAAACTTGCTCAATAAAACATACGAAACCGCACAATTTTATAACCAAGCTGATCGAAGCATCTATTTAACCATTCGTTACCAACATTAATATCAATTGGGTAGGAAATAAAAAGTGAAAGCTGGTTATTTTCCACCTTATTTCATATGAATTCTAGCATAAGAGAAAATCATGAAAATCCTCCAAAATAAATCACTAATAATATTCACCGCTCTATTCTTAATGATGACAGCAACACGTTCTCATCATTTTAGTAGTGCACTACATTTACCCGATGCATCACTCGCAATATTTTTTCTGGCCGGTTTTTTTATTCAACGTATTCTGGCTCTTCCTGTATTGTTATCGACTGCTGGCATCATTGATTATCTCTCCTTAACACTGGGATACACCAGCGGATGGTGTGTTAGTTCTGCCTATTGGTTCTTAGTTCCAACCTATGCAGCACTTTGGTTTGGTGGCCGGTGGTATGCAGAAAAACACGCAATGAAACTAACGAGCATTATGACACTAGGTGTAACACTCTTTGTTTCAACAACCGTTGCTTTTATTATTTCTAATGGCAGTTTTTATACTATTTCAGGACGATACGCAGATCCCAACTGGGCCGAGTATCTTGAAAGGTTTGCTATGTACTATCCATCCTATCTCTCCAGTGCATTTGTCTATGTCGGCGCTACCGCAGTGATCTACATTATTTTTAAAACAACACCTATATTTACCACGAAGAAACGAATCATCAAATGAATAAAGACGAGCAGGACATTCGACATAAACAGCGAATGCAACGTAAAAAAGAAATTGTCGACAGTAGCATTGCCAAAGCCACGGAAGATCGAGGCGTTCTCGTGGTTAACACAGGAAATGGGAAAGGAAAAAGTTCCGCCGCTTTTGGTATGGTCGCTCGAGCTATGGGTCACGACATGAAAATTGGTGTCGTACAGTTTATTAAAGGTGCTTTTTCTACGGGTGAAGAGGCGTTCTATCGACGTTTTCCCGAAATAGACTATCATGTTATGGGCCAAGGTTTCACCTGGGAAACGCAAGATAAAAGAAAAGATACAGCAGCAGCTCAAGCCGCACGGAAAATTGCTGACTCAATGCTTTGCAATCAGCAATTCGACCTCGTGATTTTCGATGAACTCAATATTGCACTCAAATACAAATATGTCGATATCGATCAAGTTCTGGATGCGACAAAAAACCGACCACATAATCAACATGTGGTTATCACCGGCCGCGCTGCGCCACAAGCTTTAATTGATGCTGCAGATACCGTTACTGAAATGCCCGCAATCAAACATGCATTTCAAAATGGTGTGCGAGCACAAAAAGGTGTGGAGTTATAACTCAAGGTCTCATGAAAACTTGAACCAAAGTAAGAAAGAAAGGCTGACATTTTGAAGACTCCAACACTCATGATTCAAGGCACAACATCAGATGCTGGAAAAAGCACTTTGGTCGCCGGTATATGCCGTGCCTTACTCAGACGTAACGTAAAAGTCGCTCCATTCAAACCCCAGAATATGGCATTAAATAGCGCAGTGACAAAAGATGGCGGTGAAATTGGCCGCGCACAAGCACTACAAGCATATGCCTGCAAATTAGAACCAAACACAGATATGAATCCGGTGTTATTAAAACCAAATTCAGATACCGGTGCGCAAGTCATTATTCAGGGTAGAGCTATCGGCAACCAAAATGCCAGTGACTATCACGATTACAAAAAAATCGCAATGGATGCCGTACTTTCTTCCTATGAACGACTAACCGAAAAATTCGAAGTCATCATTGTTGAAGGGGCCGGATCACCCGCAGAGATAAACTTGCGACATAATGACATCGCCAATATGGGCTTCGCCGAAGCTGTCGATTGCCCAGTGATTATTGTCGCGGATATCGATAGGGGTGGTGTTTTCGCACACTTAATCGGTACACTGGAACTGCTCAGTCAAAGTGAAAAAGATCGTGTCATTGGTTTTGTTATTAACCGCTTTCGTGGAGATCTCGCTCTTCTGCAGTCTGGGCTCGATTGGTTAGAAGAGCGTACCGGCAAATCAGTATTTGGCGTCGTACCCTATCTTCACGGATTACATCTTGATGCAGAAGATGCAACGCCAAAAGATCAACCTACGTCTGCGAACAATACATTTGAAATTATCGTCCCTGCCTTACCGCATATCAGCAACCATACTGATTTTGACCCACTACGATTCCATCCTGATGTCGAATTTAACTATGTCGCACCGAATCAAATACCACCAGCAGCAGACTTGATTATTCTCCCTGGTTCTAAATCAGTACAGAGCGATTTGGAATGGTTACGTCAACATGGATGGGAGCAAGCAATAAATAAACATCTTCGTTATCGTGGAAAGTTAATGGGAATTTGTGGCGGATATCAAATGCTCGGCAATTCTATTAATGATCCTAACAGTATCGAAAGCGATGCAATAGAAACCAACGGTTTAAAATTGCTCAACATTGAAACAACATTTAACCCCAACAAAACACTAAAGCAAGTCAGTGGCAATCTGCTTTTCGATAATGCTGAATTCAATGGCTACGAAATCCACGCAGGAAAAACAATTGGCAAAGATTTATCTCGTCCAGTATTAAAAACAAAAAATGGATTCGACGGTGCTATCAGTCAAGACAATCAAGTCATGGGGTTTTATCCTCACGGAATTTTTGAGATACCAATGGCATGCAACGCATTGCTGAGTTGGGCTGGGCTAAAAACAGAACAAGCAATCTCTTTCGATGATTTTAGAGACCAGGAAATAGATCGCCTTGCTGATGTATTGGAAGAACATATGAATTTCGACAAGCTTTGGAAAATCATTCGATGAAACATCTTATACTTGGTGGAATTCGTTCAGGCAAAAGCCGCTTAGCTGAAGAATTCGCCATTCAAACTGAGTTGCCAATCACTTACATCGCAACCGCTACTGCAAACGATGATGAGATGAAACATCGCATTCAGCAACATAAAGATCGCCGTCCTGAAAGTTGGAGAATCATTGAAGAACCTTTAAAACTAGCACAAGCACTACAAGATCATTCGAATAGAAATCACTGCCTCATAATAGATTGCCTAACGCTATGGTTGACCAATTGTTTAATGCTCAATAATGAAAATCTCTTCCAACATGAACGAAAAACCCTGCTCCAATGTTTACCAACTTTGACAGGAAAAACTATTTTTGTCAGCAACGAAACGAATATGGGAATTATTCCTATGGGAGAACTGACTCGCCGATATGTCGATGAAGCCGGAATGCTGCACCAGGAAATGGCCAGACGCTGTGAACAAGTCACACTAACTGTTGCTGGTTTACCAGTTACCATTAAAGGAGAGAACCATCTTGGATTGGTTAACCACGCCCCCTGAGTCACCTAGCGAAAAATATGCGATTGAGGCTGAAAGCCGGCAAAAAAACTTAACAAAGCCCAGCGGATCACTCGGTGAACTGGAAAACATCGCTATAAAGCTGGCTGCGTTACAAAAAAAATCATCACCCATCTGTTCAAATATTCACATTACGATATTCGCAGGTGATCATGGTGTGGCGGTAGAAAATGTTTCTGCATTCCCTCAATCAGTAACCGGCGAAATGATTCATAATTTTTCTTATGGAGGAGCAGCAATTAGCGTTCTCGCACGAGAACTAAATGCATCACTCGAAGTAATTAACCTGGGCACAGTCAATGAACTAGAGCCATTGTATAATGTTAAAGATTATCGCTTGGGAAATGGCACCAACAATTTCACAAAACACCCAGCAATGAGCAACCAACAAGTCTGTAATGCAATACATGCCGGTCGGCAAGCGACAGAGCGTGCAAAATTAAACGGTGCAGAACTTTTTATTGGTGGAGAAATGGGTATTGGCAATACCACATCAGCAACAGCGTTATCCAGTGTGTTATTGAATGCGCCTGTTGAGCAACTCATTGGTCCGGGCACCGGCATTAACGAAACACAAATCAAACATAAAATTTCGACAATCAAAAAAGCGGTTATATTACACAAAGATGAAATGAGACAACCAATCGATGTGCTTTCAAGACTGGGCGGATTTGAAATCGCTGCGCTTGCTGGAAGCTACATATCCTGTGCAAAAATTGGCTTACCGATACTTATTGACGGCTTCATTAGTAGCGCCGCAGCTTTAGTAGCGGAAAAACTCTCGCCAGGCAGCAAGCAGTGGTTTCTCTTTTCTCATCAATCAGCCGAACCGGGGCATAAACTGATACTAAACGCACTGGACGCCCAGCCACTGTTAAATATTGGTATGCGATTGGGTGAAGCAAGTGGTGCTGCAATAGCAATACCCTTAATTAGACTTGCGTGTTCTTTACACAATGATATGGCCACTTTCTCACAAACAAACGTCACGAACAAAAAGGCCATATGACCACAATTGAAATACTCCGGCACGGAGAAACAAATGGCGGTAATATCTATCGAGGCATTACAGATCACCCCTTAACTATAAAGGGATGGCAACAAATGCAAGATGCCGTTGCTGAAAAAAAGCACTGGCGGAAAATAATTTCATCGCCGTTATTACGCTGTTCTGATTTTGCCTCTTACTTGTCAAAGCAACTGAATATCCCCGTTGTATTCGACAAACGACTACAAGAGATGGATTTTGGCGATTGGGAAGGATTAAGCGCAGAGCAAATTATCAAACAAACACTTGATGAACTTACCCATTTCTGGAATGATCCGGTTAAACACACTCCGCCTAATGGTGAGCCTTTACTATCTGTACAGCAGCGTGTCGTGGATGCGTGGAACGAAATCGTTTCCTCCAATAAAGATACACTGGTTATTACTCATGGAGGGCCGATAAGAATTATCCTCTGCCATATCAACAAAATTCCTCTAAAAAAAGTCTTGAGTCTTGAAGTCTCTTTAGCAAGTTTCCACACAATTTCGATACCTGAAAAATGTACAGAATAGTACCTTTTTTTATCGCGCTACAGTTTCTCACTCGAATTCCTGTTTCGCTAACATGTGCGCCATCGCCGAAACAAATTGGACAATCCATTCTCTATTATCCAATGGTAGGATTAGTGATAGGTATTGTTCTAGCGTTTCTAGACGCAATACTTGCTAATACAAACGACTTGCTTCGTGCAGCAATTATTCTCACAACGTGGATTTTCATTACAGGAGCATTGCATCTTGATGGGTTAGCAGACAGTGCTGATGCACTTGTCGGAGGATTGGGCGATAAGGAAAAAACACTTTCAATAATGGAAGACCCCTATTGCGGGCCAGCAGCGGTAGTCACTCTGATCGCGATATTGTTGATAAAATTTTCCGCGCTAGTTTCAATCTCTTCCACCGAAAACCTTGCATGCCTACTCACACCAATCATCGCTAGAAGTACGGTATTACTGCTTTTTTTAACAACACCATACATTCAGAAAGAAGGCATTGCCCAACTATTAGCAACTCAATTTTCGAAGACAGCCACCATCTGGGTGTTAATTTTTACCGTTGCAATAATTATTCTACTACTTAATACAAAAGCGTTTGGTCTTATTTTAGGAACTTGCTTAGTCGTTTTTCTTCTTAGAAATCTTATGATGAAGCGCTTGGGGGGAATGACTGGAGATACCATAGGTGCGACGATTGTTATAGCAGAAGCCGCATTATTAATATTATTTACACTTTAAATCTCACTAAAAACAGCACAGAGGGAATTATGCTGCTTTCAGTGAACACACATTACAACCGTACATTTTTCAACCATAAAAATAAATCCTAAATATATATTGCTTGGAGATTTAATTAAAATATCAAAAAACCTTCTGTAGTTGCTGCTTCCCATTCTTCATCGTTGTCGCATATAACATCCCAAAAATCATCATTAGCCGCATCTGTTTCATAGAAAAGCGCGTTTTCATCACAATCTGACAAATCAGAGAGGCCAATCTCAAATTCATCGTCAACACTATAATAAGTTGTAGATTCATCCCAATCCGGGCCATTTATTCGTGTATTCATGTTCTGCTCCTTTGCCTAAAACTATTTCCTTAGAATCTAATACTAGCAGCTCTCGAGACAAAGAACTGTAATCCAGATCACAAATAATGGAAATTTGGAACTTTTTTAACAAAAAGTACAAATACAATGAGCTTCATAAGGATTCATAATTTTAGTACAATCCACGCACAAATCAACTAGTGACAAAGTCATGACTCAGCAAGACAACTTATTCGCCACCTATCAGGCCAAAACCCAGGAATTTCAGTTTGATGATGCTGTTGCCAATGTATTTAGCGACATGATCAAACGTTCTGTTCCAGGGTACGAAAATATCATCTCAATGATTGGGGTTTTTACCCAGGCACACGCCAAGTCAGATACCTTTTGCTATGACCTGGGTTGCTCATTAGGCGCGTCAACATTAGCAATTCTGACTAACCTTCCTAATAAGCAATGCAAAGTGATTGGCATTGATAACTCGCCTGCGATGACGGAACGTTGTAAAAAAAATCTAGAGATTCTTCCAAATGAATATCATTATGAAATTTTCTGTCAGGATATTCTTGAAACCAAATTAGAAAATGCATCCATCGTTGTATTGAATTTCACATTGCAATTTATCGCTCAAGAACACCGCAACAATTTATTACAAAGAATTTATAATGCCCTAGACCCTGGGGGTGTATTGATTCTATCTGAAAAAATCACTTTCGATGACGAGGGTAAAAACCATCTCTTTACTGAACTACATCATGCGTTTAAAAAATCGCAAGGTTATTCAGATATGGAAATTAGCCAAAAGCGCACTGCTCTGGAAAACGTATTAATCCCAGAATCAGCAGCAACTCACCTGCAACGTCTGCACGATGTGGGTTTCAAGCAAACTGATCTTTGGTTTCAATGTTTAAACTTTGCCTCATTCTTCGCTATAAAATGATTAACTACGACAAACTCTACAATAAAATGCTTAAGGCTAATCTGGATAATTGGGTTGATGTTTTGCCTGAACAGATTGATGAGAAAATATTTAAAATAAAAAATGGCAACATGGGAAATTGGCTGGAAGCGCTTGAGAAGCTACCAGACATCAAACCATCGAAGATTGACTTAAATCAGGGCCATGTTTCCGCGGGTATCGCTGACGATATGTCGGACGAAGTGAAACAGAATCTTGAAAATCAATTAAAAGTACTGTCACCTTGGCGAAAAGGCCCTTACAAATTATTTGACCTGGAAATCGATACTGAATGGCACTCCGACTGGAAATGGGATCGATTGTTTCCTCATATTTCCGATCTCAAAGGAAAAGTTGTTTTAGATGTTGGTTGCGGTAATGGCTACCATAGCTGGCGAATGGCTGGCGCAGGTGCAGAACTGGTGATTGGCGTAGATCCATCATTATTGTTTGTTATGCAATACACCGCAATTAAAAAATATGTGGGTGATCAATCGGCCTATGTATTACCACTAAAGCTGGAAGATATACCCAATAACCTGCCTCATTTTGATACAGTATTTTCAATGGGGGTGTTATATCACCGTCGATCCCCCTTCGACCATCTCAACCAATTAAAAAATTTACTGAAACCGGGTGGAGAATTGGTACTTGAGACATTAGTTGTCGATGGTGAAGAAAATACCGTGTTTGTGCCTCAAGATCGTTATGCACAAATGAACAACGTTTGGTTTTTACCAACCTGTAAAACACTAAAACAATGGTTGCAGCGAGCTGGATTTAAAAATATTAGAATAGTTGATGTCAATCAAACATCAGTTGAAGAACAACGCGTCACCGAATGGATGCAATTTGATTCCTTAAGCGATTTCCTTGACCCGAATGATCACAGTAGAACAGTTGAGGGATATCAAGCTCCCACACGTGCGATATTCATAGCGAACAAATAAACATGAGCACCATCATACTTTCAACACTTAATGCGCGTTATATTCATAGCTCCCTGGGCTTACGATATATTCGTGCAAACATGAAAGAGCTACAAGCTCACACGAGCATTTCCGAATATATTATTAATTCTCGCCCTATTGATATCGCTGAGAGTCTATTAGCAGATAATCCAACCATTATTGGTTTGGGCGTCTACATCTGGAATATTGAACAGACAACACAATTGGTCGCCATGCTCAAAACCATCGCGCCCCAGATAAACATTGTACTCGGCGGACCGGAAGTCAGTTTTGAACACGACCAGCAGGAGATCGTGTCACTTGCGGATTATGTCATCTGTGGAATGGCCGATCAGGAATTTTATGAACTGAGTACACGAATACTCTCAGGTGATAAACCGGAAAATAAAATCATTCAAGCCAAACCTATCCCGCCACCGTTTATCACTTTACCCTATGACCAATATAATGATGACGATGTAAAAAATCGAGTCATCTATATTGAAGCGTCCCGTGGTTGTCCTTTTAAATGTGAATTTTGTTTATCCGCCCTCGACAAAACTGCAACACCCTTTGAAATTGATGAATTCCTGGGTGAAATGGATAAGCTTTACCAGCGCGGAGTAAGACACTTCAAGTTCGTAGACCGAACCTTCAATTTAAAAATACAAACAAGTATTCGGATTATGGAGTTTTTCCTGCAGCGTCTGGATGACAAACTCTTCCTGCATTTTGAATTAATTCCTGACCATCTTCCCGAAAAACTAAAGTGCGTGATTGAGCAATTTCCTAAAGGATCACTGCAATTTGAAATTGGCATTCAAACCCTCAACCCTGAAATACAAAAACTCATTAGCCGCAAACAGAACAATGCAAAAAGCAAAGAAAACATAGCGTGGTTAATGGAAAAAACGCACGCTCACTTGCATACCGATTTAATACTCGGCTTACCAGGTGAAACCATTGAAAGCATCGCCCAAGGATTTAACGAGTTAGTTAAACTCAACCCACATGAAATTCAGATCGGCATACTTAAACGTCTGCGCGGCACACCCATTATTCGTCATACAGAAACATATGACATGCGCTTCAACCCTCACCCGCCATATAATATTCTTAGCAACAGTTGCATTGATTTTCCCACCATGCAACGCCTCAATCGATTTGCACGCTATTGGGACATGATTGCCAATTCAGGAAGATTCACACACACGAAAAAAATCATACTCAGTGACTCTCCTTTTGAAAATTTTATCACACTAAGTGATTGGGTATTTAAAACAACAGGACAGACTCATAAAATTTCCTTACCTCGTCTATTTGAATTTATTTATCAGGCGCTCATTGAGCGTTTTAACATGAAACATGAAAAAATAAAATCTGATCTATGGAAGGACTATTTATCATCAGGACTCAAGGGATACCCCGATTTTGCAGATGACGAAATGATTAAAGAAAGAAATGAAAACACCAAAACGCGAAAATCTGCTGTATTAAATCGCCAGGCTAGGCATATTGGCTAACGCCATTGGATAATTTTCATTAACCCGGATTATCGGAAGAAAGGTTTTAGGCGCTTATCCTAAAATAGCAGTCGTCGCGAGGGAAAGCGATTTTTGGAGAGTTTTTTGATCGCTTGAAGTTACTAGCTTTCACTATTCATAGAAAAGGATCGAAAAAGATGAAGCATTAAAAAAAGAGTTCTATTTTTCATTTATTGTAAAAACTGAGGGAGAGAGGCGAAAATAGAACTCTAAAACTTCTTAGGCTTTAACTATTCATATAGTCCTGCAAGCCACCTGCATTTTTCACATTACTAAAACCCATGCTCTGCAAAATCATCTGTGCTTGAGAGCTTCTACCTCCGGACAGACAAAAAACAATAATTGTTTTATTTACATCCAATTCTTGAGCCTTATGCGGAATCATATTCACCGGGATATTAACCGCACCTGGTGCTGATCCATTTGCAAACTCTGGCGGATTTCTCACATCGATTAAAAATGCTTTATGACTATTAATTAACTGTCTTGCTTCTGTACCAGAAATGAAATTACTCATTGTTGTCACCTTTTTCGAGGTTAAAGTCGTGATTAACCGAAAATATATTAGGATATACTTATATTTACGGACAGTTTAGCCTATTCTTGAGTGTTTCACTAGGGAGTTGCGGATATTTGTTTTGCCATTAAAATGAGTGCTCAAGAGAAAAAGCAGATCGAGTGCTGGATATGAGCTTTATCACTGAAGTTCCTTTGTCGCTACAAAAAATACAAAAAAAGCTTCAAACGCTTGTTTTCCCAACCCCTTCTTTTTTCGTTGGGTTAATTTTTTTTGCAGTAGTCTTTTCAAACTACCACTGCTTTTTGTTCAGTGCTTGCATCAGATATTGAGACGATAGCAGCGAGTAAAGCCTCATCGATACGCTCTACAAATACAAAATCAAGTGCCTGTTGAACGTGCTCAGGCAATTCAGTCAGGTCTTTTTTGTTTTCTTTCGGCAGGATTATGCGGCGGATACCGGCGCGATGCGCAGCAAGAATTTTTTCTTTAACACCACCAACCGGCAATACCAGACCACTAAGAGTAATTTCTCCAGTCATAGCAGTATCGTTACGAACCGGCCTGTCAAGATAGAGTGATGCCAATGCTGCGGCCATAGTAATACCCGCAGACGGGCCATCCTTCGGTACCGCACCCGCGGGTACGTGAATATGGACACCGGATTTACGAATTTTTGCTGTATCTATTTTTAAAGTTTCAGCATTTGCCCAAATATAACTGCGTGCAGCTTTAGCTGACTCTTGCATGACATCACCGAGTTGTCCAGTTAGCGTCAACTCTTTACCTTCTGCTAACAATGCAGCCTCAATATAAAGCACATCGCCACCGACTTCTGTCCACGCTAAACCTGCTGCAACACCAGCAGCAAGACTTTGTCGAGCTTGCTCAGCGTAGAAATGTTCCGGACCTAAAATATCCACCAACATATCAGGATTGATGATCACCGCTGCGTCATCACCTCGAGCAACTCTAGTCGCAATCTTGCGGGCGATGCTACCAATGGTTCTTTCCAATTCACGGACTCCTGCCTCACGGGTATAACGGCGAATTATATAACTGAGCGCTTCATTGTTTATACTCAATTTCTCGCTGTTAAGCCCGGCCTCCTCCAGCCGCCGGGGAATCAGATAGAGCCGCGCTATTTGGGCTTTCTCTTCATCACTGTAACCGGCCAGGCGCATCACCTCCATGCGATCCAGGAGTGGTTTAGGAATGTTATCAAGTGTATTAGCAGTAGTGATAAAAAACACCTTGGATAAATCAAAAGGCATGTCGAGGTAGTTATCATGAAAATCAAAATTTTGCGCCGGATCGAGTATTTCCATCAGCGCAGCAGCGGGATCGCCGCGAAAGTCCCGGCCGAGTTTGTCTATTTCATCCAGCATCAGCAATGGATTCCTGACACCAGCGCGGCGAATCGCCTGAATGATTCGCCCAGGCATGGCACCGATGTAGGTGCGACGATGGCCCCGCAATTCAGCCTCATCGTGTAAACCGCCGAGACTCATGCGTTCGAACTTTCTCCCCATCGCGCGGGCAATAGACTGGCCAACCGATGTTTTACCCACTCCCGGCGGTCCGACAAAACAGAGAATAGGTGCCTTGGCACTGGGATTGAGCTTCATCACCGCCAAGTGTTCGACAATGCGCTGTTTGACATCTTTAAGATCAAAGTGATCTTCATCAAGAATTTTCTGGCTGTGATCCAGGTCAAGTTGATCTTCTGTGCTCTGAGTCCACGGTAACTCAATGGCTAGCTCAACATAGGTCCTGGTAAGTTGATAGTCAGGCGACACAGCTGACATACGCTCGAGGCGATTCAATTCTTTCTCAACTTCCTTATGCACTTTTTCAGGCAGTTCAGCCTTTTCCAGTTTCTGGCGCAGCTCAGTCACATCAGCCTGTTCTGGCCGCTCTTCACCAAGCTCCTCCTGAATTATACGTAGTTGTTGCCGTAGTAAATACTCCCGTTGCTCACGCCCCAGTTTGGATTCAACCTGACTTGAAATCTGGTGCCGCAACTCGAGCACTTGAATTTCATGATGTAAATAGCCATTCATTAATTCATACAGTTCTCGCTGTGTGTTAGCTGATAATATCAACATTGATTTTTCTACATCGAGTGATAACAAGGTAGCTAACAGATAAGCCTGACTCACGGGCTTCTCAACATTCGATAGAATAAAACTCAGGTTTAATTGTATCTGCGGATTAACCAGGCTAAACATCTTGGTAGCTAACTCAATCATCTCACGCTGCAAGGCCTCAATCTCTGTACCTATATCAGATAGTTCGGGCAAATAACGCAAGTTACTGTTGAGATAGGGTTTGCTCAACACCATGCCTAGATGTTTAATGCGAGAAACGCCATGCACCTCAAGACGGAAGGCATGATCAAAACGAACCATTTTTTTGATAACAGCCATTGTACCAACGTCATATAAGTCTTTCTCTCCGGGGTCATCAATATCAGCACTTTTTTGTGTAAAAATGGCAATGGATTTATCTTCACTGCTTAAAGCGACCTCAACCGCAGCCATTGAAGCAGAACGAGTGATAACCAGTGGCATGCCTAATTCTGGAAATAGAACTTCACTTTGTATCGGCAAGACCGGCAACGTCGTTCTTGTGGAAAGTTCCTTCACGGTTTTTCCTCCGTCTGAATTCGAATGAATAACATACCATCTTGATAATCTATTTGCATTGAAGCATCTTTCACATCGACTGGAAGTTCTAAATTGCGTTCAAAACGGTTGTAGGAAATTTCCATTGAATAGGTTTGGTGTCCTTCCTGAATTTGGAGATCGCGTCGCTGCCCCTTAATCGTGAGAAAATGATCGTTGCCAATTACTTCTATGTCTTCTTTTCTCACGCCGGCCAGATCGATTTTGATTAACCATTCTTTTTCACCACGATAAATATCCACCGCAGGTTGCCAGGCAGGTCGAAATGATCGGCCATGTAATTCTTGTAGCGATTGCATTAATTTCGATAGCTGAGTTGTCATCTTTTTTCCCACTATGTCCTACGGCTTTTGTAAGGTAACGCTTAATTTTAATTAGGGCACAAATATTTATTTTTAATTCTTTATTGATCCAACCTGGATAATTATAATCAACGATGAAATCCTATTTTAAGTATAGATCAATAATTACATAGAATTATTACCTAACTTTACACAAACGTTTAGCCTCGCATCGCTGTTTTGCAAGCTTTTCTGATTCAACCTAGAAAGATCGGTTGGGCGCGAGATTTTAGTGCACCAAATTATTGTGCTCAAACCCTTGGATCAACTAATTTTTCTTGGTTCAATGGATCTTTTAAAGGTGTGATATTCGAGAGGGTGACACAGCAAATACAGCTATTAAAAATAATTGCTAATACCGCTTTTTATCAGATCGAGTAAGATGAATTTTATTTCTGAGTACGTTATCTAACTGTTGTTCTCTTGCAAAACTCTCTATTTGTTATAAAAAACCAATCGACTCCTACCCCCGCAACAGTTATCCTGACACAGGGGGAACGCGGGAGTATCAAACTATGACTACGTAAGGTCGATCCACTTCGATAGTCTTGCTGTTAATAATGGTGAGAAATTTCAGGTATTGGTTGATTACCAAGCATCGTTCGCAACTGTTCTATTCCACCAACCTGAATCTGGCGAACCCTTTCGCGGGTAACTCCAAGCAAGTTGCCGACCTCTTCCAAAGTGAGTGCTTTACATCCATTGAGACCAAAACGATACATGATTACTTGGCGCTCCTTCTCCCTAAGCTTTGATACACAGCCCACTAAGTAGGACAATTCATCCTCTGATTGCAATTGTATTTCTGGATCTTCTTCCTGATTATCTAGTAGTACATCCAAACCTTCCAGCGCCGAATGTTCACCGCCTTCAGCATCAGAAATGATTGATGATGTAGTGCGTGCGTCGAGTTGCAACATGTGTCTGACATGCTCAACAGGTTTATTTAAAAATTCGGCAATCTCCACAGCACTGGCTTCGTGCCCTCCTTTACTTCTTAAGTTTCGCGCAGCACGATTGCAAGAATTAATCTCTTTATTTATGTGAACAGGTAGCCGAACAGCGTGACTTTGATTCATGATCGCTCTTTCAATAGCTTGCCGTATCCACCACGTAGCGTAGGTTGAAAAACGAAATCCACGTTCGGGGTCAAATTTCCCCACAGCATGCATCAGACCAAGATTACCTTCTTCTATAAGATCGAGGATAGGTAGTCCTCGGTTGACATAGCGCTTGGCAAATTTTACCACCAGCCTAAGATTACTTACAATCATCTTACGTCGACCCTCAAGATCACCCTCTCGAGCTAAACGTCCATAGTTGATCTCTTCCTCAGCTGTAAGCAAAGGATATCTACCAATCTCCTTATGATAGAGAGCGATCACATTAATATCACAATCGGCAGCAACAGAGCATTCAGCAGAAGGAATAGCTTGTTTTGATATCTTTTTGCCAGCTATTCGCCGAGCTGTATTTGTCTTAGATTTTATTGGCTGAAAAAAGGGGGAAGCTTTAGTAGGTTTCTCTAGGCATGCTGCTGTCATTTTCATCTCCTTATTTAAATTTCTAGATCTGAGTATTCTTAACAGAATGATGACACGTGTAAGGCAAGATGCCGTCAACCAAACACACATCTTCATTACTCACTGTCGTTCAAGGCACCACCATTTGGCGAACTTTTTTTAAAAAACCAAGCAAATTATTAAGGTGTTAGGTAATCTTAAATATTTCGGTTGAACAGGCGTTGCTACCCAAAATTAATTTTTGAACACCAGTTCTTTTCTCCTTCTTACATTTCGAATAATCTCTCTCGCTTAATCTAAAAGCGAAGCTAAAATTATCCGATTATAATCTGACAAAATAATATGGATTCATTTCAACCATTTTATGACTCTGAAAAGGAGAACCCTATGGGTATGCATATAAATCCATTCCATGCACAACTATTCTCCTCTCAACTAATTTCTCTAGGATTTAAGAATAATTCTACCCCGTTAATTTAAATGACATAATTGGTATAATTACGTAGAAATAAAAGTAAATAATGATTTGAATAGACTGACATGCTGACTCATACCGCAAGCAATGTCCCTAATGATTTCTAATGCTCGATTGGTGAAAAGTTAAACCTATAGCTACCATGTAGCCATTGTTTACTTGGATTGTCACAACCAAAACTCAGCTGGAATAACGCTTGCTGCTTTTTTAAAGATTTTGATAAAATTACTCGTGTCCATATAACCTAATTTATAACCAACTTCCTCAACGCTCGTATTTTCGAGTTCCGTAAGCTGTTTGGCTTTTTCAATTTATAGCTGAATCATAGATCGCTTTGGACTATAAGCTGTCGCAAGTTTAAACATCGCAAAAGTATCCGCTCACTTAAATGACAATACTGAGCAAGCTTTAGGTTGAAAATAAGAAAATAGTAATAGTTGCATAAGTAGTCGCATACAGCTGATTGCGGCACGCTACAAAAACAGCCCTGTATGCTAGACAGCGGACTCCATTCCACCGACGGCCGCTATCAGCTACATGCAATTACTATTGGGAAGATTAATAGTAGGAAAATAGTGCCTGGCCTGCATTATTGCATTATTGCATTATTTTTTGAATCAACGGGACAACAATGCAATAACACAGGCCAGGCACTTTTCGCACTACTAAATTCAATGGCGAAATAAATGAAAAATTTACTTGCAGTCCACCTCAGGGTGTATTGTTAGGTTTATTTTTCGCCAGTCATAAGTATTATTGTAACTTAGAAATCATGCTCAAAGGACAAGAAATTTGAGTTATGATAGTTTACTAATGCTATATTTTCTGTCCAAAGACATAAAACATTGACATATCATGCCAAACACCCTTATCAGTATTTAGCTTTTCCACCTCAATATCAAAATCTACTTGCGCCTGCGTAAGAATTTCTTCAGGTACATTTTTTAACGGATGTGGATATTGACCCGGCGCGTAGTCTGATTCATTTAGTAATGATCCTTTGGCATCTTGCAGACTAAGAAAACGTCCATCTTTAACTTCATGAATCTCAATATTCTTATACCCCGCCAACTCAAGCATTTGACGGCATTTCTCCACTGAACCAGTTGCTTGATGTATGGTGTAATTAATACCGTAATTTTTAAGCACCTTTCTAGAAATATTTCCCCATATCTCTGAATTATCTGGCCAAGCGTGAAACCCAAGCCGTCCATCGGGTTTGAGCAGCTCAATCCAATGCCGCAAAGCGGCTAGTGGATGACTCATCCAAAAAAAGGCAGAAGCACAATAAATTCGATCAAAACTATTTGCTTTAAATTCCAAATTTTCTGCATCAGCATATATAAAATCTAAATTCTGTAATTTTGAGTCCTTGAGCTTTTCATTACATTTCGCGATCATACTCTTAGAAATATCAATGCCTGTTACTGTTCCCATTTCTGCGACCAAAGCAGCTGCGTGGAAAGCGATAGTGCCAGTTCCCGTCGCTAAATCCAATACCTTCTGGCCTTCTGCTGGAGGCGCGTAATCTACAAGTTGTATAGCCATATTGCGATGCCATTCACTATTATCATAGTTCTTACTGCGTTCGTCATAGGAATCTACAATCAATTTCTGGTAAGCACGTTTGTTACTGACTCCTTGATAAATATTATCGGTGAGTGAATGAATGTAGTGTTTTAGCCTTGCCCAGCTAGTATAACCATATTCACGGGCAATAATACGTTGCGAATCCATTACAGAAAAATTAGCATCAAGAATTTCCTGGTCGTGTTTCCCTAAAAAGGATGTGTCTAATTGACGTATTCTTGCGCAGCATGAAGGATTACTATCACGATGCAGAGAGCGTAATTTCTTTGCTTCTTTCTTTAAATAATCAAGATTAGGGTTTTTGGGTAGGGATTTCATGGAAATCCTCCTTTCGTTATTTTCTGAAGTCCGCGATATCAGAAAGAAAGAAGGATGAATATATCATTTCTTTTGTAGGTGGGGATAACCCCCTTTCTGCGGACTCAGATACACCCTACAGTGCAGAATCACGTTAGCATATTTTTGGATACTGAGGAAGAGGAAAGTTTATAGATGATTAGTGATGAAAGTAATCATTATTAATCAAAAGGCAAAAGAATAGCAGATTCGCTGGATTTACCACTTGCACTCGGGCTGATTTTGATTTTGACCTAACGAGGCAGAAGGAATGATTGGATTCCGGTCTCATACCGAACATCCTTTTTTCTCTGCCGAACTATTCGACTCACTGTAGAATAGTTCGCAGGAAAGAGGGTGCTGCACGTAACAAGACCTGTCCCTTATAATTATGATAATGGATCCCTATATTACTCACACTGCCGATGGTTCTTATTTTGTCGAGATAGTTAAACTGATTCGCCAACATGTAAGTAATATAGTAGAGAAAAACTTTTTGTGAGTTTCTCCAACGATGGTTTAGGTTTTACTTGTGTGTCTGGTGTCGCTGATGCTGATTTTGGCATTTTAATTTATCCCGTTTTAGACCCTGAAATATATGTTATCTCATACAGTGACTGTATGGGAGTAGGTTGACACACAGGGAGTCGAAAAAACCTTACCTGGAGAGAATGGGCTTTGGCACCCTAAAGAACCGGAAGAAAGGCTTTATTGTAATCTCCTGGCAAATGAGATTGAGGTTTAGTTAAAATTGGCAGTTGCACAACTTTTATTACAGTCTCTTAAAAATGTGCTCAAACTCTTAGTGCCACTCCATCCGCAGAAAAAAAACAAATCTGGCTTAACATCAAACCCAACATAATTTTTTCATTCGTCTTAATATCAACTGATCCTGGGAGGCGTGCCACCATCAGCGGGCGTGTAGCTTTATCACCAAGGCCGGCAAAGTTATCCGTATCCAAAGCGGTAACGCCGCTACGAAAATACAAAAGATACTCATGCCCTAACGCTTCAACACTCTCCACTTCTACCGCAACCTGGGTCTGAGCCATAGACGTATCAGCACAACAAAATGCATCAGGCCGCAGACCTGCAAACAAGGGTTTGCCGACGTACTCTTCTAAAGCTAAACTCGCTGCATCGTCTTTAGCAAGTGGAATTAACTGCTCTCCCCATTTGATGGCCAAACGTTGATCCTCAACCGCAAGCAGTTCTGTTTCAAAAACATTCATACCAGGATTACCAATAAAACCGGCAACGAAGATGTTAGCGGGGCGTTCATAAAGCACTTGTGGATCAGCCATCTGTTGCAACTGCCCTTGATTGATGACGGCGACACGATCACCAAGCGTCATGGCCTCTACCTGATCATGGGTAACATAAAGCATGGTTGTCTTCATGCGCCGTTGCAATGCGGCAATCTCAGTACGGATTTGAACACGCAATTTGGCATCGAGATTGGAAAGTGGTTCATCCATCAAAAACACCGACGGCTCGCGAACAATGGCGCGCCCCATAGCGACCCGTTGCCGCTGACCACCAGACAACTGTTTCGGTTTTCGTTCAAGCAATTCATCCAGTCCCAACAGTTGAGCCGTCGCCTCGACGCGACTCTTAATATCGACCTTGGACAGCTTCATCATCTTCAGTGGGAATTCGAGATTGCGTCGCGCTGTCATGTGCGGATAGAGAGCGTAGTTTTGAAACACCATGGCGACATTGCGCTGCTGCGGTGTTTGTTCATTCACCAATTCGTCACCGATATGAACCTCACCCTTGGTTGCCGTTTCCAGCCCGGCCAGGATGCGCAACAGAGTGGATTTACCACAGCCTGATGGCCCAACCAAAACAACAAATTCACCGTCATCTATTTCAAGATTGAAACCACTAGCCGCCAGGGTGCCATCTTCAAATATTTTACTGACATTTTTAAAACTAACTTGAGCCACAACTTATCCTTTGATACCGGTGGCGGCCACACCACGCACAAACCAGCGCTGAAACAATAGAAACACCACCAGAATCGGCGCCACCATCATTACCCCAAAGGCGAAGATGTCGCCCCACTGCAAAGGTGGCAAGGAATAAAAAGTAGCAATCCCCAGCGGGAGTGGCCGCACTGCTTCACCACTGGTCACCATTAAAGGCCAGAGGAAAGCGCCCCATTGGGTAAGGAAGGTAAGAATTGTCACCGTGGCAAAGGCGGGCTTGGCGTTGGGGACAATGATGGTGATAAAAGTTCTGAGCACACCAGCGCCATCGATGCATGCTGCTTCTTCCAACTCGCGTGGTAAACCGAGGAAGAAGGTATAAAACAGATAAATGGAAAAGGCGTTAGCGATAAAAGGGATGATCTGGACGATATAGGTGTCACGCCAGCCAAGTAGCGTCACCTCATAAAACAGCGGCACGGCAATAGCCTCCAACGGCACAATCATGATCATCATCACCATGGCGAAAACCCAATCGCGGCCGCGCCATTGCATACGGGCGAAGGCATAACCGGCTAATGAGTTGACCACCAGCCCCGCAACAACAATGCTGCCGGTTATCAATAAAGAGTTAAATAGGTAACGACTAAAACTGACCCGCGCGAACACATCGCTGTAGTTTTGTAATGATACCTGTTCCGGCAAAAATGCGCTGAGGCTGCCGGCCTCAACCAACACCCGCGCATCGGGTTTAAGACTACCGACCAGCATAAAAACAATCGGTGCGATAAAACAGAACGCCAATAGAATCAGACTGGCATAGATTAGAGCGTTAATTAACGAGCGACGTTTCATTCAACCTCCCGTTCCTGTCTGAGCAAACGCCGCTGCAGCCAAGTGATCAATAATACAATCACAAATAGCACTACAGTTATAGCTGAACCCTTGGCCACCTGCTGCCTAGCAAAAGCTGCTTGTACTGCTTCATACATGGCAGTTGTGGTTGCGTTGTGTGGCCCACCCTGGGTCATGATTTGCACTTGATCAAAGAGCCGAAAGGCCAGGATGGTAGTCACCAACACAACAAAGATCAGGGTGTTGCGTAGTTGCGGCAAAGTAACATTCCAGAACTGACGCCAGCGCGAAGCACCATCGATTGCCGCCGCTTCATAAAGTTCTTGTGGAATGGCCTGTAAGCCTGCAAGGATGATCACCATTTGAAATCCCATGCCCTGCCAAACGGAGGTGAGCATGATTGCAGGCAGGGCCAACAGCGGATCATGCAGAAAGTCTCGTGGTGTCCAGGTACCCAAACTCACCACTTCAAGCATCCCATTCATCATGCCGTTGGCGCCAGGGGCAAAGATTAACACCCACACCACCGCCACCAACGACAAAGGAAAAACCACCGGCATAAAAAACAGCGTGCGAAACCAAGCCATTCCCTTTAAGCGATGATTTAACAACAGCGCTAACAGCAGTGCCAAGCCAGTCTGTAAGGGCACCACCACTAAGGCGAAGGTGGCATTGTTGAGCAGAGCGTGGAAAAAGGCATCATCATTATAGAGGCGCCGAAACTGTTCCAGGCCAACATACTCCAGCGGTAAAGGCGAACCCAAGCGCAGATTAGTAAATGCCAGCACAATGGCCAATACAAAAGGCAAGGCGACAAAAAGCAGCAAGCCAACCAAGGAAGGCGCGGCAAATAACCAGGCGGGAAGACCTCCCCTCATTTATAGCCCTTGTTGTCGGCTATATCCTGATCAATGATGGCTGTCGCTTTATCTAATGCCGCTTGTACATTGCCACCATTACGGATATCAAGAAATGCTTTCTGAAAAGCGGAGGTGATCACTGGGTAAGCGGGAGTCTGTGGCCGTGGTACCGCATAACCGCCTGTCAATTGTTCAACGAACAAACTCAAAGGCCCATCGGCCCGATAAAGTTTTGACTGGGCAATGGCGCTACGGCTGGCCGGCACCGCACCGTTGGCATTAGCCATGGCCAGCACCTCTTCACTTTGTAATAAAAATTGCAGGAACCTGGCTGCATCTTGTGCCCGTTGCCCGGTGGCTGTCATACCCCACACCCACGAGCCCTGCCCTGTGCGGCTGCCTTGACCAAAATCAGGCAACGGTAATAGTACAAGGTCATCACCAACAGCCTCTGAATAACGCGAAAACTCCCAATGCCCTACCCATGAGAGTGCCACTCGACCGGTGATGAAGGCAGCATCATCGACATTGGCATCAACATAACCACTTTGCAGCCATGACTGCAGCTGTGTCATTGCAGCCAGAGCCGCTGGGCTATTAAGTACACCAACAGCAGTGCGATACTTTTGGCGCTCAATCAGGTCACCACCTGCCGACTGAATAATAGGCGAAAAGGCATAAGTAAACCATTCACCGGAATAGTTAAGCTTGAGGTCCAATACTGCACCATCGTCATCCGATTTCGCCAGTGCTTGTAACACAACCTTAAACTCATCCGCCGTCCAGGCCTTGGCCGGACTGCTAGGAATACGCACCCTGGCCTGCTGCAATTTACTGCGCCGAGCGTAAAGTCCCAGGCCAGAATCGAAACTACCTATGGCATATAGATGACCACGATAACTGCCCTGCTTGATAATGGAAGGCAGAAGATCGGCTTTGAGAGCAGTCGATAATAATTTATCCAAAGATTGAAGATGCCCCTGCCAGATGTAGTTGTAGAGATAGGGACCATCGAATTCGAGAATATCGGGCAGGTCACCAGCGATTGCAGCAGCCTGGATCTGGGCATTGTAGGAGTGTTCTGGAATCAGGGTTAGTTTGACCTGAACATCGGAATTAAGGCGATTGAAACGCGCCACCTGATCCTGAATTACTTGGCGTTCCCCCGCTTGCCCGGTGTGGAACCAAGCCTCGATTTGTGTCGCACTGATCGGACGCTGCTCTGACGCATCGTTGTCACATGCCGCTAGTACAGCAGCGAGTATTCCCCAAATTAATAGTCGTAACATGAGCATAGTCCAACAGGATTATTGTTATGGCACACTTGATTATGGTAATGAAAGCGTAAGAATATGGGAATCATTAAACATCTATTAGCAAGAAATTGAAAATATTTTTTTAGTTCGAGCACGAATACTAGCTACGTTTCGGCCAAATATTCATCCGTTGGATTTGTACTGCTGGATTGATAATGGTACTTCGATGCTTTTTACAGGCAACTATTCATGGAATTCGCTAGGTTCTTTTAATCAGGCCGAGAGAGTTTGCCATATGTAATATCAAGCAAGCCCCCTCTTTACTACTCAATTAATTCCCACTCCAGCGTAGTACCAAGCGATTATCCTCGTTCAATGTTACGTGAGTTCCAAGTCGCTTGCCCTCCCAGTTGAGCACATTCGCCAGCCACTTCGCATCCTTGTGTGAGGCATAATTGACACGCAAATTCTTGAGACGAGTCGGCGTCATTTCGAGGCGTATCAAGCGACCACTCGTTGGATCCATCATGGGGAAGTACGTCAACCCCAAAATCATCATGATATTGTTCATTGCCACTGATACCTTCGTAGTCAGTCAGAAAATCACCACAGCCATAGATGATAGAGTGGTTTTTGTAAACCTCGATACCTTTCACATGGTGTGAGGAGTGGCCGTGAATAATGTCGATACCGGCGATATCAATCAAAGCATGGGCAAACTTTTGTTGATCGTGTCTAATGTCATATCCCCAATTTCCACCCCAATGAATCGAGGCAATTATAATATCGCCCGCTCGTTTGACACGCTCGACTTGATCAGCAATGTTGCGCACGGTGGAGGCAGAAAGGTTAGGCAACAGATTGACACCGGGGCGCTCGGCCTTTGCGCGCCATCGCCGGCCAATACCGCTCGACTCAGCGCCAAAAGAAAAGACCAACACCCGCCCCTTGCCTGATAGCTCAAAAAATCGCCTGATTACCCACAATCCACAGCTATCATCCAGGACTAAGCTATACTTATTTTGTGGAATAAATAAAGGAGGTGGATGATGAGCAAAAATACAATCCAG
>CALZJE010000076.1 GCA_945787715.1 uncultured Ectothiorhodospiraceae bacterium | reverse complement strand
CAAAAATTGGGTCCTGAAGGCGTAGAACCAACAGCAATAGAGCGCTTACCTCACAGGGAAGACAGCCAATACTTATTCGTCACCCCCCTAACAAACGACACTTTCGCCATTGCCTTTGGTTCGCATTGGGTGAGCTATCACCTCAAGGATACGCCATGGGGTGTGGGAAGGTTTCTAAATACCTATAGCCATGTTGTGCTTGTTAGTGAAGCTCAACCACAAGGCCTGCCACTTTTTACTATCAGCCTCAAAGCAGGCCGTATTATTGAATTGGCTGGTGATGAGACGCAGCTGCTGTTTCGTACCATTGATGATAGGAAAAGTCGTGAGGGCAAAGTGAGATATTGGTCACTGCCATCTAGCGCTCATCAATAGATTAAGGGTAGACCTCTTTTCCTTTAATCAGAGACATGGACTGAGGCGGATTCAACCTAGAAGTTAACAATTCGCATAGCACGGGCAACCCGTCACCCTCTGTATCAGGTGTGGGTTATTCTAAAATCAAACTCCATATGCCACCATAAGCTGTACCGGCATACAGTGTTTTGGGTTCAGTCTCACTTATGGCTAGCTTGGTAATATGAAGATTTCCCAGCTCCTGATTTAAAGGCGTCCAAATGCTTCCTCCATCGTCGGAAACAAATACCCCTACATCGTCAGTGCCAACATAAATTATTCCAGGAATAGTGGAGCGGTCAATAGCCAAAGCTGTGATGTTATCGGTGGGTAGCCCTGAAACTTTTTCCCAACTCCAATTGGAGCCGTTCCATACGCTTTTTATGAGTCCGGAACTCGTCGCCGCATAGACTGGTCGATCATCTTCCCCAAGAAGCTCTCTATTCACTTCAAGGTCCCTGACAGAAGCTGCGCCTGGCCAGGTTTCGTTGAGAGAAAGATACCCCCAGGTTTCCCCGCCATTGCTTGAAGTGTAAATATTCCCCACAGATGTGTAAGATATCCAGTGTTCAAATCCAAAATACATATAACCGCTGGTAGAAGGATCTGAAGCAATAGTACTTGAAGGACCTCCTCCTGCGACAGATGCCCAATTCTCTCCATCATCTGTCGTCCGTTTCAAATCGCCGTAAAAATTCGTCATTGCTACCAGGACCGTTTTCGAGTCATCCGGCTTAATCAAAATATCACTAACGCGCGAAGAGCAGAGACCAAGATCAAACCTTGACGTCGCTCCTGACATAAGGCTATGCGGGTTAGAAGTCCAGTTTTGTCCGCCATCTTTGCTATTGTAAACATTAAGGGAAAGTTGGCACCAACAAAACTCATCTATTGGGCCATATGTACAAGACCCAGCAGATCTACAAAATTGGGGTCAAATATTTTCATTAATTATTTCCACGTTAATTCAATTATATTAATACATAGATTTGACCTCCTCCTTTCGCAACGCTTAATATCTGTTTTTTGGTAGCTGTTCAATAATACAACATCACAGGTACGACCCGGTTATTTTTGTCTCGACACATGGGCTCAAGGACTCCACTATAAATAGAGAAATCGGAATTTTCGCTAGAGTCACACAAGCTCTAATTTTCCCTATAATGAGTTTCAATAGAAAAACGGGTAAGACTAAATTCGAACTGAGCTATCGCAACTAAGCTCCTAGTAGCCGAATAGCAGTATCTACTGTTCTATAGACTGCTCTCGCGAGTAAGTTGAATACATACTTAATAAATTCGACAGTAAATTTTGCCGTCTCGTTTATGATATGGCCTAGCATGCTCAATATTTTTTGCATGAGCAACTTAGTTAGTCCTAATGCTTCCTTAGTTGCGGTAGCCGCCTTACTAAGTGCGTAAGAAAGAATATCTAATCCGGTCATTCCGGGAATGATTATGATATTTGCAACTCTGACGATAAGTTGAATGGCTTTTCCGATCATGCTAAGTGTAAAACTGGATAGGGTGCTAATACCACCTGCTAGCCAATTTTTGACTTCATCATCAGATGAGTCGTTTACATATGTCTTCGGAAGTGAATTCCAATCGATTTTTTGTTGCTTGCTGACAGTCGTCTGATAATTGTCTTTAAAGTGGGCCGAAATTGGATTAAAACTACTCTCGGGAATGCAATAACTATTTCCTGGGGATGGCACATGGGTGTATGGCCACTCGGGGATAAAAGTGACGATATCAGTACTATGATGAACGCGAAAAATATTCTCATCGCCGACATTTGTCGTTAACCGCTTGGCAAAGCCAGAAAACCCGACCCTCGGTGAACCAAATGTATATAGGTTTGCATGATTGACTAGCTCATTTTGTTTTGCTGAGTCTGCAGCCAAACTAGCCAAAGCGCCGCCCAAGCTGTGGCCTACGCAGTGCAGCGTATCTATATTATTTTGCCTAAGGAAACTTACAACTTTCTGTCCAAATTCATTATAAACGCGATTAAATCCAGCGTGAACAATCTTTCCTGTATCGGAAACTTGTAAGCCAATATTGAAATCACTCAACCAATCAGCAATGCTTGATGTGCCGCGAATTGTTAATAGTGCTTCATTTTCTTTTTCATTTGTTCCTGTGGCTATAACACCAAATCCAGATCGAAACTTAATAAAGGCTCCGGTCTTACTAAACTTTGTTTTCGTGCCTTTAAACGTGAAGCGTTTGTTGATAGCGTCTCTATCCTTATTTGCGAATGCTAGTTCAGGAGAAATGATCCCCTCTTCTAGGTCATATACACCGATGGCTGCTTGAATCGCTTCTTTTGGTGTTAAATGTTTTATTGTTGTTATCCTAATAGATTAAGCTACTCTAACCCCGGCCACTTACAAATACCTTGAGCTGCAACATGATCATTAGACTTAATCGACTCATCGTCAGTTAGCTCACATGTTAGATGAAAAGGGATGACCTGTTTTAATTGTTCTTGATCGGATAAGCGTTTCGGAATGACTTTCATCTTGTCTCGCTCACCGGTAGTCTGTTTGATGTCATTTAATTCGCCGTCATAATCATAATTGTTTTTTACGGCTACCCAGGCGCGATAAGTCTCTCCTTGGTGTTCAATTTTTGCTTCTTGGGTGACTTTATGAGCCGAAGGAAGAAGTCGATTTATAGTATTGGCATAAATAGCATCAAATTTGAAACGGCCGTGGGCATCTGTCACTGCTTGATGTTCGTAGACGCTACCATTGAAGCTCACTTTAGCCCATTGTTTGACGGAGGCACCCTGAACAGGCTCACCGTTCATTGTTACAACACCACTAACTTCGCTAAATACATTAATTTTAAACAGATCAAAAAATGCCATTGCTTGTCCCATTGGTAACAAAAAAAGTAGTAAAGTCGCAAGAATATGACGACTTCGCACTCTTAATATATCTCTTTTTGCGTATTTCGCCATATATAACTCCTATAAATAACACCTTAGTTAGAATCAATATGTAATAAACCAGACATGTTTTTATTGGTAAAGGAATTTTTTAGTATGATTAACACACAAAGCATTACATTCTCTAAATAGTGTAAAGTATTAGTATAGACTTCCAGCATACTCTCTACCCTAACGTTGCAAATAAATATCGAATTCAAAAGCTTTTAGAGCTAGCATAGTAGCGTTTTTGCGTATATTTTCTGGTTTGAACTTAGTCACTCTAAGTGAAATCCAGAAAATATGTGTGAAAGCGATAATATGCTGCTATAAAAGCAGCAACGCGATTTTTAATCGATATTTTTTGCAACGTTAGGGTCTACTGTTAACTAAATTACACTTTGTATTAACTTCACATCGATAGTTGCGGCATGATCTACCTGAGGGTGTTTTTTGTTCGTTATTGTTACGGTGGTAGATGTTTTTCCGTATACGGTGTAAAAGTATTTCTATGTATCGGGGATAGGAAGTATATAGTAGCAAGAATCCAATAGTATTCAAATGGTTTGGCGGCACCAAATTTTCACAATCGGCTTGTTGTTGGCATTTAAAAATTGGAACAGACGAATGAAATCCTGCTTATATTTGGAATAATGGCGAATTATCCGTCGAATTTTGGAAACCTTTTCATCAGTCCGAGTGGATTTATTTCCATCGCATGTGATTAAAGCGAATTAATTGTCTTTTACATGCTGGTCCTTTTGGTGAAGACACGCTTGAGTAAACGTGCCCAATGTACATGGACGGCAAATCGTTATACTAAATTTCCTTTCCTTGACTTTTTCTCCATAAAAAGCGCTAAAAAAACCTAATCTGTAATAAAGTCTCCAGCCATTCTAACCCGAATAATTCATAAAATCTTGGTGTTAAAAACACACTGTTGACCACATAACGTTTTTATCTCAAGAACACCATTGCCATCAGAAATTATTTTCATGTCCCGATAATCTATTGTTCTTTGTCTATCTGTTCTCACTAAATAAGCCAGTCGTTTCCACCGAACTTCTACCCATTTTTCGTCTTCGGATGGTGAAATTAAGATCGCATTGTGAGTTTTCGGCCAATAAATTAATGCAGCCATTCCAACCCATTTTGTACACTCTATTAACAGCTTGGATTTGGGTAAGGTATGGAGTCGATCACAAAATTGTTCTGGCATTTCAAAACCAGCAGGCACGGCTGCACAATATTCACTAAATATTCGCTTTGCAATAAACCGCCAAACCCATACTGTTAGCTCCTGCGCACCATAAATTGCATTACTCAACATAAGAATCAAATAGACGATGTTATCTCGCTTACGCCATTCCTTATTGATTGCATGCTTCAGCCTATCTCTTCCGTTTAATTCAATGCCTTCATCATCTTCTTTACTTTTATGTAGCACTCTACGAACAAAACGCACCAAGCCAACGACTGCACCTTTGATTAACTTGAGCAATAGAAATTTCAATAAAAAAGGTAATGCTGGAATTGCCAAATCTAATCACCCAGATTAAGTTCTTTTTGAGCCCCGCCCTGCTGGGTTTTATCAATGAATATCTCTGTTAATGTGAGAGAATGATCTAGTTTTTCTTCATACCAACGGTTTAAAACTTCCAATTCTTGCTTTGCTCTATTAGTCAGGGCGAGATCATTTAATAGTCCAGATGGAAAATCCAACTCTTGCAACACATTTCCCAAAGTTAATGCATTTACTTTTGAACCGGGAAGTATCACCTGCTTATCTTTTTTTCTCGCAAGAATTATCATCTTTTCACTCTCTAACTCCGCTAACAATCGATAAACATCTGATACAGGAAAACCAATATAATCGACAAGATCAGACATAGTAACCGGCTTCTGTAATTTAAAATAGGCATTACATATTCTGAAAAGAATCATGATACGAATAAACCTAACCTGAAGCGGATTGATTTCATCCAGGTTTTCGTAAAAACGATATTGCCCATATTGTAATTGTGAACAGATCATTGCTCCGGCAAGGATAATCAACCAGGTTAAATAGATCCAAAAAATAAATAGGATGACTACCGCAAAACTGGAATAAATAATATTGTAGTTGCCGGATGTAGCGATAAAACTCGCAAACACCCAGCCTGAGACTTTCCAGCTAATAGCAGTTATAAGCGCTGCATAAAAAGCAGACTTTGCTTTAACGGGATGGTTGGGCACCACTATATAAAGCATGAAAAGTGCAAAAATTATGATTAGGAATGGTAGGATATTTATTAAGAAATAGTACGGCACCGAAAAATAGTCGAGCTTTAATAAGGGCTGTATAAATTCCATTTTGTTAATAGATCCCATAGAAGCCATGCTTATGAAAAAAGTCACTGGCCCAAGCAATAACATGGTCAGATAATAACTAATGCGTCTGAAAATGGAACGTGTCTCTTTTACACCCCAAATTTGATTAAAGGCAAATTCAAGCTTTAATACCATCGAAATACCAGAATAGAGGATCATCCCCACCCCCAATATTCCTAACGCCTGAACACTGGTATTATTCACAAACTGAAGGATGCTGCTCACTATTTGATCTGCTCGATCACCAATAGGCGCAAGCATTTCCACGAGCAAAGGTTCAAGTTGATTTTGTACACCAAGCCCATGAAGAATGGAAAAGCTTAATGCCAGCGTAGGGACGAGCGATAGCAGGGTGATGTAGACTAAACTTCCAGCGTATACCGATATTTTTGTGTCATTAATATCGTGGACGAATCGTTTTAATACTATCACGATGTTTTTTAGTTTGCTCATGAGTAATAGTATACATCATGATATTGCTTCTTAAGCAATCAATGAGTGAGCCTAACGGTAACTGGCCTTAATATTCTATACTAAGCCCAAAACCTATTTGTACTTCTTTATTAATACTTCGAATATCATTCGTATTACCATTCAGTCTGGCATAAAATAACTCACTACTGAGTGCATAGTATTCTGCAATGCGCCACTTTCCTGCTACTCCACACCGCCAATTTACTAAATCAGAAATGATATCATTATGTTCAAGACGCAACGCCAGTTGTGTATTTTGACTCAAAAACCAAGCATATTCCAGATTGGTCATTTTTATGCTGCGTAGATTAGTTAGCTTTTCATTCGCTTGAATATGCTCGAAGCTCAACTCAGAATTATCAAAACCAATCAACAAAGATAATGCACTACCAGAAATTGATTTAGCGCTATTGGAAGTGAATAATATATCCGCGTCTTGAGCTTCCCCTAGATCCGATACATAACTCGTTGTGAACTGCATTGTTTCGTCTTCGGATAACCATTCAAGCGCAATACCCCAGTCTTTCCCTGCTAATTCATGATCAGTATCGTTCGAATCTTGATAAACAAATGTAGTAACATTAAATGAATCAGTAAATTCATATTCCAACAATAATGACCACTGGATTATTTCAATATTTTCTAACACAGCACCAGTCAAAAAGTGGCTGTAAAACTCTGAAAATGGCAATGTTTGTTTTCCAAACTCTAAAGTCCAGCTTTCTATATCAATGGAAAAAATAACTTCTTCCAGTTCAACATCTCTAACATTTTTTTGGTCAGTAACAAAAATAAGTTCCGCTTCGAGATTATCCTTGGGATTTAGATAAAAGCCCAATTCAACATCAAGATTGCTTATACTACTGCTTTGAATTTTCCCATCCATTTGCTCCCTTTTATGAAGGACTGCCTCTGCTTCAAAGACAGTCGAGATACGCAACCAATCTGTCGCTTCATACCCAAGTTCAGCTTCACGACGCTCAGCTTGATTGCGGTAAAACTTTCTTTCTTCCCTAGCGGGTTCCTGCTTATCAGCCAATTCACCGGCTATAACATTTTCAGCACTTAGCCACTGGTTGGCTAAAAGTAGAATTAGCACACCGTGAACACACTTATTATGAAATTTTTTCATGGTGATATAGCAACTCTATCGCAATATTTTCTGAAATTTTTATTTTCTAAGGTCAATATTTTAAACGATAACAGTACTATAAATATATTTCATTATCCCTGTATCCCCTAATGAGCAAAGAGAAGTGCAGAACAGATATCACCATTTAATATTAAAATTCAATTCAAACTTGTTGTCTTCAACCGTTGGTGTAATCAACACTTGATTATATTTGATGGTTAAATAATAACTACTCATTATGCCAATAGCTGCTCCTGCTACAATATCATGAGGATAATGCTTATCACCTTCATCTCGACTATACCAACAAAGCTAGCGCCCAGGTAAGCAGGTATTGCGTATTTCCACCCATATCTTCTATGAATAAACGTCGCTCCCTGAAAAGCAGTTGATGTATGTCCTGATGGGAACGAATGCCTGCCATTATTTTCGGGACGCTGATCATTAACCGTATATTTTAAAAAATAAGTGATTGTCAGATTGGTAGAGAACGATTTGTAGATCTGATGCCGGCCATTCACATCATTTAATAGAAATGTTGTTATATATGCTGCTGAAGGAATTGATAATTGAATAATATCCCCAACGCCCTCCACTCTTTTTTCTCTCGATGTCTGCGCTTCGTATGCTCCCGCTACTGTTATTGAGAAGCAAACAACAATTATTGTAAGAATCTTAATCAAAGAGTGTGGTATCAAATTACAAGGCATCGATTCTACCAGGCTCATTTTTTTAAACTATGACTGTGTAGAAATATTAGCAATATTGAAAGTTATGCATAATTATCATTTGGTAATGTAATAATATTTTGGATTACAACGGTTCAAACAAATACTAGAATTAATGTTATGAAAGCACTACTCATTGAAGATGACCAAACCATTGCTGAATTTATCAGCAACGGTTTATGTGAAGCCGGGTTTATCGTAAAACATGCCAACAATGGGATTGATGGACTTGACCTAGCCCTGAACGATTCTTTTGATATCGGGATTATCGATATCATGCTTCCTCAATTGGATGGATTGACAATTATTGAAAAAATGCGCAGCAACAAAATCAACATTCCGGTTATCATCCTTAGTGCAAAACGTTCTGTCGATGATCGAATAAAAGGCCTCCAGCAAGGCGGTGACGATTACTTAACAAAACCATTTTCATTCAGTGAACTACTGGCCCGTATTCGGGCGTTGTTACGGCGAGCTTCCAATGTCACCGAAACTTCAACACTGACCGTTGCTGATTTAAGCATTGATCTTCTGGCGCGTACGGTAAGTCGTGCAGGGAAATCCATTGTTTTACAACCCAAGGAATTTGCTTTACTTGAATACTTAATGCGCAATCAAGGGCACATTGTGTCAAAAACAATGATTATGGAGCGTGTCTGGAATTATAACTTCGATCCACATACCAATGTGGTTGAAGCCAGGATTAGCAAGCTGCGCGAAAAAATTGATAAAAACACATCACTGCTACTCATACATACAGTGCGTGGCCTTGGTTATGTACTTAAAGTACCTGATCAGGCTAACTTTCAATGAAACTACCCGGTACTTTATCTTTCCGATTAATGTTGTGGTATACCACGGCCTTTGTTTTATTTCTGGTTCTATCATTAATCACGGCATATTTTTCAATGAACTCAGTATTGAATTATCGAATTGATGAAGATCTACACGAAGACATTCTCGAATTTCGTGAACTTTACACAAGCGAAGGATTAAGAAGAGTTCAAACAGAAATACAACGTGAAATAAAATCGGGGAACGCCGACAATATTTTCTTTCGCCTTCTCACTCTTGATGGCAAAGTTATTTTCAGCTCTGATCTTTCCTCCTGGAAAAACTTAACAAGTAACGAACAACCTTTTATTTCAGCTTCTACATTGCCTGCTTTAGAGACTATCTCACTCGAATCAAAAGAAAGTTCAACTCGCATCATTTATGACGTCATCGGTCCCGACATTATTTTACATATTGGGGAATCGGTAGAAGAAAAAGAAGAACTCATGGCAATCTTCTTCACATTGTTCATTACATTGTTTGTTGTCGCTTTACCCGCAGCTTCCTTCATTGGCTGGTTAATGTCACACAAGGCAGTAAGAGGCATAAAAGAGATTAGTCAAATAGCGGCAAACATTCAAGGCGGTCATCTAGACCAGCGAGTCATAGTTAGCCAACATGGTGATGAAATAAAGCAACTGGCGGATACATTTAACGCCATGCTGGATCGCATTAAAGATTTGGTCATTGAACTACAGGAAATGACGGATAACATCGCACATGATTTACGTAGTCCACTTGCTCGAATACGTGCGCTTTCAGAAGGTGTACTGTGTTCCGACAAATCACTTGGGGATGAATCGCGTGCTGCCATTTCCAGCACTATTGAAGAATCTGATCATTTGTTGCAAATGATCAATGCTACCCTCGATATCGCCGACGCTCGTGCAGGTTTAGCTGATGGCAGCAACACTCCAGTTAATATTTCACAACTGGCAGTGGACGCTTGTGAATTATTTGAAGCGTTGGCAGAACAAAAACACGTAAAACTCCGTTGTATTATCGATATTGACTGTATTGTACAAGGCAACAATCATTATTTACAACGCATGTATGCCAACCTACTGGATAACGCGATTAAATACACACCAGAAAATGGTGAAGTCAATGTATCTCTAACGTGCAACGATAACTCAACAATAATTGTAGTTGAAGACACAGGAATCGGTATTCCAAAATCTGACTTAGATAAAATCTTCGACCGATTTTTTCGCAGTGACCAAAGCCGCTCCCTACAAGGTTGTGGAATGGGGTTAAGTTTTGTTCAAGCTGTGGTGGAAGGACATGGCGGCAATATACACGTCGACAGCACGCTCGGTAGAGGCAGCAGCTTTACCATTAACCTGCCCTCAATTCGTGTTTCATAGAAACATTATCAATTGATAATCTTTGCGTGAGCTTCCGGTTAACTTTCTGACTTACACTTTCCCGTACGGCTAATTATTCAACAACTGTCAGGAATATTATGCCAATAAAGCGGAAGACCTTGCTGCAGTGAGTGAAAAAGATGTCACGATTACTCTATCTGATGGTAGCCAATATCAAACATTGAAAATTAAAGATTGGAATCCATTGAGTCCTGACGCTGGTGTTGAATATAAATATTTTGCGCCAGGTATCGGAATGGTGCGTGAAGAAAATGAAGCAGGTGATGAACAGATTGATTTGATTGAACGGATTGCGCCTTGATCGGAGTTATTAGATGGCTGCACCGATGCAACAGAAATATTGTACTGGATGCTTAGAATCCATAGATTTAAATACACTAATAAAACAATGAAGCGCCAACATACGGCCCATGAATAATCTGTTCAGGGCTGGATAATCGGCGATATCCCAAATCCACAGAAAAATGTTTTTTTGTAAACAACAAACCAGCTTCGACATCCCAAACAGTAGAGCCATTAAAATTGGCGTAGTTGGGTTTTACTTCCCATCCCCAGTTTGAGTTAACTTGCACATGAATCGGAAATGTTATGGAAAGTGTTTTATGTTTTTCATTGCCAGAAAGTTCAAAGGTGCCTAAACCCCAGTTCATAACGACATAATTGCCCAATGACATTCTATATAAAGCATGTACTTGAGTTAAGGTCATTTTATCTTTTGGATTTGACTCATCGTATACTGTTTGTCGTAGCTGGAAAGCTATCGCCCCATATCCGATTTCAACACGCACTGCTTTAGCAGAAACATTACCTGTTGCTTTATGAAAATAAGTACTCACCCTTGCTATAGGTATAAGTGATTCTCCAATTTTCCGAGGAATTAAAGCTTCATCGTTCGGAATCGTTCTCATTCTATCCGTTGATAATTCACCAGCTAGCATTACCCCTTCCAAAACACCATTAAAGACTCCTTCGAACATCCCTTCAAGTATTCCAGATAAAATACAATCACCAAGCGAATCACAATCTTCATCTTTATTTGATGATCCAGAATCTGAACGACTGCTGCTTGAAGTTTCTCGCGATTGTGTTGCATCGTTTTCAAAATCATCAAGCATTCCAGCAGACAAGGAGATAGAAAACAGACATAAAAAAAGACAAATCCCAAAGGTGATTTGTCTTTTTATCTTAATCAGATAGCACATAACAAAACTTAGCCGCGCCTCCAGCTTGTTCCTCCTGCGCCATCTTCAAGAACGATACCCTGCGCACTTAGTTCTTCCCGAATACGATCGGCTTCACCCCAATTTTTTTCTTTTTTAGCAGTTATACGATTTTCTATCAGTTGATTTATGGCATCATCGTTTAAGCCATCTGAGCCACTTCCACTTCCTTTCAGAAATTGTTCTGCATCGTCTTGAAGCAGTCCCAGCATTCCACCGAGTTCTCTCAACACTTCACCAAGGTGCGCCGCTTTTTCCAGATTGTTATTAGCTTTAAGACTGTTCAGTTCACGCGTAATTTCAAATAACACGGCAAGCGCTTCTGCTGTATTAAAATCATCATCCAATGCCGCATTGAACGATTCTTTGTAGTTATAATCATGCTCAGCTGAGGTGTCATGTAAATCTCGTAATGCAGTATAAAATCGATCCAGCGCTGATTTTGCATTATCGAGATTATTTTTCGTGTAATTCAACGGGCTACGATAGTGGCTGGTGAGGATAAAATAACGCACAACCTCAGGTTGATACTGTTTTAATACTTCACGTACGGTGAAAAAATTGCCCAGCGATTTAGACATTTTCTCTTCGTCGACCATCACATGGCCGTTATGCATCCAAACATTAGCGAAACATTCGCCCGTTGATGCCTCTGATTGGGCGATCTCGTTTTCATGGTGTGGAAATTTTAGATCCATACCACCACCGTGAATGTCGAAATGATTGCCTAAGCATTTTGTCGCCATTGCTGAACATTCAATATGCCAGCCAGGGCGACCAGGTCCCCAGGGTGAATCCCATGCTGGCTCTCCATCTTTTGCCATTTTCCAAAGTACAAAATCCGCAGCATCTTTTTTCGCTATTTCCACCTCTACACGCGCACCTGCTTGATCTTCATCTAGATTGCGACCCGACAGTTTTCCATAACCTTCGAATTTTTTCACTTCAAAATAGACATCACCATTGCTAGCCTGATAGGCATAACCTTTATCGATAAGAATGGAAATCATATCGATAATATCTTGCATATGCAGCGTTGCTTTTGGCTCTTGGTCTGGTCTGGTGATACCAAGTTTATCAGCATCAACATTCATTTCATTGATGAAGCGCTCTGTCAGGCTCTCAATCGACTCGTTGTTTTCGGTTGCGCGTTGAATAATTTTATCGTCGATATCGGTAATATTACGAATATAGGTAACAGAGTTCTGCCCGAATTTTTCTCGTAAATAGCGATTCACTACATCGAAAACCACAAGTACACGCGCATGACCAATATGACAATAATCATAAACCGTCATTCCGCAAACATACATGCGTACATTTTTCGGATCTATTGGTGTAAAAGGCTCTTTCTTTCTAGTCAGGCTGTTATAAATTTGTAACATGTTTTTTCACTTTAGTTAAATCGTGGGATTAATATCATCATTAGTTAAAATATCTTTTTTATATTTTTGACTTCAGAGGAAAACGCTCAGGGTGCTCAATCGATTCTATCGTTAGATCAACATCCATTTCTGGCCAGTAAAAGTGACCTGGAGATTGTTCTTCAACATTTATAATTGATTTAACCGGCTGATCTTTAAACCATGGAAAATCTTCATATGACATAAACAATTCTTTGTCATTAGACAACAGCCAAACACCATGACTAGAAATATGAGTAACCTCAACTGCTAAAGTGCTGTTTCCAGGCGCTAATAAGCTCATTGTAATGATCCTCTATAAGTGATTCGACATTTTTTAGCTGTTTTCTGGAATAATGGTAGTTCTTCGCCAGCTCAATTTCTGGCTCCAACCAGAACTTCGCTTCACCATCGCCAGAAACAACATGAACGTGCATTCGTGATTCTTCTCTTGAAAAGAAAAAGAATCGATAACCGTCTTCTCTTAACTTAGGAAAAGCAATTGGACGTGGAAATAGAACGTAGGATATCGTTTTGAATAGCGTAATGAAAAAAGTTGTCATCACCTGGTTGGTGATGCAAGCTATTTACATATAGCTAGGCGAAACAATAGGCTGCGTTATATTCCATGGATCAATTACTTTTTCTAAGTTGGATATCGTTGGACTCATGATATCTTCTTATTGACCACGCATAAACAATTTATCGAGCGCTTGCAGCGACATCTGCACCCAGGTTGGACGACCATGATTGCATTGCCCACTTCGTTCTGTACGTTCCATATCCCTTAACAACGCATTCATTTCAGGAATGGAAAGTTGTCTGTTTGCTCTTACTGAACCATGACAAGAGATGGTTGCCATTAATTCATTCTTCGATTCGCGAATTCGATCACTACTACCATAACCAATCAGATCAGAAACAACATCCCTCACCAGTGATTCAATATTCGAATCTTTCAACATGGAGGGTATTTGTCTCACCACTATTGTCTCCAGCCCCATGCGATCTATTTCAAATCCGAAACCAGAAAACGTGTTTTTATTATCCTCTGCAATTTGCGCTTCTTTCTCACTCACCATAATACTAATGGGAACAAGTAAAGGCATGGTAATAATATTTGATGTTTCATGAGCCGCTTTCATGCGCTCATAGGTGACACGCTCATGTGCTGCGTGCATATCAACAACCACCATTCCTGATTCATTTTGAGCAAGAATATAAACCCCATGCAGTTGCGCAATAGCAAAACCAAGTGGTGGCATTCCTTCTTTCCCTTCAGCTTGAGATTCAACAAATGCTGCTGATGCTGGTTGATATGTTGGCGGTGATGGTGAAGGGTGCAAATTTTTATAGGCTGAAATCTGTTCTGCGACTCGTAATGCCATATCATGCTGTTGAGTCATCTGAGGAATGTGAAGACTAGATGAATAATTATTCTGTTGCTGCTGTTGCAATCCAGCATGTGGAATTGCTTGCTGCTCCATCACTTCCTCTGATGGCATTTGATCAGCTGGGCGAACTTGGGCCAATCCTTCGTGCAAACTCCGAAAAATAAAATCGTGTACCATGCGCGCTTCACGAAAACGCACTTCATGTTTTGCCGGATGTGCATTCACGTCAACCAGTGCTGGGTCCAACTCAAAATAGAGCACATAAGCTGGATGTCGACCGTGATAGATGACATCTTTATACGCCTGTCGAATGGCATGGGCGATAAGTTTGTCTTTCACCATGCGACCGTTCACATAAAAATACTGGAGATCACTTTGGCTACGTGTGTAAGTAGGCAAACCTACCCAACCATAAATTTTCAACCCGGCTCGTTCAAGTTCTAAATAGATTGAGCTTTCAATAAATGGTTTTCCACAGACGTTGGCAATGCGTTTCTCTTTTGCTTGTTGAGTTGTTGCAGCATGAAGATTTAATACGGGGCGTTGATTGTGACGTAAACTAATACCGATTTCAAAATGGCTCAAACCAATGCGCTTGATTACATCTTCAAGATGTCCAAACTCGGTTTTCTCGGTACGTAAGAATTTTCGTCGAGCAGGTGTATTATAAAAAAGATCACGCACTTCGATGGTTGTGCCTTGAGGATGGGCAATGGGTTTCGGTGCTTCGGCTATCTCCCGGCCATCGCCTTTCAATTGCCAACCACTCTCATCTTCATTGGTTCGTGTACGAACATCGAGACGAGAAACAGAACTAATACTGGGCAAAGCTTCACCACGAAACCCTAAACTGGAAACTCGCTCAAGATCATCGGCTATATAGATCTTACTGGTCGCATGGCGGCTTAATGCTAGCGGTAAATCATCCTTATGGATGCCCGTACCATTATCCCGAATTCGGATAAGACGAACGCCACCTTCTTCAATATCTACATCGATTTGTTTAGCACCAGCATCGATACAATTTTCCAATAATTCCTTAACCACCGAAGCTGGACGCTCCACTACCTCACCCGCTGCGATCTGGTTGGCAAGCTGAGCCGATAATAGTTTAATACGTTTATGAGATTGTTCGGTGGAGACGGTCATTTTTTATGCTCAAATGTAAATTCCTACATTATACCGATAAGATGACAAAAACTCATTGCTGACTTTAATCGATATGCTCATTTAGTGAGCATAATTGGTCGTTTTCTCGTTGATAACTGTTAGTACTTTAATGCTAAAATGCGCCGCATTAAATGATCAGACGAGATTAAAGCAAATGTTTAACGTAAATGAATACTTCGACGGTAAAGTAAAATCTATCGCATTCACAAAAGATGGCGATAAGGCGACAATTGGGGTAATGGCAGCGGGTGAATATGAATTCGGCACCGATACCATTGAATATATGTCACTTGTCAGCGGTTCAATGGCTGTTATTCTACCGGGCGAAACTGAGTGGAAAGATATAGCTATCAACGAAACTTTTATCGTCGATGCGAATGTGAAATTTCAGGTTAAGCTGAGTGAAGATAGCGCTTATCTTTGTGTGTATAAATAGAAACTTTATAACAAGCTGATAGTTTTTCCGCCAAAACTATCAGCCTTTTCTACTTCAAATTAGCCTACGAATTTTCTCATCACAATTATTTCCTCATTAACCATATATCCCAATGAGGTATAAAATCTTTCGGGTATACTATCTCTTTGAGTCATGAGATAGACGCGCGAAATATTCTTTTCTTTCAACGTTCTCTCAAGGGAATTCATTAACAAACTCCCTATCCCGTTTCTAAGTTGAGCATGAGAAACACACATTTCTTTTATATAAAAATAATTATCAGCACACCAAACTTCAATATTGCCAATAAAAAAACCAATAATGTTATCTTTTTGAGTTACTTTCAACGCAATTGTTTTTGGACATACAAAAAAATCCGATAAGCGCTCAAGGGCATCGTCAATTTGCCACGCTTCATCCCAGGGTGGCTGCTTGAATGATTCAACATAGAGCCCAGCGCATTCAAGCAAATCATCTTCACCTAAATCAGAGAAAGCAAGATCACTATTATTCATATCCTGCTTCCTCTCATATTATTTTAAAATTTTCGCCCAGGTATCACGTAGTGTTACCGTACGATTAAATACAGGTTTCCCTTCTGCTGTTTGTGTAGGATCTTTGCAGAAGTAACCTTCACGTTCAAATTGAATCCCTTCTCCTACCTCTGCATCAGCAAGCGTTGGTTCTAAATAACAATGTGTTAATGTGCGCAATGAATCCGGATTAATGTGTTCTTGAAATTCTTTTCCATCTTTTGAATTATCCGGTGTTTCATGATCAAAGAGGCGATCGTATAATCGCACTTCTGCTTCAATTGCATGCTTCGCAGATACCCAGTGGATAACGCCTTTCACTTTTCGACCTTCTGGTTTCTTACCAAGTGTATCTACATCATAACTACAACGAAGTTCGATAACATTTCCTTCGCCATCTTTTATAATTTCATCGCACTTAATCACATATGAGCTACGTAATCTCACTTCACCATCTGGGATCAGGCGTTTATATTTCTTCGGTGGCACTTCTTCAAAATCAGCTTGATCAATGTATATTTCTTTACTGAAAGGAAGAATTCGACGGCCCATCTCCTCGTTTTGCGGATGGTTTGCGACTGAAAGCTCTTCAACCTGCTCGTCAGGATAGTTGGTAATTATCACTTTTAAAGGATGCAGCACTGCCATGCGTCTTGGCGCATTATCATTGAGATCGGTGCGAATACAATCTTCAAGCACTGCCATCTCAATAATATTGTCAGACTTGGTTACGCCAATGCGGTTACAAAATTCTTTGAGCGCATCTGCTGTATAACCTCGGCGTCTTAATCCTGCAATGGTAGACATGCGAGGATCGTCCCAGCCTTCGACAAAACCTTCGTCCACCAACTGAGTCAATTTACGTTTACTTGTTATCAAATTCAATTTGCTGAGGATGAGCAGGTGTTGCTAAGGTATCAAGAAACCAATTGTATAATGGTCGATGGTCTTCAAACTCTAATGTACATATAGAGTGAGTGATTCCTTCCAAAGCATCAGAGATACAGTGTGTATAGTCGTACATGGGATAGATGCACCATTCAGCACCGGTTTGATGATGAACAACACCATGGCGAATCCGATAAATTGTGGGATCGCGAAGATTAATGTTGGGCGACGCCATATCAATTTTTGCACGCAGCACTTTTTCGCCATCGTTAAATTCACCGGCACGCATACGCTGGAATAGATCAAGATTCTCTTCAACACTTCGATCTCGATAGGGGCTGTCTTTACCTGGCTCTGTTAATGTCCCGCGATATTCACGAACCTGTTCAGCATTGAGATCGCAAACATAAGCTTTATCTTTTTTGATCAACTCTACAGCATAAGCATAAAGTTTCTCAAAATAATCTGACGCATAATAGGTTTTATCCCCCCATTTGTAACCCAGCCATTTCACATCTTTTTCTATGGCTTGAACGAATTCGAGATTCTCTTTATGTGGATTGGTGTCATCGAAGCGCAGATTACAGGTTCCGTTATAGTCTTCTGCAATTCCAAAATTCAGAACAATCGACTTAGCATGACCAATATGTAAAAAACCATTAGGCTCAGGCGGGAATCGGGTTGCTACCTTTCCCTGATTTTTACCCGCTTTTATATCTTCATCGATGATATGGCGAACAAAATTTGACGGTTTTTTAACTTCGGTGTCACTCATGGATTGATATTTTCCTGTTTTCTAAGTAATTTAGATTAATTAATGATCGTTACTTTCGATTATTCAATCTGATTTGTATTAAATAATTGACCTAAGGGCGGTGATTTTACACGAAATAAAGGATCGACTGAAAGTAGGAGGAAAAAAGAATAATATAGGTAAATTTAAACTGCTACTTGTACACTCAGGCCATAAAAAAAGGTAGCGAAATTGGCTACCTTTTTTTACACAGCATTTTTAAGCAACTTTCTTTATTTGAAAAAGATTGTGGTATGAGCACCAGGGTTCACTTTAGGAATATTCGCATTAAAACCGCTATTAATAGTATCAATGATACGATTAGCAATTACGCTATAACCACGTACTGTTGGGTGTACACCATCGAGAGAGAATGCACCACCTGTTGCATAAGTCGCATTGATAAAACCAGTACCGTAAGCAATACCTGTGGTACTCAACTCCTCCACTACTGCAGCAACATCAACAAATAATAGATTATCGTTAGCATCCGCTGCCGATTTAATCGTCGCATTAAAAGCAACTCTTGCGGTATCGATGGCTTGAATTTCAGAAGGAATTAGCACATCTCCATCGATCAAGGGAGCACTTACACCCCATCTTAGTGAAGTGGGGGCAGTTGGATCTGCATTAGGATCAACAAGCTCACCGATTTTAGATCTGCTTGTAAGTACTAATAAATCGTTTGCTGTTGCTTGCCTCATTGAAGGCAATCCTGACCCAGTTAAATCAGTCAAATCTTCATCTAAAATAACAACTGCATTCTGTCCAGCTGAAAAAGTAATAGTTCTCTTAGCTACTTCCTCTGGATCTCCTACTAAAAGTGCTGCAATACCACCATTGTATTGAGCATAGTTTGAATTTAACAGGTCAGCAGTGGTTTGATCCAATGGCACAGCGTCATGTGGCACCGTTGTAAAATAAGGAATCGTACTGATGTCAGGAATATTAATCAGCACGCCTTTAGCATCTGTGTTGGATGCTGTTAGCGCACCAACTAACTGGGCATATACACCAGCGAAAACATCAGGATTAGTAATATCATTAGAACCGTAAGTTGCTGCAGGAACAGAATTATCTAACTGATTGATACCAATACCACCTGTAGTTGCATAGGAAAGCACATCGTTATTTCCTACCCACATCACAAAGAACGAAGGCTGTTGCGCTACCCCATCAGCAATCATTGATGTAGTCGATGATGATGCGAACCGAACAAAATATGGGTTTGCAGTACCTGCACCTAAACCAGCACTATCACCATAAATAGGAGACAACAGATGAAATGATTTTGCACCCGGCACACCCATATTATTAAATGTTCCCGTCAATACGCTTGTAGCTTCAGTGGTTGCGTCCCCCGCAATAGGCTCAGGTGTTCGGGTCTCAGCATCCAGTACCAACCTGTTACCCAAATCGGCATCTCCATCACCATCTGTATCAAGGTTAGCAATTCCGCCAACAAGCAATCCACCAAAATTATCGCTCACAAGGGGTTGAGTGAAACTGCCACCACCAACTTTTGCAAACTGCTGTGAAAGTATTGCGGGATAGGAATTTTCCTGCCCACTCAGGTAGAGTGCTCCATCCGCATATCCTGCTGTCAGTGAATCACCAATACTGACAAAATTACTGAAATCAGCATCACCGTTACTATGGCTAGCATCCTCAATAGGGTCTTCAAAATCTGTGTTACAAGCTGATAAAACAGCACAGAAAACTACAAACCCAGCGAATTTAACAAATTGATTTTTCATTGGCTTCATTTCATATAATCTCAGTATTTATAGTTAAGGCCAAAACCGACGGCAGTGACAGTTGATTTATAGTCACCACCGAAAGAAATTAATGTACCTGACTGATCATAATGATCGTAGGAACCATTAAATTCATCAAACGTCAGATAA
>CALZJE010000075.1 GCA_945787715.1 uncultured Ectothiorhodospiraceae bacterium | reverse complement strand
GCAATACATGCAGTTTATCTTATTTTCCTTAACATGCGTATTGTGCGGAAACTCAATAGGCTGCTCAACATCTTCTCCTTCATGAGTACCTATTGGAGGGTTTATATGATCCGGTACGGGTAATTCGTTTGCTAGCGCTAATGGGCTAATACAAAGAATTAACATAGGGCCGAACAGAAACCTCATCGGATGAACTGTTTGCTGCGCTATGATTGAGTTTGCCATTAATTGACTCCTTAATGTGACATGACAGCGTGCAGAATTTTTTGGGTATGAGTAACTAACTGTGTTGACTAAATCGAATGCTTAAGTTCTATTTCAATTTGTTTTTCGTTCGCCACAGGTTTGTAGGTTCTCACTTCGTACACGTAGCCAGCGCCAAATCGTAGATCGAGCTGCTCGTTTTCAAATTCCCACACGTTATGCTGAATCGACATGGAAAAAAGTTCATCGCTATACATTTTGGTTGGTGCACCTAAGTCGCTATTAAATGACTTTATTTTCTGCTGATAAAAAGATTCGATGTTGTTTTGATCGAGGTAAATTGTGTATGTTTTATAAAGTTTGTCTTTGTGGAAATAGAATTCGATTTTTTTGTCCGGGGATGAGTTGTCCACATACACAATGGGATTAACCTCTGTGAAATCACTGTAACCATGGCCCTGGTCTGAACCATCACTCACTTTTTTTACGGAATAACTTTGCTTCAATGCTTTTTCTGAAAGCCCCCATTCTATACTGTTATTACCAAGTGGTAGGGTGGTAAAAATTGAACTTGCGATTACTAGTGCTATGGTGTTCATTAACTTCTCCCCTGATATCAGGTGTTTTTCTATACTTGAGATTTAGATGTATATATATGTATTAAAACATGTGTATGTTTGTCAATAGTGCAATATGGTTATATTATTTTAAGCAATTTCCACGGGATATTTATGACACCTCCACGGGGAGCGTCACCATAATAATCATATATTGAAGTTAATGATGGATAGGTATTAATAATATGCATCGAGAATAAACAAGTTGAGTAAATCGCGAAAAAGTTAGTTTGCGCCTTGCGTTCTTTGAGTCAAGAAAATAATGGACATTATAAGTAGTGATGTACATGTTAGAGGGGAGATCGAAAGTATTTGAGTTAATAATAGTCTGCTGCGGTGTCTATAATTATGGTTGATGCCGGATACGCTTGCCAGGATAGAAAACAACAATTTCAGCGGTTTGTTATTAGAGTATGAAAATGCTTTATTAAAACCCCGACTATTTCTAGTAGTGCATGACGTTATTTATAATCATAATGTAATGGAAACTAGATTTGTCGGGGTTTCTCACCAAACACTCCGTTCATCATTCTTACGGGAAATACGCCGAGTAGTTACACCATTTTAGAGATTCAATATTCAATCTCAGGATCAACGTGAGAATAAACAGCTTCATTCTCAGGGCTTTCCATTAAGAGGAAGTTTTCTTGTGGAGTTATCTCACTTTGATGTATCTCTTTTTCTTTCGAATATTCACAAACAAGAAGATCAGTAAAATATGAAAAATTTATTGAGTTGTTCATAGCTTTCTTTCTCCATTAAATAATTTTAAAATAGTAGTTTCAGTAATAATCCATGATTTGTGCCATTTTCATTTTTATACTTTTATTCCGTGTTAAGTGGCTGAAAATATTGTATCTATCTGCATTTGTAGCTGTTAGTCAATAGAAATTGAATGTGTTGGGTAAAACACGAAGTTAATTTGGTTTGTTCGGGATGGTACGTGATGGATGGGGAATGTTTAGGATTGGTGCAAACGTTAGGGAAAATTTAAGCGTGGATTTATGATGATAGTTTGATGAGCGACTAAGTGGAAAAATCCAATCAAATAGACAGCTAGTGTGATTTGATGTATTTATGGGTTGCGAGAATTTTTGTCGTTGATAACTGCTTTCCACTAAAAGCGTACTTTAATTATGGATAAAATCAGTCTTCACTCGAATATTGAAAACGCTAAGTAATGCACAAGGAAATTTAAGGGGCAAGTAATATGAAGGGGAAATGTCTTTGTGGAGAGGTGGAATTTGAAGTCATTGATCAAATGCCAAATTCAGCGGTTTCATATTTGAATCAATGTTAGAGCCGGATATGTTAGTAGCGCACGTCCGGATCTGTGCCGGAGGCCGGACGTGCTTTTGTTTGCATGTTGCTATCAAAGGCGGTTTTACTGCCAAGTGAATCTGGGCTATAAGGCGACTATGTTAGGCAATCCCTCATTCTTGGAAGAATTTTTTAACAAGGTAATAATTTCTTTCGCTGCGATGGGACTAGAAAATAGAAATCCTTGTCCATATCTACAATTCATGTCAACTAGTAAATCTAGTTGCTTTTGTGTCTCGATACCTTCCGCAATCACCTCAAGCCCAAGACTTTTCGCCAGAAGATTAATAGTTCGGACAAGATCCAAGCTAGACTGATCCAATTCCATTCGGCTGACAAAAGACCTATCTATTTTCAAAACATCAAAAGGAAAACGATGCAAATAGCTCAATGATGAATAGCCAGTACCAAAATCATCAATATACAAATTGATGCCATAGTCTTTAATTCGTTGTAAAATCGATATCGCATTCCGGGAATTATCTATAATCATGTTTTCAGTGATTTCAAACTTTAAGAAACTTGGAGACAAATTGTGTGCATTAACAATGTTTTTCACTTGTTCTAAAAGATCTTTTTGCCATAACTGTTTTGCAGAAAGATTAACACTGACATAAAATGTTTCCTTCAGTTTTGTTTGCTGCTGCCAATTAAAAATGTCGTGACACACCTTCTCGATGGTCCATTGACCTAAGATGGAAATCAAATCACTTTTTTCAGCAATGGGAATAAATTGTTGTGCGCTCAACAAACCTTTTTCTTTATGATTCCAGCGAAGCAAAGCTTCGAATCCTTCGATATCTTTATTCTCTAAATTAAAAATTGGCTGATAGAATATCTGTAGTTCATTTTTTGATAGTCCACTACGTAGATCAGTTTCCAATTTCAATTGGCTAACGGCTTTGGTGTGCATTTTACTGTCAAATACTGAGTATGATGCACCACCTTGTGCTTTTGCTAAATACATCGCAATGTCTGCATCGCGTAATATATCCACTGGATTTTGATAATCTAAAAAACTACTTGTGATACCAATACTCGTCGTACAAACAATATTGAAACCATTAAGTTTTATGGGTAGTTTCAACTCATTTTGTACTAATTCTGCTATTTCAACAGCTTCATTTAATTCCTGGATGTTTTCAAGCAGAATAAGAAACTCATCTCCACCCAGTCTTGCGACTGTATTTTTTGAGAAAATCACTTTTCTAATGCGGGCTGATATTTCTATGAGTAATTCGTCACCAAGTAAATGCCCTAAACTGTCATTTACAATCTTAAAGCGATCCAAATCGAGAAACAAAACGGCAAAACGGCTATTTTTATTTTCTAAGGATCGTTGAATAACTGTTGATATTTTATTTAATATAAACTTTCGATTAGCCAGTCCTGTTAGTGTGTCATGATCAGCTTCATAGGCTAATTTTTTTTGAATAACTTTTTGAGTGGTAATATCACGCGCCACAACATAACAAAGTTTCTCGATATTACAAATGCCAATACTACAAAGTAGGCATTTAATTTCATTGTTTTTTGTAAAGCAACAAATTTCGAAATCATCATTGATACTTCCCTTGTCTAGATTTCGAAATACGCTAAACAGTTTTCTCCTGTCTTGAGGAACAACAAATGTAATTAATTGTGTTTTGTAAAGTTCTGCTGTTGTATAACCCAACGTTTTTTCCCATGCAGAATTGAGTTGCTTAAACTTACCATCAAAACTGATTATTCCCATCATATCCAAAGACATGGTAAACAAACGATCCCGCTCAGTAACTGATCGTTTAAGCTCGATGTTAAGATATGCTTGGGAAATTAGTGGCGCAAATCGACGGGCTATCTTTACCTGTTTTGGACCAAAATAATGTGCTTCTGAATGAATGCAAACCAACATTGCCGATTGATTTTGATTGCTCAAAGGCACATGCAAAGCTGATCTAGTATCAGACAAGAGTAACTCTGGCAAAGACTGCCATTCCTTAACATGTAATACATTAAAAATCGCTATGGGTTCGCCAGCGATAACACGTTGAAACAACTTACCAGGCAACCACTCGTGGTTAAAAAAGTGCTCATTACTGGACGCTACAACGGACATATAATTATTGTCGGCCTTAACCAATATAAAGGCATCTTCAAACTTAAAGACAGAACTCAGTACTTTTATTAGCTCACTGAACATCTGTTGAGGACTTTCTGATTTGGATAATGTATTTAGGCCCGACAACAGTGTTTCTGATTCCAAACGTAATTCGCGTTCTAGAACGCGAGCACGCTCCAGATCAATTAAAGCTTCTAGATGTCTTTCTGATTCAGTCATTAGTGCATTATTTGGTGAATGTTAAAACGGAGATCATTAAATTTCCGTGTCGATTTTCGCCACCCACAAAACATCCCTGCTCGCCGAACGTGAATAAACCTAAAAATGGTTTATTATTAAGTGCTTCTTTAAGCCCACTAACGACATCTTCCATACGATCTTGTACAGTTAACATGCAACCAGCGCAATATACAACAAGTGCACCACTAACTTGATCAGCGGGGGTGGAATGTGCAGCGAGAGAAGAACTTGCGACACGGCCCGCACGATTGACCAGGCTATTTTTGGTGCCTGACATAAAGACAAGCTTTTCACCTTCTTCAATGCTAGAAAAAAGGCTTAAACCACCATCTTGAGTAACTTTATCAGGGTGAGCGAGTTGATAATAAGGAACTTCACTGACGGCACCTACCTGACGGCCCAGTGGATGCAAAGATGTGATTGAAAGAATATTCCCACCGTGTTCAAGGTAGTCAGAAATATTGTTATCTGACCATTCGTTATAAACTTCCGCAGCGGGTTTATGGTCTATTTTCTTTACGATACGACCCTCCGCTTCTGTCACAATGCCCGATTTTTCTGTAGGCTCATAGCCACTATGAAAAGCAAACATCGCATTGCTTGATGGGAACATGACCGTAATGACAACAGCATTATCCAGCACACGATTGTTGGAAAATTGTTTCCAATCACCTGATACAGTGTTGTCAGCAGATGAACCGCCGGTAATGGGAGTATTTGTACCTACCACATCCTGAATTCCTTGAATTACATCTTCCTCAGCCCCAGGTGCTGCAGTCATCCAAACCATGGCTGGTACTTGGCCAGGGCATTCACATTGCTCGAGGGCGGCACTGATGGCTTGAGTTGATGCTAGTCTGGCATTATCAGTTATCTCTGCATAACCCACCCCATAGTGTCCACCCGGATCGTATAAACCTAACATACCCAAACCTAGCCCATTATTGCTGTGAAAGCCATTTTCTGTCATTACGCCGAGACAAGAGGTTCCACCATGAATCGCTGAATGTGGTGCGAGCGTATTGAGTTCTTTTAATATTTCAACTGAATCATAAGTAGCAGAACAATACAAAAAAATGATTTGTGGTTCTTTATTTTTATGTTTTTGCAGTTGAAAATATGCGTCACTTACGGCTATTTTTGAATTTTTCTCTGTGGACCAAGCGCTCCAAATTTCCATTTCATTTCTCCCATGAGCGAAAATTTAACATTCGCTATAATTAAAATATGTGCTTTAAACAACAATACAGAGAAACATGGTAGCTTTCTGTTGTACTATTATTTGCGCCATTTGACAAAAATTATTTTAATTATTATTGGGGGGCAGATAGGCCATCTATATAAGACCATAATAGTTTCAGATCATCAAGTTTTGAGTGTGAAATTAAAGTTCGTCAAAAAACAATAAATTTGACGTATCTGAATTTGCTATAAAAACATTTCGTACAACACCCCATAGCCAAAATTACTGTGTTCTAGCTAATTTTTTCAAGTGTTTCCAATATTGGCTCCAGGAAAAGAAATTTGATTATTGGAAATTTATTGGGGTAATGTAAACTATCAGATTAAGATATTATTTCAATTAGGATAAAAACTATGCAAGTCACCATTGTACATGTTGAAGTTAAATCAGAGTATATAGACGACTTTATTGAGGCAAGCCGTCTAAATCATGAAGCCTCAATTCGAGAGCAAGGTAATTTTCGTTTTGACGTATTGCAGTTGAAGGATAATCCATGCAAATTTGTTTTGTATGAATCCTATAAGACGAAAGAAGATGCAACAAAGCACAAGGAAACATCACATTATTTAAAGTGGCGGGAGACGGTTGCGGATTGGATGGCAGTTCCTCGGCAGGGTGTTGCATATACAGGATTATTTCCGCATGATAGCTAGTGGGGTTGGTTTTTTCATTAGTTGTTTATCAAGAATTGAGCTCAGCAAATATTCTCAGGAATTTGCCAAGCAGTGATGTAATGTAAGGTAAGGTATATAAGGTGGGGGAGGGAGCGTCAAGCAATATTATCTTGCGTTGAGGCTCCATGACTTTTAATGCTAGGTATTTTAAAATAAAATGTAGTTTTTACGTTAGGAACCGAATCGAATCCTATAGTCCCATTGTGTTGCTCAATAATTTTTTTACTTATATTTAATCCCAAACCTGTACCTGGTAACTTGTTATTGCCTTTCACGCCCACTTGCTGAAACTTCTTGAACAATAGTTCCTTTTGATCTTCTCGTATACCAGCGCCATGATCAGTAACACTGACAACAACATAACCGTTTTCATTATTAATGTATATTTCAATTACATCATTCTTGAATGTGAATTTCGCCGCATTTGATACTAAATTACTAACAACTTGCAATAAACGTTGCTCATCACCATTCACCACAAAATCATCACTACTGCCATCACAGTGCAGTTCTATAATTGTTTCACAGGATATGCAGTATTGCTCATTTAATTCGATGGATTTTTCTAACAATGCAACAACATTTAGCTCTTCCATTTGCAGGTCCATTTTTCCGGACTCCAGTTTGGCAAGATCCAATATATCATTAACAAGCGAAAGCAAACGATCAGCATTACGATACGAAACATCAATCATTCTATTCTGGTCATCATTTAGTTGGCCAACCGTCTTGTTAAGAAGGAGTGAAAGAGAACCATAAATTGCGGTTAATGGCGTTCGTAACTCATGACTCACCATGGCTATGAACTCGTCTTTCAAATGATCCAGCATTTTTAGATCTTTTATTTTCAGCCGCAGCTCTAACTGACTGACAACCTGCCGCGCCAATGCTTTGAGCGACTCTTTTTGAACATGCGATAATGTGTTCGGTTCATGAGCTATCACACACAAAGTACCCAGCTTCTTGCTATTATTTAAAATCAACGGGGCACCAGCATAGAACTTCACATACGGTTCACTTGTTACCAACGGATTATCAAAGAATCTCTCATCTTTACTTGAGTCTTCGATTACAAATAATTCGTCGCTTAGAATGGCATGTGAGCAAAAAGCCACCTCTCGCGGAGTTTCTCTTGCGTCTAATCCATGGTGTGACTTAAACCACTGTCTGTCACGATCAACTAAACTGACTAAAGCGATCGGAGTTCCACATATTTCTGCTGCAAGTTTAGTCAAATCATCATAAGCTTGCTCTTCTAATGTATCAAGGATATCAAGTGTGAATAGGGCGCGTAGTCGCTCTTCTTCATCACTGGGAATATTAGCTGAAATCATCTATCTCTTTCCATAAGTACATAAAATACGCGCTATCATGACAACGTATTAGCAAGTGTAAGGTTTCAATCAGTGCCTGCTTTTTGAGCACTGCTAATAGAAAATGGAAGTACACTCATTATAACCTGTCATATGCGATTGTCGTGCCCAGTTTAGGGTAAGCTATTTGATGTGGCTACATAAAATAACTGCGTAAATATACGGCTAATAACGACTCCCATTTTTTCTCTGAGCAATATGTTTTATTTTGCAGTCATTTGTTTGTAAGCCACATGAAGATGGGGACTTGAGCAGGCAATTATAATATCTTGTTGAGTTGTGCGCACAAGATTCTAGACACGACCGAGCAGTTTTTGCAGATTATTTTATTTTCGTTGCCTATACTTCTGTCATTTTTCACTGCTAAAGTCTGGCCTGATATAACACGCAAGTTATCACGTACTTTTTCGAACTTAGAGTATAGGCTTAATGTCAAATTAGTTAAACCAATGAGAAAGGTTTGTGATGGCCGTTCAAGATAAAATCAAAATATGTCTTAACCTACTTGTTGCTGTACTGTTAACCAGTTGTGCAACAACTATCCCGAAACCTATTGATGAACAGATTGAAAGTATCCCTGAACTAAATGTGGTTCGTCAGAATGTGGATGACTATATCGGTCATCGAGTGCGTTGGGGCGGCGTCATTGCTAATATAATAAATGAAAAAGATGCTACTGTTCTGGAGATTGTTGATCATCCATTGAGTAAGCAAGGACGACCCACGGAAACAGATCAGACACAAGGTCGGTTTCTTGCCAGGATCAACGGATTTCTTGATCCTGTGATATATGCAAAAAGGCGTGAGATTACGATTGTTGGTACAATCAATAAAGAAACAAAACAGCTTATTTATCAATTTGAATACAGTTATCCGGAAATAGTTGTAGATTCCTTAATCCTCTGGCCACAAGTCGATAAACAGATGCAGCATTACTACGAGCCATATTGGTATGATCCATGGTACCCACGTTATTTTTGGTCACCGTACTATTATCCATACAGGTATCCACACAGGCATTAATAAATATGACAAAGGTAATTTTTGCATTTCTTACATTATTCCTAATAAGCGCTTGTAGCACAGCACCAAAATTTCAAATAAACGGCGTCGATAAAATACTGACACCTACTGATGTGTTAGTGGATTTTCCAATACGTAAATCCAGTACGGTTATGTGGGGTGGAATTATTGTAAATAGTGAAAACCTTAAAATAGGGACTCTGCTAGAAGTGCTCGCTTATCCATTGGATTCCAACTACGAACCTAATATACAAAAAATTCCATTTGGCCGTTTTTTAACGGAGCATCCTGAATATCTGGAAACAGTGAACTATGCAGCTGGACGCATCATTACCGTTGTTGGGCCAATCATTGAAGTACGTAAAGGCGTAATCGGAGCAGCACAGTACAGTTATCCGGTCATTACTGCAGAACAATTACATCTATGGCCAACTGCTGACCAGAAATCAGATACACGATTTCATTTTGGTGTTGGTGTTCTATTTACAAACTAGGCGTTTGTCCGAGAATATTACCCTTGTATTTTTTACTTTAGTTCCTGATCTAATTTCGCTTCATCCAGCTGACATCCTAAATGCTCGACAATACTGCGCATATCTTTTTCTCCATTGGCCAGGCAACTAGTGGCGCCGGGTGAAGGAGTCATGTTGAAGATGATACCGGTGCCTGGATTGATTTTAGCTTCGCCCAGATGAAGTTTGGTGTTGGCTTTGTCGATCATAATGGGACGTATGCCACCAAAACCTTTGGCAAAGCTGAGGTCTGTCAGTTTCATGCTGGGTACTATCTTTTGTGCATCTTTTAAGAACAGGCGACGACGAATTAAAGGAATTTCAAACAATACATTTTTTGCCATGTAGTTGCGAATGTCACGTACACCCAGCAAGCCGCCTATGGTTTTCATTACGCCCTTGTCAAAGCTAAAAACTTTAAAAAATTCGGGAATGGTTTTCAGGTTGTAACGTTCCAACACAGGTAAGGCCAGTGCAGTGGGGCCGAAACGGGTTTTACCATCGACCAGAATGTCCGGGTCGCCATGAATGGCTGCAAACGGTAGTTTATCATTTTGTACGGTGTAGACTTTGCCGTTAAGCAGTTGCGGTGTGAAATAGAAACTCCCGGCCATGGGTAAGCAAGCGTATTCATGGCCGTAGCCCAAGGATTGCGCGAACAACAAGCTGTGACCACCTGCAGAGACGACGACAAAACGGGCGGCAATGGAGCCTTTGTCAGTTCTTATTTGATAGCTACCATTTGCTTTTTCGATTTTATCTACTCTGGTATTGAGCATAACGTTAATGTTTTTGCCTTCGGCCTTACGGGCATTGTCAACAAAGGAGTCTGCTGCTGCTTGGAAATTCACAGCAGTGTATTCATCTAAAACTCCCAGGGCGACGATCTCTTCTGTGCGGCCATCCACAACTTTTGGCTCAACTTTAGCTATATCCTCTCGCTCCAGTAGTTTCATGCCGGGGTAGTGGGGCGAGAATATCTTGAAACGTTCACGTAGGACATCACACTCTTTTTTACCCACACCCAGTACCATTTTGGGGTATTTATGCAGAACCTTGTTTGTATCTGAAAATTGAATCGCGTAACGCGTCAGCATATTGGCCGAAAATTGTACTGTGAGGGCTTTCTCCAGCGTATAGTTAGTTTCAATATCCCCACAGTGTAAGGTTTGACTGTTGTTTCGACCATGAGAGTTAACCGAGGCGATGTCGGAATATTTCTCAATTAGGGCAATACTGTTGAGGTCAGTGTAACGAGAGAGTAAAAACAGTAACGCGGTACCGGAAATACCCCCACCTATAATCACTACATCATATTGGTTTTGAGACATTGGTTGTTCTTTGCCCTTTTGATAAAATGCCGACGCTATGTGATTCATCGGATTGCCGATGATTTTTATTGAATTGTATCATCTGTTTTAAAGATCAAACGAGGTCAAATAGAATATCAATGGAAATTATCGCTATGATGGATTGTAGTATTGGAGACTTTGAGTGCTGTTATTGTCGACCCCCCTAAATACATTGTTTGAAGAAACCATGAAATGCAGCAACGGTTTACAGCAATCACAAATAGTAGCAGATGGATTTGTCGCTCAAATTAACTCGTCTAATCTTGGTGTTAGATTTAATTGAGTGATGCCCATGAATGGGGAAAGAGAGATTTTTAGTACGCAATTTACACGGTGCCGAAACCAGTAGAAATTACTATTGATAAGATCTCCGGAAAAATCAATTGAGTGAAAATTGGTGAGAGCAGTATAAGGTTTCAATTGTTGAAAATAATTATAAATTCAACAGCCAGAAAATTTTTGCTCTATCTTACAGCGGATTTTATTATTGTGTTGTCTCGAGCGAGTAGTTTTGCCGATAGCTGTCTTTTCTTATTGATAACCAAGTGGCGGTGAATTACAGCGCCACTTGGTTTTACCTCAATAGGAATACGTTTTTTAGCATCTCACTTTCTACGTAGTTATCCTCATGTGGTGTAATACTAATATGATATAATGTTTTTGTGGAAAGCGAATTTTTTATAAAAGTAAGAAAGGATTGGAGAGAATAATGATGAACATAACAAGCAAGCGTTTAATGTTGAATTATCTATTACTTATTATCTTGACATCATTTGCATCACTAACAGTAGCTGGAGACCTTGAAGCAGGAAAAGCCAAAGCTGCTATGTGTGCGGGGTGTCATGGTGCTGACGGAATTAGTTTTAGTCCTGAAATTCCAAATTTAGCAGGGCAGAAAAGTGGATATATTGTGAAAGCCATAAAAGACTTTAAAACCGGTGCAAGAAAAAATCCCATGATGCAATCCATGGTTGGTAGCATGAGTGATGGTGACGCGGAAGATTTAGCCGCGTATTTTTCAAGCTTGAAGTAATTGGAATAGTATGCAAGGACGCGATATTTTACTATTCCCTATACGTTGCAAAAAAATATCGTATAAGAATTGTTTTGCCGATTTATAGTTGCATATTATTTGTAACGTGAGGATTTATTGACTAGTTTGAAGATAAAGAGACAGTGAAATGACAGATGATAACAAGAGCCTGGAAGAACCTTTAGTTGATGATCCTGAGAGACGAGATTTTTTAAATACGGTTACCGGCGTTGTAGCAGGAGCCGGGGTCGTTGCAGCTTCATGGCCTTTTATTAGTAGCATGAATCCAAGTTCTGATGTGTTGTCAAAAGCGACTACTGAAGCAAGTTTGACAGGTATCAATCCCGGTGAATCCAAAACAGTTGAATGGCAAGGTAAACCAGTGTTTATTTTGAGGCGCACGGATGATCAAATTAAAAATATGACTGCTTCGCAAGGTGGTAAAGACCCGGAAGCAGATTCAGATCGCATTCAAAAACCAGATTGGCTTATTGTCGTTGGTTTGTGTACCCATTTAGGCTGTGTTCCTTCGCGCTCGTCTGACGGATGGTTTTGCCCTTGCCATGGCAGTAAATACGATAATAGCGGAAGAGTTCTCCATGGTCCGGCGCCTTCAAACTTGAAATTACCCCCTTACAAATTTGTGTCTGAAGATAAAATCGTTATTGGTTAATCTAGCTGCTGATAAAAAGGATGAATAAATGAAAAATATTATCAGTTGGATAGACCGGCGATTTCCGCTTACATCATTTGTAAAAAAAGAACTAACAGAATACCCAACACCCAGGAACCTGAGTTTTTGGTGGAATTTTGGATCATTGGCGGGAGTTGTTCTTGTGATTCAAATTATCACAGGTGTTTTTCTTGCGATGCACTACAAGGCAGATGCAGCGCTCGCTTTTGATTCTGTTGAGCATATTATGCGGGATGTCAATTATGGTTGGTTGATCCGTTATATGCATTCAACTGGTGCAACGGCATTTTTTGCAGTAATTTTTCTTCACATGGCACGTACGCTTTATTATGGCTCTTATCGATCGCCACGAGAATTGATGTGGTGGACAGGTCAAATTTTATTATTGTTAATGATGGCGACAGCATTCATGGGTTATTTATTACCATGGGGTCAAATGTCTTATTGGGGTGCGCAGGTCATCACAAGTTTATTTGGTGCGGTACCATTTTTAGGTGACGAGCTGATAATTTGGTTAAGAGGAGATTTTACCGTTGGAGACGCAACACTAACCCGTTTTTTTGCGCTACATTATTTAGTTCCATTCATTATTATGGCCGTGATTATGGTGCATTTGGTGGCATTGCATTCAGTAAAGAGCAGCAACCCATCGGGCATTAATTTAGCCGATAAAGATAACATCCCTTTTCATCCCTATTTCACAACAAAAGACCTGTTTGGGTTGTGCATATTTTTAGTGATTTATAGTTATTTTGTTTTTTATCAGCCCAATATGTTCATAGAGGCAGAAAATTATATTCCCGCCGACCCATTGCAGACGCCTGTTCACATCGTGCCGGAATGGTATTTTTTACCTTTTTACGCAATTTTACGCTCCATACCTGATTTGCTTGGCGGGGTTATAGCGATGACGATATCGGTTTTAATTTTTGCATTTATGCCTTTTCTCGATAGATCTAAAATACCAGGTGGTGCAGTTTATCGACCGTTTTATCGAGCTCTATTTTATGTCTTTGTGATCGATGTATTGGTGTTAGGTTATGTGGGAGCAAAGCCGCCAGAAGGTTATTTAGTATTTATAGGGTATTTTGCTACAGCATTGTACTTTGGAGTATTTGCGATACTGCCTTTTCTCGCAAAGAAAGAGGAGTTGTGGTTACGGAAAAAGGGCCTACCTCCGGAGTTGGAAGCTTTGATTCAAAGTGAAGAAAAGCAGAAGGCTGAGAGAATGGTGGCAAGACGGAAAGCAAAAAGGGCACGTAAATGAAAAATAAGAAAGGCCTATTGTTGCTTTTGGGTGTTGTTTTATATTCCACTCAAATTTGCGCTTCTTCAAATGTTTCGCTTTTAGATGGATATGAAGTTTCTGTTGAGCAAGATAATCTGAAAAAGGGAGCAACTATTTACTACAATTTATGCCGTTTGTGTCATTCACTTAAATATATTAAATATCAACATTTATTGGATATCGGATTTAGTGAATCTGAGGTGAATACACTACGTCAAGGGAAATTAATGAATAAAGCAATTGTTAGTACTTCAACACCAGAAAATGCGATGAAAATGTTTGGTATGGTACCTCCTGATTTGAGCATTATGGCCAAAGCAAGAAAACAGGGTCCTGAGTATATTTATTCGTTAATGTTGAGTTATGTTGAAAATTCGGAAGGTGTATATGAAAACCAAATTTTTAACGGCATTAAAATGCCAGATGTTTTTTCTTATTCCATTGCACAGGGTGAGCAAGAAAAACAGGCGATTCAAAAAGATGTTGCAGACGTAGCATCTTTTTTAACCTGGGCATCTGATCCACATGCTACTGAAAGAAAGAGTATGGGGCTGGGTGTTATCGCCTATTTAGTTGTGTTGAGTGGTTTAATGTATTTGGTTATGCGTCGAGTATGGCGTCGATTGGAATAGATAATCTCCCTCGGTACTTCCACCCGATCATTGACGCTGACCAAAACACATTGTGTGAATTAAATTCTTTGCATGGCGCTAGATGCGCCACCAACTTCCGCGCGAGGATTTAGTCCAACGCTGCTTAGCTGATATTCTCGACGCTAAACTAAATGTTTCAATTGGATCAATTTCCGCCAAAAGCGAATATTTTCACCGGCTTTATGAGCAAAAGAAAACGGCTCGCGAAGGAGCCGTTCTATTGGTTAATTATGTAACCCGTTGGCTGCGCCGAACATAGGTCGGCTTGGGAAATTTAAGCGGAGAGCTTGCATTTCCGGCGCGAGAGGCTGAGTCCAACTAGGCCGAGACCCATTAATGCGATGGATGCTGGCTCGGGTACGGGGTTAGTGTTAACGGGAGCAGTGCGGACCAACCAACTTCCTGTCCCTTGAAGTCCCTGTGTTTCGTGTATACAGCAATTGGTTGCTGGGTCCGATACAATAGTAATATCAGAGGTTGCATGGATGAAGCCCAATCCGAATTCGTTGGCTATAGGTCCAGGTGACCCGCGGCTGATGCCTCTTGCGAATATATCTCCTGTCTTTGCTAGCATATCTCGTAATTTGGTTGACCTGTCTATGTCAGCCGCATCGGAACTAGATCTTCTTCCAGTACCAAACAATGTCGCGTCTATGAGATCATCAATTTCACTTGAAGTTGCCCAGCGGAATTCGCTGAACAATGAGAGAGCTTCGGTATCTAAAATAGAATTTCCCTCGGTGAGGGTTAAGTCTAGCCACTCAAGTCCAGTAGATGAATCGTATGTTAAAAGGCCATCGCCATTTGTCTTCCAGTCACGCTCGGATAAATCTGAGATTATCGTCGCGTTAGCGGTTGTATGTATGCCCACAGTGAACACCAGGGTTAAAATTACTTTTGTTATATTGAACATCGGAAAGTCAGCCTTACTGTTGATTAAAATGTAAAAAGCTTAAAGATCTTTGATACTTTAAGCAATATCTTGGCCAAGAAAATTTATATATAATTATCAGTTAGTTAATGTGATTTGGTGGCTATATTTGCGGATAATACTAGAAAAGTGGAAAATAATCCGACACTTTAACTAAAATAACCCCTATCTTTACACAGGGGGTCTTAGAGGGAGAGGTGTTTAAGAAGTAGTGTTAACCTCTATTCTTCAGTAATCAGTTTTCCGCTTTAGCGCCGAGATAAACATAATGCCCCAGCCCAACCAACAACCCCGCACCAGTCAACATTATCAATACCGTTTCATGGATTTCGTTATCATAACCTAGCGCGGAATATGTTTACCGATCGTTTGTTGAATCAAATTATTTGTATGATGTACAACAAAATCCCAAAGTGGATCAATATTCGTATTAGATCGTGAAATAAACTACGGGATTCCTGTTTTTAGTTTGTGCGTCTGTAGTAATAAACTCAGTGGTGTAGAAATATAGAAGGAGTGATGACTCTTGAGTATTCCAGGGTTTGATATTTCGTTCTCCCCCTGGAATAGTATGTATTACTATATAATTGGACGATTTTTTTAAGCAAACGAGTAAGGCAGTTCCTCAACTACAATACTTGCGTCATCTGCACCAGAAAGTTGTAATCCTTTGCTTTCGACGTTAGCAACTTGAATCACTGCTAGCGCATCGAGGCTACCTTTTTCATTTTTCTGAACATCGACAATTTTTCCAATACTTTGTTGGTTCTCAGATGTCGAATCATAAATATTTTCCCCGAGTTTGGGTAATTCATTCGTGTTTATCGTAATACGATGCATGCGTTTTTTGAGTTTGCCTAGGTAGTGCATTCGAGCAACAACTTCTTGCCCTGGATAACAGCCTTTGGTGAAGCTCACACCATCGGTTAGTTGCAGGTTTACCATCTGCGCAACAAATTCTTCATACGTATCCGCAAATATATTGGCAATGCCAGCATGAATGTCCAATCTACGCCAATGATTACTGTTGCAAAACTTGAGCATGTCAGAGAATTGAAGTTTGATTTCTTCAATGTCAGAATTTTCACCAAAACAAAGCACGCGTGTGGTAACACCTGGAATTCTTATCCAGTTCACGCTATTTTCTTGTTGGATTTCATTCATTCCAGTGGGCGTCGGGATTGAGAGCTTGTTTCCAGCGAATCCCAGGCTTTTCCATGTGCTGGAAAGATCATCTAATGTGACTTTCGAACGCATAACAAACATGCGAAGTCGTTTGACGACAGGCTCAATCAGCTCACGTGGCATGAGCATAAAATACCCTTGTTCAAGTTTGCATAGACGAAACGTTGTAAACAGTCGTCCTTTCGGATTGTTATAGCTATTCCATTGGCTTTGATTATTGTCCAGCGTCTTTACATCGTTGCTAAATTGACCGTGTAAGAATGCGAGAGCATCTTCACCAGTAATTTTAATAATACCTAGATGATCAATTTCACAGATGATATTTTCGTCAATCGTAATTTCAGATGTCTCTTTAATACTTGTTTCGCTCATGGATATTGCCTATTAAATATTCGAGTTGCACATAGAAGTAAAATTTTACCCAAGTTTGATTGAATAAAATACACCTGAGTTTATATCATTATTACGAACGGTACTGCTTTTGCTTGATAACCGGTTGAATGATCTACTATTATTAACATGCAGTTTGTTATTTACCATGGTACTCAGGACTGAACAAGGAAACTCACGTCATATGAGGTCTACTATCAAAAAAGATCGACCTAAATATATCGATTTATCACGCATTAAATTACCGATTACGGGCGTTGTTTCAATTGCTCATCGGTTATCGGGAATATTTTTAGTGCTTTCAATTCCAGTCTGGCTCTATCTGCTCGACCTGTCATTAAGTAACGAGCAAGGATATGAGCAAGCTGTGATAATTACGGACAGCATTATGTTCAAATTATTGGCCATCATTGCTTTTTGGGCGTTAGCTCATCATTTTTTTGCGGGAATTCGTTTTCTATTATTCGATATCGATATTGCAGTGGAAAAAGAGTCCGCCATTAAAGCCTCGAAAGCCGTATTTATTGCCGAAGGAATGCTGATGTTGATGGTAATAGGATGGTTAATATGAGCTGGCGATCCGGCGGGGTAAGGCCCTGGATATTGCAGCGCCTCAGTGCAGTTTTTATGCTTGTGGTGTTAATTCTTTTTACATTTGCGTTAATGTTTAGTGGGGCTGACAACTTTAACGAGTGGCAACAGTGGATGAGTGCACCCATCTGGAATGTTGTGATCATTATGTTCTGGATCGCGTTGATCGCTCATGCATGGGTTGGCGTGCGTGATGTGTTTATGGATTATATTTATTCGGACACTTTACGTGTAACGATCTTGACCTGTTTTGCGCTTTATTTGATCGCGATGCTAATCTGGATGTTAAGAATAATGTTATTGGCGGGGGTTTAATGACTATTCCGGTTCGAAAATT
>CALZJE010000074.1 GCA_945787715.1 uncultured Ectothiorhodospiraceae bacterium | reverse complement strand
TACACTTGATTTTACTACCGCTAATGGTACTGCAATTGCAGACAATGAAGGTGGTATCAATGACTATGAAGCACAGGCTGGAAGCATAACTTTTGATGTCGGAGAAACTGAAAAAACCATTACGCTGACGATTAACGATGATGACAGCTACGAAACCAATGAAATATTTGCCATCAACTTAAGTAACATTCAAGGAGCCAAACTGGATAGACCAAATATACAAGTAACAATAGTTGATAATAATGATTTACCGAGTTTGAGTATTGACGATGTAACGGTTAATGAATCAAATACTATTGCCACGGTAAGCGTTACGCTGAACAAACCCAGTGATTATTTGGTTCAGGTTGACTATAACACAGAGAATGATAGCGCCATTGCGGGAAATGATTACACGGCAAGGAGTGGTACGTTAAGTTTTTCCCCTGATGAAAATAATAAAGATATTATCTTTTCTATTCAAGATGATGTGATCGTTGAAAATGATGAACAATTTTTAGTTAATTTAAGTCATGTCATTGGTGCAACGATCTCAGATGGACAAAGTATTGTCACTGTTCAAAACAATGATTTTCCATCCACCCCCGTACTTACTTTGATAAATGGCGATGGCAACGTTACTCTCAGTTGGGTGGATATACCAGATGCAAGCTCATATAACGTCTATTATGCGCGACAAAGTGGAGTGACACCCGGTAACTATGGGACCATGGACGGCACATTGTTACTTGATCAAAGCAGCGGTTTGGTATTGTCCAATTTGAAACTCTGGGTGGATTACTTTTTTGTTATCACAGCAGTAGCGGGCAGCGTTGAATCTTCCCCCAGCGCTGAAAGGTCAGTACGAACGATGATCGTTCCGTTACATCCTCTCACTGATACCGGCGTTATTTTTGGTGGCGAAGACTCCATAGTCAATAATAATGATTGCAGTGGTATGGTTATAGGCCAACAAGATTGCAGCTATGGGCGAGATGCGACACAAAATGATAGTAGCGATGGTCACGCTGGATTTAGTTACACTAAGTTGAACAGTAATGGTGATGATCTCACAGCAGACGCCATCAGTTGGGAATGTGTAAGGGATAATGTTACCGGACTAATTTGGGAGGTTAAACAAGCCCCCGGTAGTGATGGTATAAGAGATACGAAGTGGACTTACAGCTGGTATAACTCAACCGGTATTAATGACAGCGGAGCGGCAGGCACGTCCAATGGCGGAACTTGTTTTGATACTAGCAATTGTGATACAGAAAAATTTGTCGCCCAGGTCAACACTCAGGGCTTATGTGGTTATAAAGATTGGCGTTTGCCAAGCATTTCAGAATTGGGAAGTTTGATTAATTTTAATATCTTTAAACCAGCAATTGATACAGCCTATTTCCCAAACACAACTAATATGCGTTTCGTGTTTGGTATGATGAATTACTGGTCATCCTCGCCATCCGCCTCTAATCCAAACGACGCATGGAGTGTAATGTTTGCGACTGGTCAGAATTCTAACATTGGTCCACGCAGCAGTAAGATGCATGTGAGAGTAGTGCGGAATAGCGGGACTCCCTAAAAGTTTTTTGCCTTACTCGATACTTATGTATCCTTGAGCATCGTAGAGATTTTAATTTTGGTTTTTTTGCGTGCAATGCAAATGAAGAAAAAATCAACAACAATTCTACCATTTTTAAGAGGTAGTGAATAATTGCTACTTGCAATTGAGCAAGTTCTACGTGTTTTTATTTGCATTATTTTAAGTGTAGCCTGGGAGTAGGTATACGCCGCGAGGTTACATTGATATGTTTTTTGATGATCGGGGCTAACTACAAAAGTGGTCGAACGTTTACGTTAGGTGCTGCGGCTGTAAAATAAAATTGATTACTTCAAGTAAAGGTGCGCAGGAAAGTGAACGCTAGTGCGATCTGTACTGTAGTTTCTATTTGAGAATATTCTCGATGTTGAATTAATCTTTTTTGGAGAATTATGTGAAATTTATCTGTGAATTTATTAAAACCAATTTAGAACCAAAAATTAATCTGTTAGTTCTTTTATTGATCTTTTCTCCAGTTATTACGATTGCTGCCCAGACCTGTGATCCAGGTGTGATTCCTAGCGCGCCCAATAATCGTTTTCAGGATAATGGTGATGATACAATTACAGATTTTCATACGGGATTGATGTGGCAGCGCTGTTCCATGGGATTGGCTGATGCAGGTTGCACAAGCGCCGCTCGTTTTACTTGGGGTGGAGCCCTTTCTAGAGCGAAATATTTGAATGATATCGGCGGTTTCGCCGGGTTTAGTGATTGGCGATTGCCCAATATTAAAGAGCTGAGATCACTGGTAGAAATTGCTTGTAGTAATCCAGCAATTAATGAAAGTCTGTTTAATCTAGTCCCAGAATGGCATTTTTCCTCATCGCCGAGTGTCAGTAGTCCACATCTGGTATGGGGCGTAAATTTCAATAATGGGATTTCAACTTTCGGGGCCCGCGACTTCTACTCCTTTCACCGCTATGCAGTGTTAGTGCGCGGTGGGACTCCATAACAGTTCACAGGACACTCGTTCATATTGTGCATTGCAGTGACTTTTGTTTGTTGAGTTAAGAGAAAATATTGCTAAGATTTGTTTTAAAACATGGAATCGAAAAACAGCAGATAAACGAGTTACGATAGGAACTGCTACAGCATTGGAAGTTCGTTATAAATAATTCACCCCAACCGAGGGCTAAATCTCTTTGAGGAAAGTATCTGAGCCAATATCCTGCTTGATTGAATTGTCACTGCGAATAAATAAAAAACAATTACTCCCATTGTATCTCAATAGAAATAGTTAAAGGATTGGAAAGCACAATCTTACAGGCTGTTAGCTTGACTCTTAACCTAAAAAAATCAATTCATACTTTCCCATTTAGCACTAAAAGCCTTTAAAATACCGCTCCAATTTTATTTCCACTTCAATGGCGACCAACTTTATCAGATTCGTCAGTAAGGTTGTTTGTTTTTTGCTCGCAAAGATTAGGTAGTTTATGACGACGCACAGATATTTGCACGTTTAGTATTATTATAAACCTGAACAAAAAAAAGAATATAATAATAAACTGAGTAATGATCTTAAGGAATAAAATTGAATCACATTAAAGCTGACACAAAAGGAATGGTGTAATGTTTGCCGATTTTAGCCTGTTCTGTGATTGCCATGGCAATTATTATTGAGCGTTGGTGGGCACTCAGGAGGCATAAAATTGCGCCTAAACATTTGGTGGCGCAAATCTATCAGTTGCGAAAAAAGAACAAGCTCGATAAAACAAGTATTCAAGCATTAAAAGAAAATTCCGCACTAGGTCGTGTGTTAGCTTCCGGGCTTTCAAGCATGCATTATTCTCGTGAAGTGATGAAAGAGAGCATTGAAGAGAGTGGCCGGCATGTGGTGCATGATATGGAAAAGTATCTTCAGACCTTGGGAACCATTGCTAATATCTCACCACTGTTGGGATTGTTAGGCACCGTTGTTGGGATGATTAAAGTATTTACTGTTATTACTTCTCAAGGCGTGGGGAATCCTGGTGTTTTAGCAGGTGGAATATCTGAAGCCCTGTTGACAACCGCAGCAGGTTTGACCGTTGCCATTCCCAGCTTGATTGCAGCACGTCATTTTCGCCGTCATATTGATGATCTGGTTATCTATATGGAGCAAGAAGCGATTAAACTGGTTGAAGTGATCCATGGACAACGTGATGAGGATCCTGTGGAGAAAATACCATGAACTTCCGGCCTCGTCCGCAAGAAGAGTTAGATGTTAATATCACGCCATTAATTGATATTGTATTTTTATTGCTCATCTTTTTTATGATATCTACCACGTTCAAACAAGAGTTTGAAGTTGGCATTGAGTTACCTCAAGCGTCTTCTGAAAAACGTATGACGGAAAAAGTATTGGAAATAACAATCGACAGTAGTGGTGTATATTACCTAAACCGTAAGAAGTTAGTGAATAACAAGGTAGCTAGCCTTAAACGCGGCATGCAGAAATTATCTGCTGGTGATATAAAGTTACCCGTTGTTATCAGCGCTGATGCGAAAACCCCACATGAAGCGGTGATTAGAGCAATGGATACAGCTCGTCAATTGGGATTTACTCGACTTACGTTTGCTACCCAGCAGATAGCAGAATAATCTAGCAAGTTGTTTGCGTTAGTTGTTTATTCCACTCTATTGAACCATTTTCAGGTTACAATAGCGGTTTTTTTATATTGCTATTGCCTTTGAGCTTTTTCTTGGTTTAATCAGCTCCATGCGAATTGCAGTACTATCCGGTTAAGAATTTGAATGTCAAAAACATCTGAAGTCGCCGTTATGAACGGTAAAGAGATCTATAAACGTCTACTCGTTTACGTAAAGCCTTATTGGAAAGCATTTGTTTTCGCTATTGTCGGCATGGCGATAGTTGCCTCTACCGAAGTAGGTTTTGCTGCGCTTATTAAACCCATGCTGGATGGTACATTTGTTGAGCGTGATCCGTTCTACCTTACATTTATTCCTGTCGCGCTGATTGGTATTTTTGTTATCCGTGGTGTTGGCAGCTTCGCGGTGAGTTATTGTATGGCCTGGGTCGGACGCAATGTGATCCGTGATTTACGGGAACAGATGTTTGATAGCTTATTACGATTACCTACCGCCTATTACGATAAAAGTCCGTCAGGAAAATTGATTTCCAAACTTATCTACGATGTTGAGCAAGTTTCTGATGCTGCCAGTCGAGCGTTAACGATATTGGTACAAGATACTCTCATTCTTTTTGGTTTGCTTGGTTGGATGTTCTATTTGAACTGGCAATTAACATTGCTATTCCTCATTATCGGCCCTCTATTGAGCGGAATGGTTGTATTTATCAACAAGCGCCTGCGATTAATTAATAAACGATTACAAGATTCGGTGGGTGATGTTACCCATGTGGCGCAGGAGGCAATTGACGGTCAAAGAGTCATTAAAACGTTTGGCGGACAAACATACGAACGGGATCGATTTGAAATAGCGAATCAACAAAATCGTCGACAGTTCATGAAAATTATTGTGACAAACGCCACCGCTGTACCTGTTGTACAGCTTGTTGCGTCGTGTTTATTGGCTGCCATTGTCTATCTTGCCAGTCGCCCTGATATGCAGGATTCCATAACAGTTGGAACCTTCATGTCTTTTATTGCCGCGGTCTTGATGCTATTCCCGCCATTAAAACGACTAACAACGATAAACGCAGTATTGCAACGTGGGATTGTTGCTGCACAAAGTGTTTTTGAATTTCTTGATGCCAAAAAAGAAGTTAATAACGGCAATGAAATACTTGACTCGGTTTCAGGCAAAATTGAATATCGCAACGTTGAGTTTCAGTACGATGAAGAGTCAAATAAAGTTATCGATAATTTTAATCTTCAAATTGCGCCGGGTGAAACAGTGGCATTTGTTGGCCGCTCTGGTAGTGGAAAAACGACATTAGTGAATCTGATCCCTCGATTTTATAACACTAGTGCGGGCCAAATATTAATCGATGATGTAGATACTCAAACGGTAAAACTAAATTCCTTGCGTCAAAATATTGCACTAGTTAGCCAGGACATTACACTTTTTAACGATACCATTGCACGTAATATCGCATATGGAGCAATGAGCGATGCAACGGATGAACAGGTAATTAAAGCAGCAGAAGCAGCTCACGCCATGGAATTTATACGAGACCTGCCAGAAGGCTTAAATACTATTGTCGGTGAAAAGGGGATGATGCTTTCTGGTGGGCAAAGACAACGGTTAGCAATTGCACGGGCTATCTTAAAAGATGCAAAGATCTTAATTCTTGATGAAGCAACATCCGCACTCGATTCTGAATCCGAAAGACATATACAAATTGCTTTGGATGAACTCATGAAGAATAGAACCACTTTAGTAGTGGCTCATCGCTTATCGACGATTGAAAACGCAGACAAAATAGTCGTTCTTGATTCAGGAAAGGTTATTGAAGTTGGGACTCATAATGAATTAATTGAGAAGAAGAGTGCATATGCTTCGCTGCATAATATGCAGTTTGGCGAAACTTAATCAATCCGGCATAAAATATGCTGCATTCAAATTAGCTAGGACGCTGTTATGTATTGCAAGGCAAGCTATATTAAGGACAGCTATTTAGGCCAAGGATTGGCCGCTTTTTACGCTATTTTTCTTCATTTCCCCCCTCTTAATTTGTTCATTTGTCGTAATTTCTCTTTATGGGCTTCAAATGTCTTTCGCCGATAAGATCACAGAATATTGGTATAAACCAGCAGAGCAAGTTCCTTTTGCCTTAAAAACGTTGTCGAAAGTTTTTGCGTTCATAAGTCTGCAGAGAAAAAGAAGCTATCTCAACTCTCCATCAAAAGTATATCGCGCTCCCGTCCCACTTGTCGTGGTTGGAAATATTTTTGTCGGTGGAACTGGTAAAACACCGCTTGTTATTGCACTTATTGAATTATTAACCGAGAACGGTATAAAGGCTGGTGTGGTCAGTCGAGGTTACGGTGGTCAAAAACTTAAGAAACCCGAACTTGTTTTTGCTCACAGTGATCCTTTATTTGTGGGGGATGAGCCTGTGTTAATCGCCACCAGAGCAAAATGCCCAGTTGTCGTTTTTCCAAGACGCGCTGATGCGATAAAAACACTTTTGACTAACAATGATGTAGAATTGATTTTATCTGATGATGGATTGCAGCATTATGCGATGGCACGAGATATTGAAATTGTCGTCATTGACGGAGAGAGACGAGTAGGGAATGGCTTGCTACTTCCTGCTGGGCCGCTTCGTGAGCCGGTTAGTCGATTGAATAGTGTTGATTATTGTGTAGTCAATGGGGATGCGGAAAATCCTAATGAACATAGCATGCAGTTAACAGTATCTGAGGCGTATGCTTTAAACGATGATACAAAAAAAATCCCACTATCGACATTGCAAGGTCAGACTGTAAACGCGGTGGCGGGTATTGGAAATCCTTCTCGCTTTTTCGATGCTTTAAAAACGTTCAATATTAACGTATTAGAACGTTCATTTCCTGATCATTATGCATATAAATTAGAGGATTTATGCTTCTCTAATGATTTTCCGATTCTCTTGACCGAGAAAGATGCGGTAAAATGTCGTTACCTACCCTTAAGGGATGTATGGGTAGTACCAGTTGTTGCAGATTTGGAACAGTCGTTTAAAAGCAAATTTATGGATCAAATAACACCACTGCTTAATCGTGTTACAAAATAAGGCACAACAACAAATTAATCATCTCAATTGCAAACACAATTAAAAACATAGAAACCGGTGATAAGCCAAAAAATGAAGGGTGTTAAATGGACCGAAAATTATTAGATATACTAGCTTGCCCATTATGTAAAAGCTCTCTGGTTTACAAAAAAGAACAAGAAGAATTAATTTGTAAAGCCGATCGATTAGCTTTTCCGATTCGAGACGATATTCCTGTCATGTTGGAAGAAGAGGCTCGCCAATTAAGTGCTGATGAGGAAGTATAAGCATGAGTTTTTCAATTGTTATTCCGGCGCGTTACGCTTCTACTCGTTTACCGGGAAAACCACTTGAACTTATTGCGAACAAGACCTTAATTCAGCACGTTTATGAATGTGCGTTAAAAAGTGACGCAGATGAAATCATTATTGCAACTGATGATAATCGCATTCGAGAAGTCGCCGAATCATTTGACGCGACGGTTTGCATGACCTCAACATCCCACAACTCAGGAACAGACCGCTTAGCTGAAGTCATTGAAGAACAAGGTTACTCTAAAGATCGCGTTGTGGTGAATTTGCAGGGGGATGAGCCATTAATGCCCGCGAGTGTTATTAACCAGGTTGCAGAAAATTTAACTAAAAGATACGAAGCCGGTGCAGCAACAGTTTGCACTCGAATTCACCAGGTTGATGAATTGTTTGATCCTAATGTGGTGAAAGTTGTGAGTAACCGTGACGGCTATGCAATGTATTTTAGTCGTGCTCCGATTCCTTGGGATAGAGACCACTTTCCGAATCCACCACACTTACCGTCAACCACAGAATTTTATCGTCATGTTGGTTTATACGCCTACCGAGCCGGTTTCCTCAAAAAGTTTGTTACGTGGCCTGTATGTCATCATGAGAAAGTTGAATCGCTTGAGCAGCTAAGAATTTTATTTCACGGTGAAAAAATTCATGTTGATGTGGCAAAAGAACTTCCTGGACCAGGTATAGATACCGAAGATGATTTGTATAAAGTTAGAGATATGTTTCTGAGCTAAAACTAAAGAATGCGTAAAAATGGGAGCGTGTCGTTGTTCTCCCATTTTTTTCTGAATTACGGCACGCAGGTTTCAATTTGATTCTGCTGCTGAGAAAATGGCAACCGAGAATTTTTCAATTTACTTAACTCTTCAACCACCTCATTAAAAACGCTTCCCCAATCACCAGGTGATGTTTGACTAAATAGTCGCGCAGTTGGATACCAAACTGAAGGATTTTTGCCATTTAACCACCGCCAATTAGCAGCATAGGGGAGTATGATCCAAACTGGTTTGCCTAACGCACCTGCCAGATGAGCGGTAACATTACTGACGGTAATAACTAAGTCTAATGCGGAGATCTGAGCGGCTAATTCTTCCATGTTATGAAAATGATCTGTTTCAATCCACTCATGGATAATAGAATCTAATTCATTAAGTTCATCTTCTACATGACCGTACTGTAAATTAATAAAATGACAATGATCTTGCTGAAATAGTTGTTCCCACCAGCTAAGCTCTGCAGAGCGTTTTATTGATTGCTCACCTAAGCCACCGCGCCAGGATATCCCAATTTTTAATCCGCCTCCTAAATTATCGAAACGGGTTTTCCAGTGTGTTGTGATTTCCGACCTTGATGCGAGATAAGCATTACTTTGTGAAAATGATTCCCACGAATGTCTAAGAAAGCGAGGAATACTTGCCGATGATATGTGGACATCAGCAAGTTCTTCATAGGCATAATCGCTAGAAATGAGCAATTCGGAATGAGGGATGATCGTCGCATTTTTAAAAACGCGTTGAAAAAGTGGGACAAGGCGCGTATCTACTTCAATGTAACACTTTTGAGCGACATTGATAATTTCCTGATAACAGGATGCAAACATAATTTCATCGCCGATACCTTGCTCGCGATGAATAAATACCGTTTTATTTCTAAAATAGTTTAAGGAGTAACTTGGAACAGCGTTCTCTGGCGGTGTAATTTGTTTTGGCCGAGTTTTTGAAATCAATCCATAGTCATAAAGTCTCCAGCCTTCTTTCCAGTTGCCCTGAGATAGTAGTAAAAGTGCTTTATTCCATAAAACAAACGCGTTATCTGGCTGCAATTGTAGTGCATGATTATAGTAGCTTAATGCTGAATCGGGTTTCCTCAACTCCGCCATCAGTAAACCAATATTCGCTAGTGTTTCAACAGTAATAAAGAGCCTCAGTGCTTGGAACAAGCTTTGTTCAGCAAGCGCATAATCCCCTAATTTACGGCAAACGTTGCCGTGATTATTATAAGCCTCAGAGTAATCTTGTCTAAGTTTGATAGCTTGTTCGTAATGATATTTCGCTTTTCTCAACTGCATACAGGCGTCGTAACAATTTGCAATTGAGTGGTGGAGAATAGGGGAGTGCGTATTTTTTACTAGTGCGTGTTTATAATAGGTGAGTGCTTTATCAAATTGCGAGGTATTTTCAAATAGAAGTGCTAATACTTGTAATGTAGGTAGGTGCCCTGGGTTATAATTCAACGCTTTTAGATAAAACTCAATCGCTAAGTTTATCTGATTATTCGCATGATGAACTAAAGCTTTGTTAAAATATCGAGAAAACTGTTGTTGGTTATCTATTTCAAATTCTACAGTCATTTTAATTGGCTCAATTTTGAATACTTTTGCAGTTCAAACTAACTTTGAACAGGTATGAAGTGAAAATTGCACAAACCAAACCAAGTTCCAATATGATTAGCCTGCAAGAATTGATGGAAAAAATTTTAGATAAACTGGAGAGCCCAAGTGGATGAATTTAAAGAATATTCGGAATTAGAAGAAATACTTGATAGAGGTGATTTAAACGAAGAGTGTTTAACGTTTATCGAAACACATGGCTATTTAGCGGCAACAGTTATCAGCCCTATTGCCACCACTGATGAGCAGTTGATTAGTGAGATTATCGGCGAGGAAGGTGAGGTTGATCATAATGAGGTTGCTAATAAACTGGTAAATCAAGTTAAACCACAAATTTTAAAATTGCGTGCTCAGATTGCGCGTGAGTTATTGGCGGGTGAGTTTCTTTCTATTCCTTTATCGGCAGAGAATGAGGACGAATACGTATCTGAAATGGAAGCTTGGTCTGCAGCATTCATAGAAAAGCATCTAAATGACGAGGATGCATGGTTTGACGATGGTGGGGAAGCTATTGCCGAGCTATTATTGCCGATTGTTGCCGCATCTGGCTTTCTAGAAGACGAAGAGATCGAAAGTATTAGTGATGATGCCTCGCTCTATCTGAGTATGCTGGAAAATATACCTGAAGTTGTAATTGATTTATATGCGATTTTTCACGAATCGGTGAAAGCTTAGCCTTAACAGTAGATTAAAATATGGTCAATTTCCACTAAGCTTGGTGATTCATAGGGTTAATATTCAAAATGTGAATTAGTTTACGCTTTAGTCAGTAATAATTATTTGCCGATGTCCGTTTACTTACATGTAGTTGATGAGTAAGTATGGGGGCACAAATGCTGAAGCACGTCATGTTGTTATTTGGAATCTGTCTTTGCTGTAATAGCAGTTTCGTTTTAGCAAAAGATTTCGATAATGCGAACTATCTTGCAACTTATGTGCTTGACTGGGAAACAACAAGAACAGGCTATGCAAACTGCCAGACGGAGAAAACGCATAAAAACCATTTTATGCTTGGTGAATGTCCAACGCAGAATTCCATCAACCTATATTACGCGACAAGCGCACTGCTACACTTTACCGCAGTGACATTATTGCCTGAAAAGTATGCAGAACGCTTGAAAAGCACTGAGCTTATGATTAATTTTTCTTTCAATGAAGACTCCTCTCAAATCGCTATGAAATACCAGTTCTAGTAATTCTATTCATTCTCCTCAAGTCCAACGCTATATATTTAAGAATCCTCTCTAATTGCCAATATAAGTACGTGATAGGTAAGTCATTTCTAATCAAAACTTATATGGCAACCAATGACACGCACAATTCTAAATATTCTAATTATCGTCTTCTTTCTTCTTCAAGCGGCGAACATCTTCCAGCATTCATGGATGACTGCGCTCGAGAATAAGATTTACGATGTTCGTTTAAACCTCACTATGCCAAATTCTCACGATCCGCGAGTGGTTATCTTAGATATTGACGAAAAAAGTCTGAAAAATATTGGGCGTTGGCCATGGAATCGGAAAGTAATGGCTGAGATTGTGGATACGCTATTTGACCATTATTATATTCAGGTTTTGGGTTTCGATATTTTATTTGCTGAGCCTGATGATAGCTCCGGATTATCAACATTAAAGGCCATTGCTGATGGCTCTTTAAAAAATAATGCAGATTATTTATCAGCACTTGAGCGGATGAAAGACGATCTGAATTATGACCAACGCTTTGCGAATGCGTTAAAAGATAGGGATGTGATAACCGGATACTTCTTCCGAAACCAGCTAAAGGCGAACAGTAAAGACCTAAATACCGGCGTACTACCGCCTGCCGTTGAAACAACGCTTCCATTCACTAATCTGCAAAACGATTTATTAACACCAACAGGTTTTGGTGGCAATATGGCGATTTTTCAAAACTCTGCCTGGAATGGTGGCTTTGTAGATATTCCAACTATTGATAAAGATGGAATTGTACGCGCTGTTCCCATGATTCAAATGTATGAAGGCGAAATTTATCAAAGTCTTTCTTTAGCCGTAACTCGAGCACTACTCGGTTTCCCACCCATTGAGCCAGTTTACGCTAACGAAGTTGCAACAGGCGGTGAGAATGTTCTTGAAGCAATCAAATTCGATGATTTTGAAATTCCAGTGACACCCCAAGGCATTGCCTATATTCCTTATAGAGGTAAGTATCCAAGTTATCAATATGTATCAGCTGAAGATGTGTTGAATAAATCGGTAAAAATGGAAACACTGGAAGGTGCGATTGTACTCATGGGTACTTCTGCAACAGGATTGTTAGATTTACGTGCTACACCCGTGCAAAATGTTTATCCTGGAGTTGAAGTCCACGCTAATATGGTTTCCGGAATATTGGATAAAACAATTAAGCTGAAGCCCTTTGATGTGCAAGGTCTCGATTTTTTTACTCACTTAATAATCGGTGTGCTAATGATATTTGTTTTGAGAACACTGACACTCATATATAGTGTGTTAGCCACATTTGGATTAGTTTCTCTCACACTATATTTTAACTATTACACCTGGCAAGAGCTAAATTTAATTACTCCAATTGTCTCTCCTTTGTTAATGATTCTGATGCTTTTTGTCTTGCATATTGCTTACGGCTATTTTATTGAAGATCACAAAAAGCGTAAGCTCAAGGGATTGTTTGGGCAATATGTGCCTCCAGAATTAGTTGATGAGATGAATAAAAACATCAGTGAGGTTTCGTTAAAAAGTGAAACGAGAGAGATGACCGTTTTATTTTCTGATATTCGTAGCTTTACCAGTATATCTGAAACAATGGATCCTGAATCCCTGTCATCAATGATGAATTTGTATCTTACTGAGATGACAAAAATTATTCATAAACACAGAGGGACCGTAGATAAATATATCGGTGATGCTATCATGGCATTTTGGGGTGCACCATTGTTAGATGATGAACATGCACGTCATGCCTTGCTTGCAGCGATGGAAATGAAAGAAGTGCTCCCCAATCTCAATAAAGAATTCGAAAAAAGAGGCTATCCCTCGATAAATATTGGTATGGGATTGAATAGTGGTCGTATGAATGTCGGCAATATGGGTTCAAAATTTCGAGTTGCTTATACTGTATTAGGTGACGCTGTCAACTTGGCTAGCAGGCTTGAGAGTCTTACCAAACAATATGGGGAAACGCTATTTATTAGTGAATCTACAAAACAACAGGTACCAGATTGGTCATATCAAGAAATAGATTTTGTCGTTGTTGTCGGTAAACTTGTTCCAATATCTATCTACAAACCTGTAGCGGCTAATGATAATCTCAGCGAACAACAACAACAAGAGATTAATTTATTTGATGAAGCATTAGCGTATTATCGCAATCAAAATTGGCAAGAAGCTAGACGAGTTTTAAACGAATTATTAAAGTTTTCAACGGCGACAAATCTCTATTCGGTTTATATGAATAGACTGTATGAATATCAAAATCAACCACCCGCAGTCGACTGGGATGGTGTTTACGAAGCCAAGTCAAAATAGATGCTTGCTCAATAAATATATACCGCACCTGAATTGCCAAAACTATTATTAACTACCCCATCTACACCTGGAGAGGAGCCAGCTTCTTTATACGCCGAGATAATTAATGTATTTCCCGATCCATCTAGACTAACATTCCCGCCAAATTCATCAGATGATGAAGTATTTTTAGCTTTGATATAGTTTATTTCGGTCCAGTTTCCACCATCTATTTTATAAACATAAGCAGCACCAGTTGCCAACGAACTTTCATCCACAATCCCGTTAACACCCTCTGCGCTACCATCCTCTTGAATTGCTCCCACAGCGAGTATAGTGCCACTGTTGTTTAAGGCAACACTACTACCGAAGAAATCACCCATACTCGATGTGATCGCTTTTACATAAGCTTGTTGTGTCCAGGTTGATGAATCCCAGGTATAGGTATAGGCTGCGCCGTAGTTATCAGTGCTTAGATTATCACTAGATGTTGAGTTAATACCGGTTGTATTACTATCTTCATTGGGTGCACCAATAACGACTGTAAAGCCGTCATCACTGATGGCAACGGCTTTTCCATAATTATCGGAATTTTGAGAATTAAAGGCTTTTAAGTAGGTCTGTTGAGACCAGACATCAACACCATCACGTGTAAAAATGTATGCTGCGCCAACACCACTACCACTTGAGTTAGGCGTGCTATTGATTGCCTGAGTTGTAGAGTTTTCTCCCGGGGCACCAACAATTAGTGTATCTCCGTTAGCGTTAATATCTAATGATGATCCAAAGCTAAAGTTTATTGCGCCGTTACTTGGCCGTAACTCATCTTGATGGTTCCAGGAGCTACCATTGAATGCAAAAATATGTGCAGAGCCAGAGTCTGACGCTAACACATCATCGCCTGTTTCTGCTACAGCTAAAGTCTCTCCATCTGCACTGATAGCAATGGCAACACCAAAATGATCATCTGTTTGATAGTTTGTTTGCCGCAATTTTATTTCATTCCCCCAAATACCCGTTGTTCGTTGAAAAATATAAACAGCACCTTGATTCCAATTTGAAGATTTTGCAGGGTCATCTGCGACACCATATGCGCCAACAACTAAGGTGTTTCCATCGGCACTGAGATCCACACTCGCACCAAAATAATCATTGATGGCCATATCGCTGGCTTTCAGTTTTGTTTCCTCTTCCCACGTAGATCCTGATTTTTTGAATACATAAACAGCACCAGATGCAGAGTTACCGGTACTTTCATAATGCGATCCAATTGCCATGGTTGTCCCATCAGCACTGATAACAACATCTTGTCCAAAATAAGTAGAACTTGCAGGATTGGAAGCTTTTATGTATCCAATAGAACCTAACATATCCCCCGCAGTCAGTTGATAGGCAGACGAACTGTTGAGTAGGGTAAGGCCGCCATTACCGTATGCTTCCACGATTAAACTGGCAGAAGTCCAGTCAAATAAATGTGTTGCTAATGGTATGGTGTGAGAGGTTAATGCGGTATCGCTACCAACTTGAGTAAATCCACTACCAGATCGCGGTTCCAACAATACTCGATAGGTATCCGCATTAGAAACAGCACTCCAATTGAGCGCGAGTGTTTTTATGCCGCCATCAACAACAGAATTAAGTGTCATCTGATCATCCCTGTTGATTGATAAAATATAGTTATCTTGCAGTTCGCCGTCTTCCGCAATGACTTGAAGCGTAATGATATTACTTCCTATTGCCAATGAAATGCCTGATGCGGTTTGCCCTGAGTTGATTGTTTGAGTACTAAAGTCAATCTGTGTACCTACAGTATCCGCTATCGGTGTTATATCAATTGTACTGGATGACCATGGTACGGTTAGCGAGTAATTATGTGTAAAAGTACTAAATGCTGGCGCCAGACTACCTGATGAAACAGATAGACCAATTAATTCTGATGGTAGTGCTATTGATATTAGAGGTGCTGGATCACACAACAATACATCATCTAGGTTAGGAAGTGGCGTATTGGGATATTGCTCATAGTGATTATTTCGAAAGCGTAATATTTCATCTTTCAAATTAATCGTGTCAAAGAGTGTGGCAGATAGAGCATAAAGTGTATCAAGGCCTTGTCCATTGATAGAGCCATCAATTTTGCAATCTGAAAAATCAGCAGTGATCATGTCAATAGCAGTGTAGCTTATGTTCGGATCATCGATTAGCATAGATGCGGAATTCATCATATAAGCACCACCACCAATAAGCAGCGCATACATTTTGGCATTATCAGATGCAGCAGTATCTGGGTTGATTGGATCAGTGGGCAACAGGGTGAACGGATCGAACAACAACGAATTGTATGCGCGAGAACGTACCCGATTAAATGCCTGATTTACATCCGATGCTTTTGATGTTTCAGTTTGAAACATCTTTACTAAACTGTGGGTTAAAAAATTGATTGCAGCTGTGGTTTCACCAGGGATTAAAACGCCATAGAGTGTTTCATTAGCGGCAAGTGTGAGTTTTCGTTTTTTGTTTATATCTGTCTCAGGGTCTGATTCATCAATGTACGTACCACCCGCCGATTCCACCAATAAAATATCATTATCAATATTATTAACATTTAACGTCCATAGGCCATCGAGAGATGTTGTTTGGGCCAAAACTTCACCAGTTTTTAAACCAGTATCATCTATAGCATATACAGATATGGTCGCACCGGTAATCGGCCCTTTAGTAGCCGCACCTTTATAGGTGACAATGTTATTAGTGTTAAGGTTTTCTTCGAGTAACGGCGGCATGACAACATTTTTGTTACCATCATTATCATTAGGTAAAATATTACACGCTGACAGTGACAGGATTGTAATTAACAGGGTAGTAGTGTGGAGGGAAATAGCCGCTTGCTTCATTTTTTCGTCTCACTAAATACAGCCGTACCGCTTACCGTTGTATCTTGACCATTAGTGTTAGCATCAAGTGAATAACTGAATGCGCCAGCGTTAGTTGGGCTGGTAATTAAACCACCAGAGATTTGGCCTCCAGTGCCTGTGGTGGATCCGGTTGCATCAAAAACCTGAATATTGAGTTGATTTCCCAAAAATCTTCCGGTTGATCGATCAAGCGAAATATCCTGTTGGCCACCTCGCCATAATTGTTGATTGATTGAGAGTGTGACATCGGCGTCAACCGTATTGGTTTCAAAGTTTGCAAAGAGAGATGCAGCGCCAAGCGTACCTATATTACCGAGGTTATCCGTGGGTCTGGTGTTTCCAATCAGTGTAAAATCACGTGTGCCGGTGATCGGTAGTTGAATATTATCTGAACCATCCATACCCTGCACCCAATGCAGACTCTGGCTATTAAAATCGAGTGATTCAAGAGAGCTGTTATCTGTGGTGTGAAGTGTTTTTGCGATGTTTCCGTTAGACCATCGTCCCCACGATAATCCTGTGTCTGGGTCATAACCATATTCTTCGACAATTGCAGTTTCAAGTCCATAATCACTGTAACTATACAGAGAAAGATCTGATGAATCAGCCCGGTAAAATGAAGTTAATTGATTGTCGGCGTTGTTTTCAGTGGCGTATTCAAACGAGCTTCCGTCATTAACAAGGCTTGACGTGAAAAAACGAGATAAACGCGTCACTTGTAACGGTGTTGGTGTACTAGAGCTGCCGTCCCCAATTGTGGTAGCTGAGTTATCATCAGTAATGATTGAATTGGGATCGTTGCCAATGATATCGGAAAAATTGTCACAAGAAGAGCTAAAGAGACTGCTGCAATCACCAGCTACATCAAGTGAAATACCTTCGTCTTTTATAAATTCTGAAATTTTTGCGATTTCATCACTATTTCGTTCAATAACTTCGTTTATTTCTTCAGTCGTTTCTGCATTACTAAATTCCTTTTTAAGACCTTCCACTAATTCCTGATCTATTGCTGATAGTTTGTCACTATTGTTGATAAATAAATTTTTTAATTGAGTCGCAACTTCAGTTGGTATTTGGGAATTTCTGCCGTCGATGCGTTTTGCGATAGAAGAAGGAAGCGCATTAGTACTCGATGATCCTAGTTGATTGCTAGCAAGTGTTGATAATTTTTGTGTTTGACTTGTACTCGGAGATTTCGCCGATTTTAAGGTCTCTTTTTTATCTGATTTTTTATCAAAGTTGTTTGCAAATTCAATGAGATCTTTTCTGGAGGCTTTTATTTTGTCAAACATCAAGAAAGAGGGTGGTTTAAGCAACATACGGGGTTTTATGTTGAATGAGCCCACGGTGGCATACTGGTTTTTATCTAACGTGATACTGCCCAATTGATTGCTAACAGTAACACCGCCATTCACCACCCCGACATACAATCCACTATTCACTGTTGCGTTAACTTCATCCTTACAATTAGATTGGCATAACATTAACGAATAATCCGTTCCTCTAATCCCGATTGTTGCTACTGCCGTCTTCATTTTGTAAGATTTTTTATTCTTCTTACCAATAGCACCAGTTACTGCTCTTATTCCACCACGAATCAGACTCATTTCACTTTTATCTTTATCTGGGTTTTCACTATAAACATAAGCATCGACTTTGAATTCACTATTTGCTCTTATAGAGATACGAGCGCCATCAACAAATTTTATTTGTGCCTGTCCTTTAACAAACGTTTTAATCGTATCTCCCTGGAAGATATCCGCTCCACGACGTGCTCTTTTATGTTTTCCACTTGCATCAATTACTTGAACTTTACCAATCGTGAAAATTAGTTTGCCGATGGATTCGCCCGCTGACACATTGCCAATAGAAAGCAGAGTAGTTATCAGAAAAAGTGATAGGGCGTAACGAATAGTGTGATTTATAATCATGACGCAAACCCTCAAAATGTATATTTTATGCCAGCTGACGTATTAAGGCGTGAGTAGTCAAACAGATTAACAGTGGAAAGATTTCTGGTATAAGAGCTGTTGAAAAATAGCTCCCAGTAACGATTCGGATTTAATGCAATATTAAATGACCCATCGACTAATACTTCTTTTCGCTCTGTTGACGAAAATAAGCCAACATAGTCCGAATACATGGCTCCACCACTGACAGAAAAACTGCCTGGCTTAAATAATTTAAACTTCTTGTTAAGAACTATTCGTCCACCGGCTAGATATTTTTCGTGTTTAGAGCCACTTTCTTTTGGGTGATATTTACCGGCTAACGATGAGAGATGAAGGGTAGGTGCATATAAACGCTTGGGTTTTATCGAAAAACCCCCGCCGGCAATAAATTGCATCGCGTTTCGTTCTGATAACTCAGTTCCGAAATCAATATTCGATAAACTAGAAAACAGATTAAAATAAAGTGCTTTAAAAACTGGCGTAGATTGTGAGTATGTGAAAGCGGTCACAAAACTTTCTAGATCTGATGCAATATCAGTTTTTTGCAGTTGAATTCCAACATTACGTTCGAGATCTCTCGCATTATATCGCCACAAACCCAACGCATTAAAGCTAGTAAAATTCACCATTAAAGCGTCTTTGTTATAGCGTTGTGTGTAATTCGCCGTGAATATCGCTGTGTCTTTTGGACTAACTTTAAATGCCCCTTGAATACCTACTTTCGCAGAAACGAAGAGAGAGGGTGTTTGAATATTCTCCTCGGCTAATTCAAAGCCCTCAAAAATTTTCGCATTGGTTGAACTGTTTGCATTAGTGTCATAACCGCCAGACGACGCCGCAAACACATTAAATGATGTTCTTCTAGATTTTTTTGCCTGTGTGGGTGTGAGTAATCTTAAATAAGTTTTAGCCACTTTTTCTGCAGCGGGATGTGGTTTTTTACTGAGTGCTAACTCAAACTCTATTCTCGCCGTGTCATATTCATTGACTTCATAATAAGCACGTCCTAAATCTATGTGTACACCTGCAAGCCGTGGATTCATGGCATAGGCTCGTTGCAACGCTATTATGGCCAAGTTAGCCTGACCGCTTTCCAGTGCTGCTACACCAAGTACGTAATCGTATTCCCACCAGCCTGCATATTCGTCTTCCAAGAACTCTAATATTTGGTACGCGCCAGATGCGTTACCTTTTTCAATCATTTGCGATGCTTGTTGAATAGATTCTCGGGGATTGGCGCTTAAATCGATGGGTATAAAACAGAGGCATGTCACAAATAGCCATAACAATAGAGACGCTGGCATTAAACCGACCTGAGTCGTGTTAATGTATGTTGTTTTTCCTATAAACGAAATCATTGACTTATCGTAAAGAATTCAAGTAATCCAAGTTTGGGGAGTATTTAGTAACCTATAAATGAGTATCGACAAAAACTGGGGAAAATGAACAGACGCTGTCAGGTGTGTCGGAAATGATTAATATCAGTGTCTACAGAGAAGAAACTGTGAATGTACAGCAATTTAAACCTCCCCCTTTTTAAAAGAGGGATCGAGGGGGATTAAGTAGGCTCAAAACAGTGGGAACAAAAATCAATTGTACGCCGAATACACAAGCTGTTGGCGCACATAAATTACATCCTTAACGGATCTTTACCGCTTGAATCGAATAAGTAATAGTCAATTGTCGGCTAGAAAAAACCTGATACATGAAGAATTAACGCTAGTTCATTGCCAGCACTGAAGTAATCCGATGCCCTGACATTCATAAACTTTTGAAAGTAACGGATTTATTCAAATAGAAGTCGTACTATAGTGGTGAAGTGTGCAGCGTCAGCTTCTTTACCTAATGAAGTATAAACATTTGCCGTACCTTTGCCTGCTATAAAAGACCCGCCTGCGCCAATAACTAACGCAGCAGACCAATCAACCGGATTGCTTATTAACAAAATGCCAACTGCTATGGGAGAAGAAAAAAACTCGCCAGGAAAATCACTACCATAACCATACCGAGCAAGAATAATAAAAGCCAGATATAACACAGCAGTTTAACGAAGAGGTTTAATTGATTTGCCGGAGATAAATCACCAAATCTCTTTTTAGCGACGAAAGGCAAACAAACAGCGGACGTGTAAAAAATTGTTCGAATGAGGCTGAGCGGGTAGGATGAATATACGGCTAGTTCTGAGATGCTAAAAAATCCGTCGTTAAACCAAAATTTATCTAGTTTTCTTGTTAAAATAAAATGCAATAGATGTGATAAAACAATGATGGTGGGAATGCCATATGTCATAATGAAAAAAGCGAATGTTGCGATAGATTTCATTTTTTATTAAAGATATCCGTGCATAATTTATCTATAGTTGAGAAGTGAGCGACATCCACATCCTCACCTAAAGAAGAATATAGACTTGTCGCACCTTTTCCTCCGGCATATGACATCCCGGCACCAACAGTGCCTATCGCAAGCGCAGCTACCCAACCGACAGGATTACTAATAAGAAAAATACCTATTCCAATGCCGTAAATCGTACCAGTTGCTAGTCCGCCGAGTGACTCGATAACAATCTCATTTTTCTTGTTATTGTTGTTAGCATGTGCTACTTGGTGGCATGCAACACCAATTCCCATGATTAAGTGGTTAACTCAGCTACACTAAAGTATTTTTAATTAAACCATATCTCATCAAACTTTTTGGGAATTATTAAATGCAATATATGTAATAGGATTAGCATAATTGGCGTGCCGTACGCCATAGTGAATAGTATAGCCGGCCCAAAAATTTTCATTTTTTAAAAATAAAATCTCTATCAAGGAAGTATTGCTGAAAGAACGAAAATAGTAATTATCATTGTCACGCCTAATAAAAAAAGAGCCAGCCATAAATAACACAATAATTTAATCGGTAAACTTATGCTTTTTACCGGAGACAAATCACCAAACCGTTTTTTGACTATAAACGGTAGGCATATGGCGCAAATATAAGAGGATGTTCGAACAATGCTAAGAGGGTACGAGGAATAAATTGATAGTTCGTTATTGTTAAAAAATTGCTCATTAAACCATATTTTGTCTAATTTTTTAGGCAAGATAAAATGCAGGAAGTGCATTACGACTACCATTGCAAGAATGCCATAAACCATATATGAAAGTGCAAAAAGGCCTAGTGTTTTCATTACTTAATAAATAGATCCGTACATAGTTTATCAATTGTAGTAAAGTGAGCTACATCAGTTTCTTCGCCGAGAGAAGTGTATAACTTGCCCATTGCTTTTCCTCCTCCGTATGACAGACCAGCACCGACAGCGCCAATTGTAAGTGCTGCAACCCACCCGACAGGGTTGCTGGCAAGCACTATTGTCAGGCCCACACCATATAAAGCGCCAGTACCAAAACCGCCTAATGACTCGTAT
>CALZJE010000073.1 GCA_945787715.1 uncultured Ectothiorhodospiraceae bacterium | reverse complement strand
TCATATTCAAGATGACATTTATTATTTTCTACTTGATAGATCACGATGTTGCGAACATATTATGTCGACCACGAACCTTACGCTCTAACTCCATAATGATTTTATGTGTGCGAAACACATTATAAAATCCATTTGATCGTTAAATAAGTTCAAACTCACTACTTTCTCGGTACCAAGTCGACCCCAAATATTTTCGGATAGCTACCATTGCAGCCATTAACACTAATTACTACTTTTTTTGATGCTGCTTGAGCTGTTAATAAGATAGGCAGTACAAAGTTTTTGAAATCAAGATCGTCCATTGAATTGCCAGTCCAGTAATTTGACGAACAAGTTACACCACCATCAAATTGTGGCTTACCATCCAAATATACATGCACTAACCTTGAATTAGTATTTGAATGTATCGTATGAATGGTTCCTTCCTGAGAGTTCGCATTTACAACACCCCCCACCATCAACAAAAAAATAAAAACAACTAATTTATTCACCATAGTTCTATAATTCCGGTAAGACAAGTGACTATGCACTTTAACATTATATTGAACCGCAGCTGCGTCTTACAAATTCTGCAGTTGCCCCTTTAATTCTATGATTTCAAAATACACATATAAACCAAAATCTTAGTTGAAATCATTTATCGGACTTAATACACACGTGCATGTATAAGTAAAGAGGTAACTAAACCATCTAATCAAAACAAACGCACGTAACAAGACCTGAAACTATTACTCTACATCACATATTTTTTAAAAAGAGACTGTTTATAGAGATCACCAATAAAATGCCCAACCGCAGGTTCAAATGCTAACATGGTCTGCAAACAATCTTCATCACCAGTCAAATTATCTATTTTTTTTGTATATTCAGATGTAAAGAATACAATTTCATCTCCAATAGTTAGCTGGATTACAATTCCCCAGGTAAGCAATTGCTCCTCAATGATACTATACAAATCTATAATATGGATTTGCATTTCGACCGCATTAGAAATGCTGAAAATACCTGAATACTCCAATTCGTTATTGATAGCTTCTTCAATATACGCCTCAACAGTTGAATTTTTTTTAAAACCAAACTCTCCCTTAAATTTACACCTTAAAATTTTTGACCTAGGAAAATTACTAGTAACAGATGCTAAATTAATTTTTCCTATGTAAACTTTATTATACTCTTTTAATATTGTTACATTTTCTCTAGAAAGACCATATGAATCTAATAGATAAGTACTTGATACACAACTAACACACAATGTTATTACAATTATGCAAGATAATTTTTTAAAGTTGTTCATATAATATTAAATATGTTTGTAGAATAAAATCTTGTAAAAACGATTGCAGAGAAAGCCCTACATCCATGCAACTTTGATCCGGGTGTTGATATCTGCTATATGGTAAATAAATAGAATGTGAAACTTCTATATTTTTGAATTTTTTGGCGTTAAAAGACATTGTTAGCGTCAAATATATTTTATCTTCTTCCTGCCACATATCAAATTCTTTAATCTTCGCGTCTACATTAATCAGGTTAAAATTTAAGTTTTCGTCTATTACTAATATTTGACTACCTGAAATTAAAGCTTTTTCTATATAGCTAGACCAATCCCCATCACTATTGGAAAATCTAAAACTTCCAGGACAGGTCAAGCGATATTTATTTTCCGAATAAACTCTAATATTCAATATTTTTTCTTTTTGAAAAATTAGCTCTTTCAATACATTTACAGACTCTTTAGTAGGAAAATAATCAAACATCATAACTAAACTTAATATCACAGAAGAATATAGTGTAATCATTGATAACTAATTAGAACCTTCTTGAATTTCATCGATAATATAATCTATACCAGATTCAACATAGTCAGAAGTGTAATCAGACACGTACCCGCCAACTACTTCTCTATTTTCTTTAGTATCATATCTATTTCTTAACTCAGTTTGATTATCAACAACTAGCGCACTCGTTATATTAGTCGCTGCAAATATCCCAAATTCAGATGCTAGTACATTTGCCACAGGTCGAGTTAAGTCCAAATATCCGTTTAAAACATATTTACCTGCGTTTTCTGCGGATTGACTAATATTGATATTAGACCACGGCCCATTATTTGGATATGGGGATTTCTCTTGTATATTGAGCACCCATTTATCTTTTAAATTTGCTCTAGCTACGCTATTTACGTGCTCTTGAAACTTATAAATAGCTGCGCCAGTTGCGGCGCCTACAACGGCACCTATGATCGCTCCTCTCATTACATCATCTGGAGATCCGTTACCACCAGCAAACCCAATAGTCACTCCATTAAATCCACCAATCCACGCTCCGCTTGCAGCCGACGATGTAAGCGTTATACCAGAAGATAAGTGATATGCAGACATGGCACTCCCCGACATGCCCATTACACCACCTAAAGCGACACCGGCTAAAACGTTACCTCCATTTTTATAAGCACTATAGCCGCCTATTAACTCACCGAATAACGCACCCTGCGCGAGCCCGGCAGCAGCTGCACCACAAATTCCAGCAGTGCCAACTGCACAAGCGACTGTTCCCGCAATTATTACTCCGGTAGCAATATTCTCTCGATTATTGTCAATATAATAACCAGCATTTCGGATGCCATCCCCAGCCCGATCCAACCAAGTCTTATACCCGCTTGGGTCCGTAAACAACATCGGATTATTCCAAACATAAGAATAACGATTATAAGACTGAACATTACTAGGCGTTTGAATAATAATATCCGCCTGCAATACACGCCCAAGTTTTGGATCATACAAACGACCATTCATATGTACTAATCCGACATTATCCAATTGCTCATGTCCAGTATAACCATGATGTGTCAACGTATCGCTCATGGTTGACACTCTGTCACATCGATAAGGCGTTTGTCGGACTCACTAAGAACTACTTCAATAGAACCCAGTGCATCGGTGAGAAAATAGTTAGTTTCATTTTCCGTAATAGATGTAGTTTCGTGATAAGTACGTTTATAAACACCAATTAATCCACCAGCAGCATGGAGATAATGATTATATTCAGTTTTTAAATCATTTGGCGATAGATGGATATCTTTTTCAAAATGAACGCCGGAATCTGATCGTGCATTTACGTAATAACTAATGTGTTGCTCACCATCTTTAGTTACCGTTTGAAAAGTTCGCATATTTGCTGAGTCGTAACTAAACTGTGACTCATTATTACCCGAACTTCCTAATTTTATGCTTCTTGGTTTTCCAAACGATGTGTAGATAAAGTTACGGTTGGCTCCGTTTATCATGTTGCCGTTATTGTCGTAACTAAAAGTTGCAACCGTCGAATGCCCGTTTTTAACCGTGGTTACGGCATGTGGACCTGCGCCATTTCCACCATATAAGTAACTACTTCCATAATCGGTCTTTTTCGTAATATTACCGAATCTGTTGTAGTTATAGGTTATAGAATTACCAACACCAGATAATGGATCAACCACGTAAGCTGTATTTAGTCGATTGTTGTTATCGTAGGTAAATGATTCCGTAGTATTGAAAATTCCATTATTTCTCGTTAACACGTTACCAACAGTGTCATAAGTGTAATTAATTTCTTGATGTGAACCTGAGAATATTCCCGTTAGCTTAGCTGTTGATGGCTCATAATAGCGAGTTGATTGAATATTGCTCCCCAATGATTGCGCGGTCACTTTACCTAGCGCATTCATGGAGCTGACACGCCATAACAATTTGCCAGATGCGTTATTTTCACGCAGTTCTGTCAAATAACCATACCCATTATAAACTCGGTAAACTTTGAATCGTTCGCCATTTATTGTTTCTGGATACGTTATCGTTTGCACTCGACTTAAACCGGATTGGTATGATTTGTTTTCAACAAAAGTTTGGCCATTTATTTGATGTGTTTTTTGAATAAGTCTGCCTAAACTATCGTAGCTGTAACCGCGGGAAAAATCTCTTGCGGTGTTTGTAACACTGGCCAATTTTCCGATGCCAGTTTTTGCTGTGTCGTAATACCATTTTGTGGTTTCGATAGAAGCCCCATTGCCACCTTCACCGGGTTCAGTTTTTTGAACCAGTCGACCTAACAAGTCATAACTATTATTAGTGACATTACCTTCAGCATCTTTTTGCCACAGCAATTTTCCAGTAACGTCATTCTTATAATACCAATCACCTTTGTCAGGATCAGACATTGAAGTTTTGTTACCTCTAACATCATAACCCACAGAAGTGACTAAACTTTGATTTCCAGATTCTTTTCGTGTTTCTGTGAGTTTACCAAGGCTATTGTATTGATAATGTATGGTGGAGATTGGAGAAGTACCTCCGTAGGTGTTGCCATAGATATCTAAATCGTAATATTCCCATGAGGAGCCAACTTCGATTTCTTTTATTGTCTGCCCGGCGGAATTCAATACCTTTTGTTGCCGATATATCACAGTTGTTCCATCGGGCTTATGATTGTAATTTGTTGTAACAACGAACGAGTATTTATACAAATATTCGATTCGTTTTTCCAAACTGGCCGTTGAATCGCAAGCATATGCGCTGAATACAACTTGATATGGTTCATATTCAATTTCAGGACGACCATATCTGTCGTATGAAAAACAAGACCAATAGGATGCATCAGTGGAAAAATAGGGTTTCGACTTTCCTAATAATTGGCCACGTGAATTATATCGCTTGTCTGAAAAAATAAGCGCGCCGTTGAAAGCTCTAGTAGCTTGTCTTAATTCACGGCCAATTTTGTCGTAATAAGTAGATACACTGGCACTTCCCGTCGAAGAAACTCTTGTAAAGAAATATTGTTCGGTATTTGATTCACAACCACTACCTGATTTTGTACATTTCCCTTTTTCAAAACTAGTTTGAGAGCCATCTGCTCGATATTCAACTAATTTATTTCCGAATAAATCGAATTCCCATCGAGTCTCTATTCCATTTGGACCGATATGACTGTTTACCAATCCAAATCTGGCATCATAAGTTTTATTTTCAGTTTGTGTTATACCATTTACTTGAGGTAGCAATATTTTTTCGAGGAAGTAACCATCATCACTGTATTTGTTTTTTACTGTTCTGGTGGCAAATGGACGAACGTTACTCGCTGAAATGACAGTATCAGCACCTGAAGTAGTTATAGCTTCCAAATTTCCGAATGTGTCATAACTATAATCTGTTCGAAGCCATGCATTGGCGCTATCGGGTTCAGACGTTTCTATTTCTAAGACACCAGTTAAAGGATCATACTGATAGCTGGTTGAAGTTATATGTGACCTATCGTAGCTATTAATTACATCACTTCGAGTTACCTCACCCAGATGCCAACTGGACTCGTCATTAGAAATTTGAAGTGTTGTTTCAGTATTCGCATGAGTGGCGTATGAGTAATTTTTGGTTGTCTTCTTAGGAATTCCGGAAATATAGTCATATTCAAGAACTCCATACGTTTCTCCAAATACAACAACATCTGAATTCCAGTCTTCGTTTTTTTCATATTTCTGAATAATAGTGGAGTTATTGTATACCGCGAAAACACTGGATTTTGTTGGATGTACTACCGATGTCCATGCATTTTGCACTGTCTCTATTTTTTTAACATCAAAATTAGTTCCATTATCAAATAGTGCTTGCTTTTCGGTAAATGAATTCACACCAATAAATGGATAATCCTGCTTATAAGTCGTGGTGATTCGGTTTTTATTTGCATAGTCCGATGCAACTACTTTTTCAAATCCCAAAAAACCATAATCTCGATGTACTGCTGCACCGTAATATTTATAGGTGATAGAATTTAAAATAGTATTGTTATTTATTTTATTCTGGATTCTGGCTACGACATAGTATGATGTATTTATGTTTCGGTAAGGGAATCCATTTAAACTGACGTTAGACCCTTTGGTATATAGTAAATCACCACTATTGAGAGAAGATGTCCAAGCTGAATCATCAGTTAATGCAGCATAATCAACGACTACATTTTCTCCAATATCTTTTGTTACATGCGTTAAATAATCACCTTTTTTGCCGTACGGTGATATATAAGCTATGCCTTTATCGCCACGATAAATAAGGTCGACATAGCCGTTGCCATCCACATCTGCATATGTAATATATTTATAGTTAGCATCGCCATTACAGGGATCGCCAACTGTCTGTGCATCAGCGCAAATTATTTTGCTATCCACTTGATGTTCGAAGTAAGTTGAGTGTGAAATCCAGCGCTGCATTCCACTATCTCCACGATAAAAAAGATCAGACAATCCATCGCCATTAAAGTCTACGAACTGGATAGTTGCATAGTTGTTGCTGCTGTTACATCCACCCTTACCTTCACTACACACATCTATAGTAATTTTATCGGATGTATTCCATCCTGAAGCTTTACCAGGATAACAGATGATTCCATCTAAATCTGACCGATAACATAGATCGGCCATACCATCCGCATTGAAATCAGGATATCGAATATAATCAAAATTATCACTGCTGTTGCAACTATTGCCACCATCATTACAAATATCATCAGTATCGGGTTGATAGGTAAATGATGTTCCATCTGAAATCCAGCGTTGTATTCCATTTTCATCGCTACGATAAACTAAATCGGACATACCATCTGCATTTAGGTCGACGAATCTAATTGTTGTATAATTACTGCCGCCGTTACATACGCCATAATCCGCACCATTGTTGTTTCCGCAGATATTTGTAATAATTTTTTTATCGTAATCCCACCCGCTAACAGTACCTATAAAACACATAATTCCATCAAGATCTGAACGATAGCAAAGATCTGCTAAACCGTCTCCATCAATATCTGGATAATGAATATAAGGGGAATTGTCTTCGTCATTACACTGGCCTGACAATTCATTTCTATCTCCATTTTTACAGGTATGTTTATCATCTACTTGTCTGGTAAATCCTACCCCATCTGAAATCCATCTCTGAATTCCATGGTTATCACTTCGATAAACTAAATCAGCCATCCCATCGCCATTAAGATCAATGAATCTTATGCTGGAATAATTATCAAAATCGTTACATCTTCCATCAATCGACGAGTCTGACCCTCCGCCGCACAAATGCACTTTACTTCCATTATGCATGGGGCTGATACGAGCTACTGTAGATGTGTCCCATCCATTTCCTTTTGATGGTAAACAGATAATTCCCTCAAAATCTGATCGGTAACACAAATCAGATTTGCCATCTCCGTTTACATCAGCATAATGAATATACTTGTAGTTATCACTGTCATTACATCGGCCATAACTGCCAGAGCCATTTTTACATATATCCGTAGATGAACCACTTGACCATTGCATGTTCGCATCCAGCCACGTGAAATCAATTGGTTCAAGACAATTAATGGCACTACATTCCTGGATTTTCGATACCCTGGATCTTTCCGTTGTTACACTTTGCTCATAAGCGATTTTATAATTCTTTACTAGTTGATCATGAACATATGTTTTAACTCTGGATAACCGTTTTGTGGTAGAGATTTTTGTATTAATTACGTAGCTCGTAGATTTATCACTTCGAACTTCGTATGCAAAACTAATACTACGTGAGGGGGAAATTTGTGAATTCCCGGTGTACAATATTTTACGTATGTAAATCTCGTTCGATAGAGAATCTTTATCATAAATATATTCAATATAATTACCAAAACGATCTTCTGTCTTGTAAAGTAGCCATGAATAAGCTGCTTTACTATTCGGAAAATCTGTATCTAAATCCAAACGTCCATTAATAGCCATTCCGTTTGATGCTAAACCGCTAGAGGAACGACCGTAATACATTATGACGCCATTTATTGTTTCCACTTTAAATTGAGATGGGCCTTCACTAATCGAAGCATCAGTGAATGAAGTTATTCTTGATCGAGAGTCTAACTTCGTTCTATACGTTGCATTGCTCGCCCCATATGCTCCTGAATATAAGACAAGCTTTTGTCCGTCTAGACAAAATCGATCATTGGAATCTAGTTTTACGCCTCTTTTAATATTATCTGTTGATTTATTAGAAGCGCATCTTGTGATCGCAGAAAGACCGGTTAAATTCCAGCCTACCCCCATCATTCCATTGCCACCATTAGAGTTATAAAGAAGGCTTAATGCTGGCTGCATGCCATTTATACCAGGTGGTACTTGTACAGGTACTGAATAGGTAAACTCTCCATTGTTACCAACTGATGCAACTCCGTTTGTTTGTCCGGTTATAACTGGCATTGTTGAGGTATCAATCTCACCCCAACTTTCCCAAGTCTGTGAAACTTTTGTAAATAAGCCCGCATTGCCAGCAAACAACAAAGCATTTGTCCCGCCATTTGCATTTTTTGAATCAACCTTTATATCTGCTTTCCCATCCCCATCAATATCTTCAGCAGATAGTATCGAATCTGCAAATGACCATTTCATATTCATTTCATTGTCATTAATGGTTTGTGCGATGTTGCGATATAAATTGGTAGACTCTGCATGAAAGATTACACTCTTGTCCCCAGCATTCTGGCCCTGAATAAGAACATCATTTAAGCCATCTCCATCAAAGTCAGCTATCAGACATTGTTTTCCTGTTAAATCATAAGGCGTTGGGATTGGAATATTTAAGTCACCGGCAGGTAAAATCATCCATGTTGTAACAGTAATTCCAGAAATCGATTCACAATCTACTGTGGATGTAGTAGTTGCTATTGCATTTTGTGATATTAAAGTGAAACCAAGTAAGTAAATTAACTTTCGGATACGGCAGATTGTGTTTCTCATTCTTCCCTCAATATTATTTTCACTTTAATCGACAATGATTTGATACTAAGAATATTATTCTTTTTTATAGTTAACCAGGATTTACTAATATTGTTATTGATTAAATATGTTTAGTAAAACACTGTGGAAAATTATTTTAGCGTTCGCGCTAAGCTATCAATATATAGTTCAATGGTCAATAAATTACAGATGTGTAAACCAACATTCATACCATATGATAAAGAATGGAAAAATAGATGTGTTGAAACTAGTACTAAAGTACTAATTTTTAAAATCTTTAAAGTCGTTGAGTTTTATTTATTTGCATGAAATTTTTTTTACCTTTCTAAGAAAAGTTTGTTTTCCTAAAAAAACTCACACCTTAATAAATACCGTCTAATGAACAAGGCTATATAATATCGAAAAACAATCGCTTATAGCACGTACATTTATTAACCGATTTGTTAGATTGATATCTGAACAGGAAAAAGTTTTGATATAATGAATTTCCTTACGCCTAACTTTATTTAGCAGTTTTTACGTCAATGTCCATTTTACCCATTTATGCCGTTCTCGAACAACTACAACAAACCCTTTCGAAGAATAACAATGCCGTTTTAATCGCCCCTCCAGGTGCAGGAAAAACGACAGTCGTTCCGCTTGAGCTTGTGAATGAGCGCTGGTTGAAGGGCAAAAAAATAATCATGTTAGAGCCTCGCCGTCTTGCTGCTAAAAATGCAGCTGTTTGGATGTCACATCAACTATCCGAACCGGTTGGTAATACTATTGGTTATCGTATGCGGATGGATAATCATGTTAGTGCAAAAACAAAAATAGAGGTTGTCACTGAAGCCGTTTTAACGCGCATTATTCAAAATGATCCTGAACTTTCTGCTTACGGTTTGATAATATTTGATGAGTTTCATGAGCGGAATTTACAAGCGGATTTAGGTTTGGCACTTTGTCTTGATATCCAGGATAACTTGCGTGATGACCTCAAGCTATTAGTAATGTCTGCGACGCTTGAAGCAGAGCGTGTATCAATAATCCTAGGTGATGCACCTGTTATTCAATCCGAAGGTCGAAGTTATCCGGTTGAAATTTACTACTCATCACCATCTCCCCGACAAAAACTCGAGCAAACCGTTGTTAAAAGTATCCTTTACGCACTTGAGCAGCACTCGGGGAGTATTCTGGTATTTCTTCCAGGGGTTCGTGAAATAAAGACTGTGGAAACAATGCTCTTAAATACTGGATTAAAAGGCAATATTTCAGCCTGCCCGCTTTATGGCAATCTTTCGCGCGATTTCACCAACCACTCGTGATAAACGGAAAATCGTGCTCGCCACATCCATCGCTGAAAGCAGCTTAACAATTGAAGGAGTGACGATTGTTATTGATTCAGGTTTAATGCGTGTGCCTCGCTATAATCCGAGAAGTGAAATGACTAAACTGGAAACGCTACCGGTTTCTTTAGCTTCTGCTGATCAGCGTGCTGGACGTGCGGGCCGGTTGTCTGCTGGTGTCTGTTATCGATTGTGGAGTAAAGAAACACACCATGGTTTAATTGCTCAATCGCAACCAGAAATACTACAAACTGATCTTGTACCATTGGCGTTAGAGTTATCTCAATGGGGGGTTATCGATATCGATGAGCTTTCTTGGATGAATACCCCACCGTCGTCAGCCATCAATGTTGCGCACTCAGTCTTGCACAAACTTGGCGCATTAGATGAAACTCATCGAATTACCGCCCATGGAAAACAAATTTTAAAATCAGGCATTCACCCGAGACTGGGGCACATGATCATTAAAGCACAGGAAAATAAACTGGGACAGGTCGCTTGTGATATCGCCGCAATATTAACAGAAAAGGATTTTGTTAAATCGGCCCCACAAATGCCAGCTAATGCCGACTTACGGAATAGATTAGAACTCCTGAGAAGTAACCGCAGCGGCGATGCTATTAATATAGATCGAACGGCGCTTAAACGTATTAAAAACAGCTCAAATTTATTGCGGAAGCAGTTAGCTTGTGATGACCCTCAATCGTACAGCAGCGATTGTTACGGAATGTTACTCGCATTAGCTTATCCTGACCGAATCGCAAAACGTCGTGATAATGCGCATAATCGATACCTTATGAGTAACGGCAAGGCTGCGTTTCTTTCTGAGGCTGACGAGTTGTCTCTCTATGAATATATCGTCATCGCTAATCTTGATGGGAATATTAAAGACTCAAAAATATACCTTGCTGCAGAAATTACCGAAAATCAAATATACGAGTATTTTAGAGATCTCATCACTATCGAAACACGGGTAACCTGGAATAATAAAGAGTCAGTCGTTAAAGCGTTACAACAGGAAAAACTTGGCGCTCTAGTATTGAGAGAAAAACCGATTCCATCTCCAAGCCCAGAGCAAATTTCGGACGCTTTAATGACTGGAATTCGTGAAAAAGGTATATCTCGACTCCCCTGGAATAAAGCAAGTACGGATTTCCGACATCGTATTGAATTTATTCGTAATCAATTTCCCAATGATAACTGGCCGAATCTTTCGGATGAACACTTGAGTGATACACTTGAGGAATGGTTAATGCCCATGATGACAGGGAAAACAAAACTCAATCAAATTAGCGGAAACGTATTATATGAAGCAGTCAGTAATTTGTTGGATTGGAATCAAAATCAGCAGCTCGCTAAACTTGCGCCGACACATATTACTGTTCCGAGTGGGTCTAAGATCCCAATTGATTATTCAAACAATGAATCTCCCATACTCTCAGTTCGACTACAGGAGTTATTTGGACTGACCAAATCACCATCAATTGCTGGCGGAAAAATACCTTTGCTCATCCATTTGTTATCGCCTGCTCGACGGCCAATACAAATAACGAAAGATCTAGTGAGTTTTTGGGAAAATACGTATGAACAAGTGAAAAAAGATTTAAAAGGAAAATACCCTAAGCACTATTGGCCGGATAATCCCCTTCTGGCTGTAGCTACGAATAGAGCGAAGCCTAAGAAGAAATAAGTAGAATTCACGAAAAACCGAAAACCCCGAGACGCATCATCTCGGGATCCAACTATTCTAAACTTGGTGTGGTTTTTTGCTTAAGCAGTTACTTTAGAAGCTTGAGGGCCTTTAGGACCGTTTTCAACTTCATAATTTACAGTCTGACCTTCTTTTAATGTACGAAAGCCATCTGAAGAAATCGCTGAGAAATGAACAAAAACATCCGCGCTTCCATCTGAAGGAGAAATAAAACCAAAGCCTTTAGACTCGTTAAACCACTTTACAGTACCTGTTGCCATCAAACCTTACCTCAATTAGAAATTAACTTAATGTACTACTTTTTTAAAAATTTTTTACAACTTTTGTTTACAACTTAACTTACTTCTTACAATACAAATCATGCGAGGTAATTTGCAGAAGAAATTCTTGATAATACTTCTTAAAAGACCAGCATAATATGTAATCAATAATAGTGTACCGAAGAATACCTTTAAATACACCCTGTTTTTTTGAAAATTACATCGTAAAGTCGGTTTTATTTGAAATAACTTTAGTGCAAGAATAATAATTAATCAAAATATTCATTTGATGAGTTTTTAGCTACCAGAAAATAATTTGAATACATCAAAGTTTCTTTTATGCTCCACTTTGACCGAATTTTTAAGTTTAGCATTAATGAGTTCAAGATAAAGTGTCATTCTATGGTTCTCAATATTATTTTGATCAAGTTTCTCACTCAATATATTACTTGCGCGTAACATACTATCAAGCCCTGATATTTCTGAATATTCTAATCCAGGTAGTAAAATAATTTCTCTACCAAGATGCCAATAAATATCCAAATTATTAACATCCATTGCATCAAATGGTGGCACTAAGGGTACTAAATCTTTTGGTGTTACTATTCGTGTAAGTGCTAAATGTTTATATTTTAATGCTCCGGTTATATTTGTCACTTTTGGCTGGCCAAACGTAATGACTTCGTTCAAATTATATTTATTTTTATCGAGATACATCGCAATAATAACGGCAACAGCGCCACCTAAACTATGTCCGGTAGTCGAAATTTTATAATCTTTCTTTAGATGAGGTGAAACAGCACGGTAAATATTTTTTGCTGCCAGCTCAAAGCCTTCATGAAGTTGAATGTTTAGCGTGCTGTTTGGCAATAGTTTGTGAGCCGCATCAACCATGGCATTTTCAACATTTGCCGTACCTCTTACAACAATTACCTGCTCATGATTTTTTTTGTTTGTCGCCAAATAATAGAGCACTTCAATGCCAGGAATGATTTCATAATGACTCACCACCCAACCGTCTTTTTTAACGACCTGATCAATTTTTTCTCTATTTTGATAAGCTGAATTTGCCAGCAATGCATATTGCTTATATTCACCAAATGATTTTTGTTCTATGGCCCATGAATTGGAAAAAAAACATAGAACTATTATTAAGCAGAAAACACCGTGCACTATACAACCTCGACTCAATACCATCGATTAACCCTCTTCCCTAAATTAATTCTTGCGAAATATTTCGACTTAAAAACCTGACTATAAAATGTAATGAGGTTAATTAATAACAAGTATAAAGACTCTTTAATGATCCCAGAAAAACCAGTTGGACATAATAATATTAAAAATGTATCAATACACCGAGATTATAGGTTATTTTACATATAACACCCGTATATTTTCCATACGTTTTCTATTAACACCGAAATCTGAATGCCCCGTTCGAGACATTGATTTGAATTGAATGACTTTTAACGCATCATCAAACATAAACTCTACATCATCCACAAATCGAAAAACAAACGATTTTTGAGTGACATACAGATATTTCCCTTCATTTTTAATCACTGAAATGCGAGGCAGCGTATTCAATACTCGCATCAACTTCTCTTTAGCTTGCACGTAATCACCTTGAAAGACAATCGGCTCAATTTTATGCTCCTCATCACTGGCGAGTGTTGAGACACAATTAGGTGAAGCGGGACATGATTTCAGTCTATTTTGTATTTCTGTATTTGAATCAGACATAATACTTGCACTTATTCCTAAGCAAATTAATCCTAGAATTCCAATAGTGATATTTTTCATAAATAATTTATTTTCCCACAGCCAATTAGTCGATCAAGTCTTTAATCTTGTCAATGAGTGATTCTGTATTAGTACTCGTCAAGGTATCCAATCCTATCGCTTGTCTATGAAACTCCCAATCGTCATCAAGCAGAAGAAAATAACCAAACAGTTGGTACATGTACTTTTCAGGATCTTCTGAGGAATGAAAAGGCGTTGTTAACGCAGTTGAATAAATTAATTGCCCGAGATAAAGCCCATCTGCGATTTGCACTAGCTCATCTAAACAAAAACCAATAGGAACAGCACCACCCAACATGGGATAGCGATAGTGGAATTGAAACACCTGTTTTTTACTAGCCACACCATTATTCATCGGTAATATGGATTCTTGATTTGCGACACCGAGAAAGACATATCCTTGACGCACAAAGGGTGACGAGCTTTGCTCTGAAAGCGCTTGTAGCAGCGGATCAGGTTCTTTGTAATTCATATCGACGATACGCATAATAGCATCGGCAGATAAAATACGTTTATCTTGTATATTATTACCAAAGACCCAGTTTTCGTTTGCCTCTTTATCCCAGAACGCTTTATCTTCGTCAGTCATCCCGCTATCCCAAGAACCGTTCTTCAAATGCTCAGCGTATTTACCTTCTTTATCCCAATAGTGATCCCGATTTTTTTTCACCAGATCATAATGAGGTCCACTGGCAAGATAGGTTTTCAATTGTTTAACACGTTCAGAATAGCGCTCTGCTAAATCATCACTTTCATCTAACAACATACTAAGTTTTCGACCACTAATTTTCTCGTAAGATTTACCCGCCCAAGGAAATATGTACTTTCCAATACTACGCCACACTAAATCCATGACGTTTGGACCACGGAAATCACTATTTTTAACCACCTCAGCTAACGCACTGGGAAACGTTAGGCTATCGTCAATGCGCTGCTTAAAATCAGGATTGAAATTATCACTAAATCCGCAGTGTAAATTAAGTGTGGCACCGTGATAATAATCGAAGCTCACAATTGGCTCTGCTTCGCCATACCAATCAGGCGTGTTTTGCCCATTAGCTCGGATGTTAAATCCTTTTTTCCCTTTGCCTTGGAACAGGCCATCCTTTATTGTGGGAGCAACCCCGCAACGGAAAATTCGATGCAGATTTTCAAATTGAGCGATGTGGTCTTTATATTTTGTTTGTGCGGAAATATCTTCACCAATTCGTTTTAGCATTTGAAGAATCGATTCGCCCTCTTGCCTCATCTGCTCAATTTCATTAATCGATTCATTTTTTGGCGATTCTTCTAGGATGAATGTTGTAAATTTTTCAGCAAGTTCAGGGCTGTCTTTCCAGCCATTTATCCATTCAACATCTTTATTTCCTAATGAACCTCCTCGTTCCAATTCCGATTCTTCATCATAGCCTAATTCTTTAAAACCGGATTCTCCGGGACGAGGTCTCAGTTGGGGGAAAGCGTTATCGGCATAAATTTCTTTGGCATAATCCGGGTCCATCATTAAGAAATAGCCATTATTCTGATAGCCATAATCCACCTTCTCTTGCTTATTCCTACCAAGAATTAAGTTCAGCAAATTTTGCCAAAAAGAAGCCTTTTTAGAAGGGTCGTAGGATTCACCCAGAGAAATCATCTGATCGCCAGGAATATAAGGTAAATCAATGCTACCGAGGTTAAAGTGTTTTGTCGCAAACACGAGCTGTCCTAAATAAACACCATCTGCTATCTGCACGACTTCGTCGATTAACTTTGTCATGGGGAAAGTTGGTTTTAATTTATCCCAGCGGTAATTCAGTTGATATACCGCTTTTCCATTCATCTCAGGAACGACTGATTGCCCCATATTCGCTATAAAAATTCCACCGCTTTTAGAATAAGGGATGAATTGTTCTTTCTCTTTACAATTTTTCGTGAATTGCCCTTCAAATGTATAATCATCTTGAGAGTTAGGCCTGTCTTTCAAGCGCCATAGCTCAGTTAATCCGGGAAGCCCGATACTTTGTATTGCGTTAGGATTAGGTGGCTCTCGAAAATAATTGCGTCCTACCCGAGTTGTATTTTCATCATATCTCGCTAATTGCTCGGAGTTTTGATCACTTTTTTCGGCAACAACATCCTTAGAGACTGGTTCATAAGTTTTTCCCATCCATAATCCAGTATCCGCATAAGTTGCATTCCAGGCAGATGCCATCCATTCAATACTCGCGAGTGCTGAACGTTGATCGCCAAACTTTTCTGAAATGTCTTTAAGAAAATCGCTATCCCTGATAGAAACAGGAATTCCGATCATGGGACCATCCAGTGGAACGGCTTTTCCGCATTTAAATAATGTTTCTAACTTCTGATGAATTTCTGGCCATTGATCTCTTTTTTTATTATCAGACAAGGTTCGCTGGTAGTTGGCTAGTAGAGCAAAGTAACTATCTTTGTAATCAGCGCTTAAAAGAGCATTTAATTGATTTGATAGCGTAGAATCCGCTTCTTCTGAACTTGTAGGATAATTTTTACTACTCAAATAGACAGACATACCATCCTCCCTGTATAAGCGCCTGATTATTTACGCGGGTAATTAATGTATTTTTCTTTATAAATAATAGATCATGTTTTTAGAATAAGGTAGGTGGAATGAGGACTTACGAGAGATTTTAATGATAATTAATCATTAACCTAGAAAAAGCAGTTGATCCATGGAATATAACGCAGCCTATTGTTCGGCCTAGCTATATGAAAAAAGCTTGCTTCACCAACCAGGTGAAGACAACTTTTCCCATTACACTATTCAAAACAATATTCTACGTTCTATTTCCACGTCCAACTACTTTTTCTAGGATTAACCTACAATAACATGGATAAGGAATGTACACTTTTTAAAGGTATGTTTTTTTAAGATCACGAGTTTCTTTGTCATAACGCCAAATATTCCCTTCTTGAATATGTACGCCGCCTATCCAACGGTTTATACCATTTAATTCAATCCAATCTACCCAATTATAAAGAACTTGGCGAGCTGTTTGAGTCAATGTAAAACGTAGAGTATGCGTTGTATCTACTTCGCAAACAGTTTCTGTTTCAGCATCAATTACCTCTTCGAGTTCAACGTGTTCTTTTTCGATCAAGGGAGAATTGCAATTTGATAGTTTTTGTAAATAACCATAGAACATTGCGCGACTCATAAAAGGAACGGGTTCCTTACTTTGTACAAATTGATACATCTCTTCCGGATCGGTTATATGAGAAAGTAAACTGTGAAGTATGAGCGTTTCTGATTGTGACAACCCATTACTCTTCGCTGGAAACTGTTGAACTAACCGCGCAATAGCATTTTTAAGAAATGGCATGGACGACATATCCTGCGGAAAAAACTTAAGTAAGGAATCAGGATTAGGTGAAGTAAATGCCATCCATCCTTGCTGACAGACACTCATTTGTGACATGGTTATTTCTGTTTTTTTACGGTAAAGATTTTGTAATTGCTCATGATTAAGCGTATTTATACCAAAGAACATTCTTGAACCAGGATATCTATCAATACATATTAAGCTAATGAGTAAACGCCCTGTATTTTGAGCGGCAAACCAGGATATTAACTGCAGCAACTGCAGCTGATCGTAGAGATCATGATCAAACCATAAAACAACTTCATCATATTCGTTAAACGCCATGATTTTTTCGTTTCGTTTTTTAAATCGCTGCCAAATTTCTTCTTTGTTTCCCCATCCTAGTTTTGAAAAATACTCAGCACGAATCATAGACAATTTGGTGAGCGATAAATCGTTTATGACGGGTCCTTCATAAAGCGCATCCTGCCAAGCAATAGCTTCACCAGAGATTCCAGCCTGTCTGACATTTTCTGCCGTGGTTTCGTCATTGGTGATATGGAGTATTTTTGAATTTTGGCCGCTAAGGGGATTCATCTACGGTACTTCCTAATTATTATCCGAAGAAATTAACCTGAAATATCCTGGTCAAATACTTAATGCAATAAACAGGCAGTTATTAATTCAAAAGCTAAGCTAGCCGTTAATACAGACAGACTTAAAGGCAATTATTGATCAATTGCGACAAGCAATTGAGAAAAAGGGATAAAATGAGAAACTATCGTTATTTTCGGGCTAGCGATTCATCTTTTAGCTAGGTATAATGCCGCTCCAAATTTTGGTTATGCAACAAATAATGAAATATCTCTGTGCACTATTTCTGCACCGGTTCTGCACTAGAGAATAAATTGCCTGCAATGGTATAGATGTAAACAATGTATAACGAATTATTATTAATTTACCGGGGTTTCTTAGAGAGAGAATATGGCGAAAGAAGACAATATTGAAATGGATGGTACTGTAATTGACACTCTTCCAAACACGATGTTTCGTGTTGAATTGGAGAATGGTCATATTGTTACCGCTCATATTTCAGGCAAAATGCGAAAAAATTATATCCGTATCTTAACTGGCGACAAAGTAACTGTTCAATTGACACCTTACGACCTGTCTAAAGGTCGCATCACATATAGAGCAAAATAAAGTTATCAATCTTGGTTATTCAAACTGTGTTGTTTTTGGTACTGAACTCTCTCTCATAAAAAAAGCCGGTTAAAAAACCGGCTTTTTTATTTAAGCGCTTTTTGCTTACTGCGTTACCTTATCCGACTCAAATTCGTACACCAAAGCGTCCTCACTTTCGTCAACGATTACATGTCCACCGCCTGCCAATTCACCAAACAGTAGTTCATTCGCAAGAGATTTTTTTAGATTCTCTTGAATCAAGCGAGACATTGGTCGTGCGCCCATCTGTTTGTCATATCCATGTTTTGCCAGCCAGCGCTTAGCATCAGCGGTTACATCCATGGTCACGCCCTTCTGCTCAAGCTGAACCTCAAGTTCGATCAGTAGTTTGTCTACAACATGAGTAATAGTTTCGGTATTCAATGCTGCAAAATTAATAATGCTATCGAGTCTGTTCCGGAATTCAGGGCTGAAAGTGCGCTTAATCACATCTCCACTATCAGTGCTGTGATCCTGCTCTGTAAAACCTATAGAGCTGCGACTCATTTGCTCTGCACCAGAGTTTGTTGTCATAACAATGATAACGTTTCTGAAGTCAGTTTTTCTGCCATTTGTGTCTGTCAAAGTACCGTGATCCATCACTTGAAGTAATAGATTAAAGACATCAGGATGCGCCTTTTCAATCTCATCAAGCAACAGTACTGCATGTGGTGATTTATGAATAGCTTCTGTTAACAAGCCGCCCTGATCAAAACCAACATAACCGGGAGGCGCACCAATCAATCGGGAAACAGTATGGCGTTCCATATACTCTGACATGTCAAATCGAATCAACTCAATGCCTAATGAGTGAGCCAATTGTTTGGTAACTTCCGTTTTACCAACACCTGTTGGTCCTGCAAATAGAAAAGAACCAATGGGTTTGTTTTCATCACGCAAACCAGATCTCGACAGTTTAATAGCCGTAGAAAGTGTCGTAATTGCCTCATCTTGACCAAAAACAACCATCTTTAAGTTGCGATCAAGATTTTTCAAAAGCTCGGTATCAGAGCGAGATACTGATTTAGGCGGAATGCGTGCTATTTTTGAAATTATATTTTCAATATCAGTGACACCAATAGTTTTTTTGCGTCGCGATGCGGGCAGTATGCGCTGAGATGCACCCGCTTCATCAATGACGTCAATGGCTTTATCAGGCAATTGGCGATCAGTAATATAACGCGCAGCTAATTCAGCAGCAGTTTGTAATGCCTGGCGTGTATACTTCACTTGATGATGTTCTTCGAAACGTGATTTCAATCCATTTAATATTTGCACAGTTTCTGGAACAGAAGGCTCATTCACATCAATTTTTTGGAAACGACGTGCTAACGCGCGATCTTTTTCAAAAATTCCACGATATTCTTGATAGGTGGTCGATCCGATGCACTTCAACTGACCCGATGCCAGCATTGGCTTAATCAAGTTGGAAGCATCCATCACTCCACCAGAAGCTGAGCCAGCACCAATGATCGTATGGATCTCATCAATAAAAAGCACCGCGCCTGGTTCATCCTGGAGTTGCTGTAAAAGCGCTTTTAGTCGTTTTTCAAAATCCCCTCGATATTTGGTACCCGCTAACAAAGCGCCCAAATCGAGTGAGTAAACCGTAGATTCCAACAGCACTTCTGGCACTTCTTTATCGACAATTTTTTTCGCCAATCCTTCTGCAATGGCAGTTTTACCAACACCTGCCTCACCCACTAACAACGGATTATTTTTTCGTCGACGACAAAGAATTTGAACAGTTCGCTCCACTTCGGCTTTTCGCCCGATTAACGGATCAATTTTGCCTTGACGGGCCATCTCGTTCAGATTGGTGGAATAGTTTTCAAGTGGACTTTTTGATGTAGATTCGCCACCCATTTCATCTTCACTAGCTGACGGTGCAACTGGGCCTTGGCTTTCATCTTCACCATGGACTTTTGAAATACCGTGTGAGATATAGTTAACAACATCAAGGCGAGTGACATTTTGTTTATTCAAAAAGTAAACAGCTTGAGATTCTTGTTCACTAAAAATTGCGACGAGAACATTAGCGCCTGTCACTTCTTTTTTTCCAGAGGACTGTACTTGAAATACAGCACGCTGTAAGACACGCTGAAAGCCTAATGTTGGTTGAGTCTCTCGATCGTCATCACTAATGAGTTGTGGTGTTGTCTCATCGACAAATTGCCCTAAATCTAGCTTCAGCTGGTTGATATCTGCTCCGCATGCTCGAAGTACTGATGAAGCAGCAGGGTTGTCGAGTAGAGCTAATAAAAGATGTTCTACAGTAACAAATTCATGCTTCTTATCACGCGCTTCTTTAAACGCAGAATTTAATGTTTGTTCAAGTTCTTTGCTAATCATTTCTTTTCACGATTTCCAAAGTTATATGTTCTCCATTTTACAGAGTAGTGGATGCTGATTTTGTTGCGCGTAAGCTTCAACCAATGCAACTTTTGTTTCCGCTATTTCTCTTGTAAAAACTCCACAAACACCCTTCCCTTGGGTATGTACCTGCAACATGACTTGCGTTGCTTTTTCTCGATTCATCTGAAAAAATTTCTCTAAAACGAGTACTACAAATTCCATTGGTGTGTAGTCGTCATTCAGTAATACAACCTTATACATCTGCGGTTTTTTTACTTGAGGACGTGCTTCTTGTACCTCTAAACCTGTATCACTGTTACTGTATTGATCGTCACTCATATTTAATTATTTAGTTTAATTTGGTTACGGTTGATGGCTTTGTCAGCATTGGTCTATCTCAATGGGTTAACATGTAATCAAAACGACCATTGATTAAGCTATGTGTATTTTTTGTCTTATACTTTTTTATAATTTTTCAAAAAGTTAGATGCTCATGCAAGTATATGGGCAAATACTCAGTAAAATAATAATAATATTATTATATGAGTAAGTTTGGTGCTCTTCGTTTCAGAAATGATTCGCAAATGTTTCAGAAAATCAAAGCTAATATTTCACTTATTATTCCACCTTCTAATATGGTGGCCATATGCTTAAATTTCAATGCAAGAATTAGCGTCGAAATCTTCATTAACAGCAAACACTAATGTAATTAATAAGTCAAAGAACCGCAAAATCCCCTTATATTTATCAATAATATTATTCTACTTTCTGCGTAAGCTTTTGACTTTTCGATAGATTGAGATTAAACATAGCTAATAGATCATGAGTAAATTTTAAAATATAATCAAGTTAGATTATGTTTTCTCTTTTTTACTCAAATCCGCCCATATAGCCTGCTATTTAATCAATTATCTCGTTTTTTATAATATTTTAAGTAAATAACTTGACGAATAGCAGTTACTATAATTTACTTTTTAATGATGGGTTGCGGAATTGCTTTACCCATAAAAAAACCAATAAATGGAAAGGGATGCTATATTAACATAGCTAAGCATTTGCGTATGACAGTGCATTGGGACATGGGGAAATAAATGGGCCAGTGCATATTGAAAAGATGTAAGCATTGTAAGGAGGGTAAGTAGCCATGGCTTTAGGCACTGTTAAATGGTTTAATAACGCAAAAGGATACGGCTTCATTTCACCGGACGGGGGCGGAAACGATGTCTTCGCGCATTTCTCTGCTATTAGCATGGAAGGCTATAAAACACTTAAACAAGGGCAGAAGGTTCAGTTCGAGTTAATTGATGGGCCAAGAGGATTACAAGCAACGAGAATAGAAAGCGTGAATAGCGTTGAGCTGGAACCCGAACTAGCATAAAAACAAAAACCCTCGGACTAAATCCGGGGGTTTTTTACTTTAGGGTCAATCGCCTTTTTTAATACTGCTAAAGCGTTGGAAATAACATCTTTGCCGATAATCATTTTTCCATTCATGGGATTCTTCATTTCACACCGTTCCCACCTTCTAACTCTGCTGCTAAAGCCGTTGCAATAAATTCTTTCATCACAAGATCATTGCTGGTTAAATCAACATCAGTTCAATGGCGGTCGAGGAAAGGCTCAATTGTAGTTTTTGTGTATTTATTCTTTATTCATATTTTATTGGATTTGTACAAATCGGCCCATTAATAGCTGGTAAGAGTGCACTATTCGCCTTGATTTTCTTTAGCTGGTATAATTTCAATCTTTCAATCAGCAAATTACATTAAACGGTACAAGATCACCTTTTTCATTTCACATAGTTAATAGTTATAGTTAATAGTCAACTGTGGTGTAATGATTTAAACAATTTATATCATGACAACAAGTAAACCCGAAATTATCGTTGGACTCTCCGGTGGAGTAGACTCTTCAGTTACAGCGCTCTTGCTGCTCGAGCAAGGAAAACGTATCGATGGGTTGTTCATGAAAAACTGGATAGACTTGGAAGGCGATGGCGAGTGTCCAATTAAACAAGATTTAGAGGATGCTAAATCTATCAGCGAAAAATTGAATATTCCTTTTCATAGTGAAAATTTTGCCCCTGAATATTGGGATAATGTTTTCACCCACTTTTTGGATGAGTATAAAGCGGGTAGAACACCTAACCCTGATATTCTTTGCAATAAGGAAGTTAAGTTTAAAGTATTTTTAGAGCACGCACTGACACTCGGCGCGGAAAAAATTGCAACAGGCCACTACGCACATATCGATCAAGTGGATGGCCGGTATCGTTTAATGCGAGCCGCAGATTTAAATAAAGATCAAAGTTATTTTTTATATACGCTTAACCAACAGCAGTTATCAAGGAGTGAGTTCCCCTTAGGTAAACTTCTAAAACCTGAAGTCAGAGCACTAGCTAGCCGTGCAGAATTTGTTACTCACGATAAAAAAGATAGTACGGGCATCTGCTTTATTGGTGAGAAAAACTTCAGAGAGTTTCTTAGTCAATTTATACCTGCCCAACCTGGTGAAATGCAGACTGCTGACGGTAAACTAATAGGTGAACACCAAGGTATAATGTATTACACGCTAGGACAACGGAAAGGCCTTGGCATTGGAGGAAAAAACGATGGTAAGGAAGAACCGTGGTTTGTGGTTGGTAAAAAAATAAAAGACAATATATTGGTTGTCGAACAAGGCAATAACCATCCACTATTACAAAGTCGTAGCTTGTTTGCAAATGATCTACATTGGACTAGTGGTGATATCCCAGCTATCCCTTATCAATGTACGGCTAAAACACGCTATCGACAAGCAGACCAGAATTGCACTATTCAAAGTGATATCAATGGTGAGATACTTGTAGAATTTGAAGATATACAGCGTGCAATGACGCCAGGACAATCCATCGTTTTCTATCAAGGAGACGAATGTATTGGTGGTGGCATCATTAACAAAGTTAAAGATATTATTTACCAATAAACTTGTATGGAATTATTTAATGATAAGCAGTGAAAATATCATTCCTTTAGCCGCAATGTTTCAAGCGGGATATTTAATCAACGATATTGCCTATAACGGCACTACTGACCAAGCAGCGTTTGACACCTGCATTAAAAGTATTTTGGTGACGGATGCTGACACTATTTTGAATGTATATGGCGACAATATCCAAAATCTTAAGGTGGGATTAGATTTAATTGCTCAGATGTTTAATAAAGAAAATAAACAGCGTGATATGGATATCGCAAGATATGTTTTAGCCGTTGTTCATTTGGAAAAAAAGCTGAGAAAAAATCAAGCTATTGAAAACAAACTCAGCACAGGAATTGTTCGCGCCCAGAATCAAGCAGAAATATTTTCTCCAACTCACGAAAATGTGATCGCTAATCTTGCTGATGTATATGCAGAAACTATTAGTACAATACAACCAAAAATCATGGTATCTGGAGAGCCAATCATACTCAACGACCCTACCAATGCAAACAAAATAAGAGCATTGTTACTTGCCTTGATGCGATCCACCGTTATGTGGCTTCAAAAAGGCGGATCACGCTGGGATTTGATTTTACGAAGAAATAAAATTATTGACGAAGCAAAGCATATTCAATATCGACTTGATTGATTTTTCAATATTTTTTTCTACCTTCGTATTGGTTTTGAGAAGAATGCAAATGGAATTGCTAACGGACCAAATATTACCCCTAAAATCGCCCATAAAGTCCTGTTTGCGCATCGACTTTTTGCAATAAAATGACAGATTATAGAACTCGCGATGAACAAACCAATATAAATTAAAATATACATAATTCCTTTTTTCCAAATCCATTAACGAACACTATAAAAAACCCGCATAAGAATATATTAATATACTAAATAGAAAGTAAATTAAAGTTTTTTTATTATTTGTTACTACTTAAACCCAGCCTCACTAAACTGGAATAACTCACATTTATAAAAATGAAATACAAAATAATACCTGTAACCCATTATGAGCAAAATTGCTCGTTAGTTATCTGCGAAGAGACGAATAAGGCAGCACTGATTGACCCGGGTGGCGATATTGAAAAGCTCTCTTTTCAGATTTCTCAAGAAAATATTGACGTTGAAAAAATACTGTTAACCCATGGACATTTTGATCATGTAGGGGCTGCTTTAGAGATTTCCCAAAAATTAAATGTACCAATCATTGGCCCTGCCCAAGAAGATAAATTTTGGCTTGACCGTCTTCCTGATGATGCAAGAATGTTCGGCTTTGCGAAGATAGATGCGTTCACCCCTACCCTATGGCTTATTGATGGAGACTCTGTCACTGTAGGCAATATTACTTTTACGGTTGTACATTGCCCTGGGCATACACCTGGTCATGTTGTTTTTATTGACGAACAAAATCGAGTAGCATTTGTTGGCGATGTTTTGTTTAAAGATAGCATTGGACGAACTGATTTCCCGTTAGGAGATTACGAAACATTAATGCAAAGTATTAAACAGAAATTACTTATTTTTGGTGATGATATAACATTTGTCCCCGGTCATGGACCTATCTCTACTTTCGGTAGAGAGCGATTACAGAATCCCTATATTGTGAACAAATAAAATAATCAATTTATTGATTTAAGGTAAGTTCAAAATGAAATTCACTAAACTAATATCAGCTCCCGTTATTTTGTTTATGATTGCAAGCTGTGACATCAACGAAAGTATGCAGTCATTATCAAGCAATAAAGTTGCTACTAAAGCACGTTCTATTGCCGCTAATAATGGATGTATGGGTTGCCACGCAGTTTCTAATTTAATTGTAGGTCCAGCTTGGAAAAAAGTATCTCAATTCTACGTAGATAATCCTAATGCTAGGAAAATATTAATTGATAAAATTAAAGCTGGGGGTAAAGGGACATGGAATCATGAGACAGGAGGAGAAACAATGCCTGGTTTTGCAGGAAAAATGGCTGATGAAGATATTGCGGAGGTTGTCGAGTACATATTATCACTAAGCCAAGCACCAGAAACTAACAATTAAAATTTTTATTTCCTGATTGAAAATTGTTGTGGAATGACTCTCCCCATCAATTTCTTTCTAGCTCTTCTTTTGGTTAACGCAACTTTTACCATCCGACAATTGCTCCTGCATCGCCTAAAGCGCCTACTGTTGGTGTATGTTAATCTCGTGTCGAATTGATCTTTCTAGGTTAAACTGACGATGAGCCATTGTTTAGATTTGTATTTTCATGAATACAATCCCACATCCCAATGGCTCTCAGGTAAATTTATTTATACATAACGAACTGTACTTCTCAGTGCTCGAATTGAAGCAATTAACATCAAAAACAGTATCGATAAGATATTGAGTGAACCACTTGTAGTATCATCTTTCTCTTCAATCGATGAACTATCATTAGTCGCTTCATTTGCACTAAGTTGTGGTTTATCAGGTATAGCAAGCGCAACAGGATCTCTAATGATTCCAGATGCTGGATTGGAATCAAATATGTCATTATCCAACAATGTTAACGTGATAGTTTTGCTGATAGAATCAATCACACCCGTTGATTCAGTGGTGCTTGAAGTGTTTGCTAGCGTTCGCCATACACCCGTGTTGTCTAGCTTTCTAACAACAGCATCTACTGGAATCTCTGTTCCTAAAGGCAGTTGCAACTCAACGACCAGAAAATCCGGGGAGCTTACGGGAATATTTTCAACACTGAAGAAGATTGCTCCAACGGGAAATGTATAATCAGTATCTTCCAATCCTTCCATTAATTCAGCTTCATTAACAATATCAATTTCACTCGCGTTACCACCAATTTCAGAAACAATATCGATTGAAACAGTATCAGTAACAGCAGGCTCTGTAATTATCTTAAAACCTATTGTAGCTGTATTAGAACATTCACCGGTTGAAAAACACGCTTTAAAGGTAAATTGATCGTTACCATTGGCACTTGTATTGGCCGTATACGTCCAATTAGATACTGAAGAACCACCCGGTTGTACAATAGACCCTTGTGAAGGTTGCGAAACGACTTCAAATATAACAGCCTTACCCGCGGGATCCGATATCATAAATGCTGAGTCAACAGCGACATTCGGTTTTGCTACAAACTGCATTGGGCTCGCAACTGGCGGCAAGAATTCATACGCACCAATGTCACAACCGATTACCGGCCTAGTTCTCCCTCGTTGATCGTCACCTGGACAATAAGCATCATTAGCCGCGTCTCTTAATGGGCTATCTGCTTCGAAAAGCTGTGTATTCGGAATGAGCTTATTGAATTGGCTTTGAGTTAAATTCGGAATAACGGTGGGATTAACAATATCAAAAATATCAAATGCTATCAGTTTTAGATCTATTCCAGTTGTCAGATCGTTTACATGCGTGAAATTGCAACCTAAAGAGGGGTCGCTATCCACATTATTGCCAAAAGATAACACTTCTCCATCTGCGGTACTTTTACAATCATCAAGTGCGGGGTTATCTGTAAGATCACCGTAGTTATTGGCTATAATTGAATTAGCTACTGTTAAAGAAACTTTTTGTTGGCCTTGCCCATATTGTCCGGCAACAAATATACCTCCACCTCCAATACCGCCTTCGTGATCACCTTCAGGAATGTTAAAATCTATATTTGGATTGAAACCATTATTATTAAATGTTGGAAATTGTGTGAAATCTGGTACAAAACCGGGTAATGGGTCTGCTGAGTTATCAAGGTGGAGCGCTATGTTGTTTACAATAGAAACATTAACCAAGGATGGGGTATTATCAGTTAGACCAGACTTTCCTATTTCTCCCATTCGATAGTAAATTCCTCCGCCATTTCTTTTTGCGACATTGTTAGCAATAGTAGAATTACTAATCAATAATTTGCCTAAGCCATGGTAAATAGCTCCACCATCCGATTCAGCAGTGTTTTGATATAAAACAGATTTTGTGATTGTCAAGTTTCCAAAATTGTAAATACCACCACCGAGAAATGTACCGCCTGGATTAATAAATGTTGAAGGCGTTGAAATAGAACTTGGGTGGCTCAAAATGAATGACTCATTTAAAACAGTATTGCCGTTTATTACAGCCATTCCCGCACCAGCACTACTATTGTTGCTATAAAGCATACTATGCTGCGCATTTAAGCTTGATAGAAGGGAGAATATTCCACCTCCCATTCCCGATGCATTATTACCGTACACCCAGACATTATCTATGTTGAGTGTACTTTCAAAGAGTAAAATGCCGCCGCCTAAACCGCCGGGTAACAAAGATCCATTTACATCTAATATTTTTACGGCACCACCGGTTATGGCTAAATTTTTCAAATTGACCGTTGATTTTTTAACATCGAGGACTCGATCAATTTGAGAGCCATTAATAGTAGTATTGGCTGCGCCTTTTCCTTCGATAGAAATATTTGCGGTGATATCCAAATCCCCAGTTAAGGAATCTTCTTCATTTCTACCAGCAACACTGAGAACATATGTCCCAGCCGCTAACAACACTGTATGAGATCCCGATAATGCATTACTTTCTTGAATGGCTGCTCGCAGAGTACATACGTTTGTGGACGTTAGGCAAAGTCCATCGCCAGGGTTACTGTCAACATTGTCGTTGAAAGAATTGGGAACAAAAGTATTTGAATAAGCAGTGATTGGTATTAAAGCAAACACAAATAATGTAATAACGAGTAGCTTAATTAAGTGACTCATATACCAATTTCTCCATTTGGCAGGTGTCGATGCCATATTTGTTAACCTATAATAATATCCTAGTTCTGTTACATGATTAGTGAAAACTAAGGTAAGGGCTTGTTTTTCAAAGCATTCCTGACAACAGCAATATACCTTTTGGAATTATTGCCTTATATATTATTCATTCACCAATATAAAAACTAGAAGTTTTAATTCTGTACGACAAACATATCAGGGCACAGGACTCAAGAAAAGCAATTTAACGGATTTTTTGATCATTTTTTATTATTTTCTAAGGTGCAAAATTAAAACCTGAGAAAATGATACAAAATAACGGGAATAAAAAAAGGCAAACCGTGGTTTGCCTTTTTTTATAATTCTGGCTAATGAACTTCCGAAATTGGAATCACTTTGTCAGCGATTGACTTATACTCTTCAATTTCATGGAAATTCATGTACCGATAAATATTCTCGGACATTGGTGTAATTTTATTCGAAAATGCCATATATTCGTCTTGAGTTGGGATATGTCCTAACAACGAAGTAACGGCAGCCAACTCGGCGGATGACAAATATACATTTGCGCCCTTACCTAATCGGTTGGGAAAGTTACGTGTGGATGTAGAAACAACAGTTGCATTGTCTTTAACTCGGGCTTGATTTCCCATACACAAAGAACAACCCGGCATTTCCATTCTCGCCCCGGCTTTTCCAAAGGTTGCATAATGACCTTCTTCTGTCAAAACATGCATATCCATTTTGGTGGGCGGAGAGATCCACAGCCGTGTAGGAACATTACTCTGATCCTCCAGCATCTTAGCAGCAGCACGGAAATGGCCGATGTTAGTCATGCAGGAACCAATGAACACTTCGTCTATTGAAGTGTTTGCAACATCTGAAAGAAGCTTCACATCATCGGGATCATTCGGACAACAAAGAATGGGTTCTTTTATATTGTTTAAATCGATTTCTATGACCGCAGCATATTCAGCATCTGCATCCGGTTCTAATAAATCTGGACTTTCCAGCCAGGTTTGCATTGCTTCAATGCGACGTTGTAATGTGCGCTTACTTTCGTAATCGTTCGCAATCATCCATTTCAATAGTGTAATGTTCGATTGTAAATATTCAATAACCGGTTCTTTATTCAATCGAACAGTACAACCGTTAGC
>CALZJE010000072.1 GCA_945787715.1 uncultured Ectothiorhodospiraceae bacterium | reverse complement strand
GTAACTCGCTCAGATAGTTCGGGCCTTGCGTTAATGGTTCATTGGTTGCGAGAGGCTAAAGAAAAGCAAATTAATCTCAAATTCGAAGCGATCCCAGAAAAATTATTTGCGTTAGCGAAGGTGTCAAATCTGGATGAAATTCTTCCTATTGTTTGAGGCGGATAGGAGAACGCATGAAATATTCAAGCTTAGGTATAGATATTGAGCTCCCAAATTATTTCTAATTACGTCTTTTATTCAACTGTGTATTCCAGGTTTAATGCATTCGACAATCAAGCTATAATGTTCATTTTTTAGCGAACAACCCAATCATGTCTGAAATAAATATCAAAGCCCTAATCGAAAAAGGATTGCCTGGCGCTCAAGTAACTGTTAATGGTGATGGCTGTAGTGCCAGTGTTATCGTTGTTAGTGATGAGTTTGAAGGTAAAAGTATGTTGCAACAGCAAAAAATGGTATATGCAACATTGGGTGATAACATCACAAATGGAACTATTCACGCCTTATCTATCAAATCGTATACCGTTGCTCAATGGGAAGCTGCTTCCCAATAATATAATGTCGCATTAAATAATGAGCGGTTGCGCGAGTTACTTCGAGATTTTCTTTTGATTATAAAAAGCATATTAAATGGATAAACTAATAATAACTGGCGGCGCCCAGTTGAATGGGGAAATCAAGATCTCCGGTGCTAAAAATGCTGCGCTGCCAATTCTTTCTGCAACGTTGCTTGCTGATTCTCCAATGTTAATTAAAAATGTCCCGCATTTGCAGGATGTTACAACAACTATGGAGTTGTTGGGGCGTATGGGTGTCCAGCTCATGGTCGATGAAGATATGAACATCGAAGTTGATGCCAGTACCTTGAGCAGTTATGAAGCGCCTTATGAGTTGGTTAAAACTATGCGTGCCTCCATACTAGTTCTTGGGCCGCTTATTGCTCGATTTGGAGAGGCAATAGTATCTTTGCCTGGTGGTTGTGCTATTGGATCAAGACCCGTTAATTTGCATATCAAAGGGCTTGAAGCCTTAGGTGCAGAAATTACAGTCGAAGGTGGTTACATTCGGGCGAAAGCGAGGCGTTTAAAAGGCGCTACTATTTACTTGGATGTTGTTACGGTTACTGGTACAGAAAACCTAATGATGGCTGCCACTTTGGCAGAAGGGCAAACCATCCTTGAAAATGCTGCTCGCGAGCCGGAAGTAGTAGACCTGGCGAATTGCCTCATTAAAATGGGGGCGAAAATTCAAGGCGCTGGCACAGAAACCATTGTTATTGACGGCGTGGAAAAGCTATCGGGAGCAGAGCATAGCGTATTACCTGATAGAATAGAGACTGGAACGTATTTGGTTGGTGCTGCAATTTCCGGCGGAAGGGTAATGCTGAGGAATACACAACCTATACTTATAGAGGGTGTGATAGCCAAGCTCAGAGAAGCTGGCGCTAAAATTGAGATAGGCCATGATTGGATCGAACTTGATATGGAAGGTGAGCGACCTAAAGCCGTTGATATTCATACCGCGCCTTATCCTGCGTTCCCAACAGATATGCAAGCACAGTTCACTGCGATGAATAGTGTGGCATCGGGAGTTGGCGTAATAACAGAAACAGTTTTTGAAAATCGTTTTATGCACGTGCAAGAGTTACAGCGCATGGGAGCGAATATCAAATTAGAGGGAAATTCAGCAATCTGTGCCGGTGTTGAAAAATTAACCGGGGCTCCTGTTATGGCAACAGACCTTAGAGCTTCAGCAAGTTTAGTGCTTGCGGGTTTGGTTGCCGAAGGTGATACGGTAATAGAGAGAATTTACCATATTGACCGTGGTTATGAGCGGATCGAAGAAAAGCTTGCAATGTTAGGCGCTAAAATACGACGTATACCGTCATGAACAACATGATTCATAAGTGTACGTCTTCTCACTTGCTCTTTGATTCTACAAATAATTTTCTTCCTTCGATAGGACGCACCAGTCCGGTGTTCGGTAATTGCTCCTTCATTGCTCTAATTGCCTGCATCCGTGTAGGCATCAATCAGAAAATCATTTGTAACATCAAATTGCTACGCGACCGAATGCCCTATGGGTATAAACTCGCAAACTCATGAAACAGACGGGTAAAATCGAAAGAAGATAATGAAAAAACAATTAACAATCGCGCTTTCAAAAGGGCGTATTTTCAAAGACACCCTGCCTCTATTGAATCACGCAGGGATTACTCCGATTGACGATCCTGAAACCAGTCGAAAATTAATCCTTGATACCAATCATGATCATATAAAATTAGTGATTGTCAGAGCTTCAGATGTGCCAACTTATGTTGAGTACGGTGCAGCTGATCTAGGTATATCAGGTAAAGATGTATTGATGGAGCACGGCGGCGAAGGTGTTTATGAGCCATTAGATTTAAATATTGCTTGCTGCAAATTGATGGTAGCTGGAAAGCCTGGTGTGTTAAAAAGCACATCTCGTTTAAGAATTGCGACTAAATTTGTGAAGTCAGCAAAACGTTACTACGCACAAAAAGGCGAACAGGTAGAGATTATAAAACTCTATGGCTCAATGGAATTAGCCCCCATTGTTGGACTGGCAGATGCTATTGTTGATTTGGTGGACACCGGTAATACATTACGCGCAAACGGACTAGAACCACTTGAACATATCGCTGATATCAGCTCGCGTTTGATCGTGAATAAAGCATCCTTAAAAACTAAATCAGAAACGATTAAAGCATTTATTCAGCAAATGAGTGAAGCGGTAGAACTTAATAGTCGGGATTAAACATGATTGAATTGAAAAAACTTTCATCAGCGTCCAGCGATTTTTGGAAAGAACTAGAGGCGTTAATTGCCTGGGAATCGGTATCGAACGATGCTGTCTTTGATACGGTAAAAGATATTTTGGGGCAAGTACGTTCACGTGGTGATGCGGCGGTAATTGAGTACACCAATCGTTTTGATCGTATGAATGTCAAAAGTTCATCAGAGCTTGAAATTTCAAAAGAGCGCCTTCAGCAAAGCCTTGATGCATTAGATTCAGAAACTCAAGAACTATTAGAGAAAGCATCAGAGAGAATTCGCTCTTACCACGAGCATCAAAAACAGGAATCATGGAGCTATACCGAAGCTGATGGAACAATGCTCGGTCAGCAGGTTACACCTGTAGATAAAGCAGGATTGTATGTCCCTGGTGGAAAGGCTGCATATCCATCATCAGTATTGATGAATGCAATTCCTGCAAAAGTAGCGGGTGTTGAAGAGTTGATCATGGTAGTGCCAACACCAGATGGTGAATTGAATGATTTAGTGTTAGCTTCGGCTGTTATTGCTGGGGTTGATCGTGTATTTGCGATTGGTGGGGCGCAAGCTATTGCTGCATTAGCTTACGGGACAGAAACAGTACCTTCCGTTGACAAAATTGTTGGGCCTGGAAATATCTACGTCGCTACCGCGAAACGTATGGTCTACGGAACTGTTGGGATCGACATGATTGCAGGGCCATCAGAAATTTTGGTAGTTTGCGATGGTAAAACCAATCCCGATTGGATTGCAATGGATCTTTTCTCACAAGCTGAGCATGATGAAGATGCACAGTCTATATTGGTAACACCAGATAAAGACTTTCTAGATGCTGTGTTGGAAAGCATCAATAAACTTGCGCCGACCATGGAGCGCTCTGCAATCATCAAAGCATCTTTAACAGCCCGTGGTGCTTTGTTGCACGTGAAAGATTTGGAAGAAGCTGCCGAGGTAGTTAATTTTATTGCGCCTGAACATTTAGAGCTTTCAGTTGATGATCCGTTGGAGTATGTGAAAAAAATTCGAAATGCAGGTGCGATTTTTATGGGTCGTTACACCGCTGAAGCGGTTGGTGATTATTGTGCAGGTCCAAATCATGTATTACCAACATCGCGTACAGCCCGATTCAGTTCACCATTGGGTGTTTATGATTTTCAAAAGCGTAGTAGCTTGATTATGTGTTCTGCCGAAGGTGCGAATGAATTAGGTAAAATTGCTTCGAAGTTTGCTCGTGGTGAAGGTTTGACAGCGCACGCTCGATCTGCGGAATACCGAATAAAAAGCTAGCATGATCAATAATAAAATCACACAGTTTATTCGTGAAGAAGTGCTTGAGTTGAATGCTTATCACGTACCAAATGCCAATAACCTGATAAAGCTGGATAATATGGAAAATCCTTACGGATGGGAAGAGTCTATTATTGAAGAGTGGCTCGAGAAGATTCGTGATGTGCAGTTAAATCGTTATCCTGATCCAGAAGCAAAAGCACTGCAAGCCAGACTTCGTGAAGTCATGAAGATACCGGAAAGAGCAGGATTGATTTTAGGTAATGGCTCAGATGAGCTTATTCAAATGATTTGCATGAGCTTGGCAAAGCCAGGCAGCGCTGTGCTTTCAGTTAATCCTTCATTTGTCATGTATAAAATGTTAGCAAAGTTTACCGGAATGGCATTTCACAGTGTCGATCTCAATGACGATTTTTCTCTGCCTATAGAGGCCTTGCTTTCTCGCATTGAAGAGATTCAACCAGCGGTTGTTTATTTGGCGTATCCTAATAATCCAACAGGTAATCTTTTTGATGAAGAGGATATCTGTCAAGTGATCGAAGCGAGCCCCGGTTTAGTGGTGATTGATGAAGCTTATTACGCATTCGCTGGTAATAGCTTTGCAAAGTACCTCGATCGCTACAACAATATGATGGTAATGCGTACAGTATCAAAAATGGGGCTCGCTGGTTTAAGGCTGGGCTACATGATGGGTGATCCAGAATGGATTAATCAATTTAACAAAGTTCGTATGCCATTTAATATTAATACGCTAACACAAGTCAGTGCCGATTTTGCGTTAGAGCATGTTGATATGCTTGATCTGCAAACTGAACAAATATGTCGGGATAGAGAAGCACTCTTTGAAAAAATGAGTAAAATCGATGAGATTCAGTGTTACCCCAGTAAAGCAAACTTTATTTTATTTAAAGTAAAAGATGCGGCAAAAGTTTATCAATCACTCCAGGAAAATGGTGTGTTGATTAGAAATCTAAGCTCTAATGGTGGCTCGCTAACAGATTGTTTACGAGTAACTGTTGGTGCCGAATATGAAAATGATGCTTTTATTAAAGCGTTGCAGGAGAGCTTATAAATGTCGGCGCGACAAGCAAAAGTATCGCGAGATACGTTAGAAACCCAAATTTCAGTTGAGATTAATTTAGATGGAGCCGGGAAATCCAGTTTTAATACAGGCGTACCATTTCTAGAGCACATGCTCGATCAAATTGCTCGCCACGGATTAATCGACATGACGATAGAGGCCAAAGGAGACTTACATATTGATTCTCACCACACGGTTGAAGATATCGGTATCACCTTAGGGCAAGCATTTAGCAAAGCTTTGGGTGATAAAAAAGGTATTTATCGATATGGCCACGCTTATGTGCCGCTGGATGAAGCGCTTTCTCGTGTTGTTATCGATTTTTCCGGTCGCCCAGGTCTGGAGCATAACGTGAAATATACGCGTGGCAATATAGGCTCATTCGATACTGAGCTATTTTATGAGTTTTTCCAAGGCTTCATTAATCATGCAAATGTAACATTGCACATTGATAATCTTCGTGGTCGCAATGCACATCACATTGCTGAGACGGTTTTTAAAGCATTTGGTAGAGCGCTGAGAATGGCCATTGCACGAGACGAAAGAATGGCTGATATCATTCCCTCAACAAAAGGTTCATTGTAGTCGTCATGAGTTCTATCGCGATTATTGATTATGGAATGGGGAATCTCCATTCGGCCGCGAAAGCTGTCGCCCGAGCAGTTGAGGATACTAAAGTATTTATTACTAATCATCCCGATGAAATCTTAGCTGCCGATCGTGTAGTGTTCCCTGGTGTTGGTGCTATTCGAGACTGCATGTCAGGGTTGCATGAAACTGAATTGGTTGAAGTGATTGGCCAAGTCTCTAAACAAAAACCTTTTCTCGCAATATGTGTAGGTATGCAAGCATTAATGGAGCGAAGCGAAGAGAACAACGGCATCGACTGCCTGGGAATGTTTCGCGGCGAAGTGAAGTTATTTAGCGATTCTATGCGTGACGAAGTACATGACGAAAAACTAAAAGTACCGCATATGGGATGGAATCAGGTTGAGCAGAAGTTGGATCATCCACTTTGGGCTAATATACCTGATCGAAGTCGTTTTTATTTTGTTCACAGTTATTATGTTGATGCGTTAGATAGTGATGTTATTGCTGGTGCGACGGATTATGGCGTGCAGTTTACCGCATCGATTGCAAAAGATAATATTTTTGCAGTTCAGTTTCACCCGGAAAAAAGCCATAAAGCTGGCTTGCAGTTATTGTCAAATTTTGCCCATTGGAATGGAGCGTTCTGAGGATTTAGCATGTTAGTTATACCAGCCATTGATTTAAAAGAAGGAAAGTGTGTCCGTTTGCGTCAAGGTGAAATGGACGATGCAACTATATATGATGATGACCCTGCTGATGCTGCAGCACGCTGGGTTGATATAGGCGCTCAGCGTTTACATCTCGTCGATCTAGATGGTGCGTTTGCCGGTAAACCAATGAACGCGAAAGTGATTAAACAGATTACCAGTCGCTATCCTGATCTAGATGTCCAAGTTGGTGGTGGAATTCGTGACGAAGATACGGTGCAGGCCTATCTGGAAGCAGGTGTTAGATACGTTATCATCGGCACTAAAGCGATTACATCACCACACTTTGTGGAAGACCTTTGTGTAGAGTTTCCCGGTCATATTATTGTGGGGCTTGATGCGAAAGATGGAAAAGTAGCTGTCGACGGCTGGTCAAAGCTATCGCATCATGACGTGATCGATATGGCACAGCGCTTTGAAAATATGGGCGTCGAATCTATTATCTATACTGATATTGGTCGTGATGGAATGTTAAGTGGTGTCAACGTTGAAGCAACGGTGAAATTAGCGCAATCTATTCGTATTCCAGTAATCGCTTCTGGCGGCATTACTAATATGGATGATATCAAAGCATTGTGCGCTGTGCAGGATGAAGGAATCATGGGAGCCATTACTGGCCGCGCAATTTATGAAGGTTCATTGGATTTTCAAGAAGCGCAAAAATACGCATTAGCTAACGCATTAACCTAGAAAGATCAGTTGGACGCGAGATTAGAGTGCTAGCAATTGGTTTGATTGGCGTAATGAAAATATTTGCGATCACCTGGTTGGTGATTCAAGTATTTTTCATATAGCCAGGCAAATCAAGTGATTGTGCTCTAACTCGTGGATCAACTGATTTTTCTAGGTTTAAACATAGAGAAGTGGAAAAGTCGTGGGTTTAGCAAAACGAATCATTCCCTGTTTAGATGTCGACAATGGGCGCGTAGTAAAAGGTGTTCAATTTGTTGATATTCGAGATGCAGGTGATCCTGTGGAAGTCGCCAAACGCTATGATGAGCAAGGTGCTGACGAAATAACGTTTCTTGATATTACAGCAAGTTCTGATGATCGAGAGACAATGGTTCATGTTGTTGAGCAGGTAGCCAGTCAGGTTTTTATACCGCTTACAGTTGGTGGTGGTATACGAACTATTGAAGACATTCGCCGCATGTTAAATGCTGGCGCAGATAAAGTTGGAATTAACACTGCTGCAGTTTTTAATCCTGAGTTTGTTAAAGAAGCGGCTGAAAAATATGGTTCTCAATGCATAGTTGTTGCCCTAGATGCAAAAAAAGTGAGCCAGGAAGGTGAGCCGAACCGATGGGAAATTTTTACTCATGGTGGTCGTAAGCCCACTGGGATTGACGCAATCGAATGGGCTAAAAAAATGACAGACTACGGTGCTGGAGAGATTCTTCTGACCAGTATGGATCGTGATGGAACAAAAATTGGTTTTGATTTGGAATTAACACGAGCAATTAGTGATGCGGTAAATGTTCCCGTTATTGCATCAGGCGGGGTTGGTGAACTGCAACATTTAGTTGACGGCGTTGTAGAAGGTAAGGCTGATGCTGTGTTGGCAGCCAGTATTTTTCATTTTGGCGAATACACCGTTGAGGAAGCAAAAAAAGTTATGCAAGATGCCGGTGTAGAAGTTAGGTTATGACAACTCCTATTGTTAACTGGCTTGACGAAATCAAATGGGATGAAAAAGGCCTGGTTCCTGCCATTGCTCAGGATGCTGAGTCGGGAAAGGTTTTAATGTTTGCCTGGATGAATCGTGATTCATTGCAACAAACAGTTGATACTGGCTCTGCCGTTTATTGGTCACGATCACGCAAAAAATTGTGGCCGAAAGGCGAAGAGTCGGGCTATGTTCAAAAAATAAAAGAGATTCGTCTTGATTGTGATAATGATGTATTGATTCTTAAAATAGAACAAATTGGCGGTATTGCTTGTCATACTGGCCGAGAAAGTTGCTTTTACAAAAAATATGAAGAAGGCGCTTGGAAGACAGTCGAAGATGTTATTAAGAGTCCAGACGAGATATACAAGAAATAAATGACCGATATAATTCAAAAACTCACCGACGTATTAAAAGAACGAAAAGATTCGGATCCATCAAGTTCCTATGTTGCAAGCTTGTATAGCAAGGGATTGAATAGCATTCTGAAAAAAGTTGGTGAAGAGTCGGCAGAGACAATTATTGCGGCGAAAGATGGCAAGCGAGAAGAAATTATCTATGAAACTGCGGATCTTTGGTTTCATACTATGATTATGCTTGTTGAACAGGGCATTGAGCCTAATGATGTACTACAGGAACTCGAGCGTCGATTTGGATTGTCAGGGATTGAGGAAAAAAACTCCCGGCCTAAATAAGTCGTTGTTTTCTAGTCCGCACCACGTTGAAAATTAAATTGAACAATAAATAGACTAATTAGTAATCATTTCGGATTGTTCTCGTGATGTTTATATTCTGACTAAAAAGCTACGCTTGACCACTTATTTTACATATAATACTTGGTTATCGTGAAGACACACTTCAACCCAGTAGACTGACGTTTATTGTGGAAAAATTATTCTTAGGAGAGGCATATGGGCGGAATTAGTATTTGGCAATTATTAATTGTTTTGGCAATTGTATTATTGATTTTTGGCACTAAAAAATTTAAATCAATGGGTAGTGACCTTGGATCTGCAGTAAAAGGTTTCAAGAATGCTGTTGATGAGGGTGAAAAAGAGCCTGAAAAGAAAGTCGAAGAGCAACGCTTGGATAACAAAATGGATAGCTCAGTTATCGATGTTGAAGTGACTAAAAACCAAGATGTGAAAAAAGACAGCTAATTGCTCCCTTAATCTGTTCAATTATTAAGAATAATTACATATGTTTGATATCGGGTTTTGGGAAATATTAGTCGTTGCAGTAGTGGCACTTGTGGTTGTTGGTCCAGAGCGGTTTCCTGGAATGATCAAAAAAGCAGGTTATTGGCTAGGGCAGTTTCGTAGAATTGTTGCAAATGTTAAATCTGAGATTAAAACTGAAGTTGATAAAGCTGATCAGCTGCAGAATTTATTAGATGATCAAAAAGATATCCTCAATCGAAACTTAAATGTTGATGCTACAGGGCCTGCAGTAAAACCCAAATCTACTAACAACAATGGCGAATCTGACACTACTACTAAATCTGTGAGTACCCCTGATACCCCACGACCCATTGAAACGGCAGTTATTAGGGCTGAGAAAAAAGCAGCGTCAAACAACGATCCTTCAGAATGATAAATAGAAAAAGACCAGGTACGGATTCGTCTGAACTACCACTAGTTTCACACCTTATAGAGTTGCGGGACCGGTTGCTTAGAGTGGTTGCGACTGTGCTGGTGCTCTTTCTATCAATGATCTATTTTGCCAATGATCTGTATGAATATCTTGCAGCGCCTTTAACAGCACATCTGCCTGAAGGTGCTTCGATGATTGCCACAGAAGTTGCTTCGCCATTCTTTACGCCCTTCAAATTAACATTGGTATTGTCTATTTTTTTAGCAATGCCCATGCTGCTTTACCAGTTTTGGTGTTTCATTGCCCCTGGTCTGTATAAGCAGGAAAAGAAAATGATATTTCCTCTTCTTGCATCGAGTACATTTCTTTTCTATTTGGGCGGTGTGTTCGCTTACTTTGTTGTATTTCCGTTGGTATTTGGTTTTTTTACCAGTGTGGCGCCAGAAGGTGTCGCAATAATGACAGATATTAGTAATTATCTCGATTTCGTACTGAAAATGTTTTTTGCCTTTGGCCTAGCTTTCGAAATTCCAATTGCAGTGATTGTCCTTGTCTGGGCAGGGATAGTAACGCCTGAAAGCTTAAAAGATAAACGTCCTTATGTGATTGTTGGTGTTTTCGTTTTTGCAATGCTTTTAACACCACCTGATGCAATTTCTCAAACGCTGCTTGCTTTGCCGATGATTCTTTTGTTTGAGGTTGGGCTGTTCTTTTCCCGAAAGTTTGTAAAAACAGAAGAGCGCGGCGAAGAATTGGATGAAGAACTCCATAAACCCGACCCTGAAGAATCAGCTCAACCCTCCAGGGATGAAAATTCAGCAGTGCAAGAGAGAGACGAGCTAGATGAAGAGTTCATGAGAGCTCAGGCTAATGAGGCATCATTAGACGAAAAAGATAAGTAATGCACGTTAATTTAGTAATTTGAATTTTACTTGGATAATCCAAGATTAAATGCTTTTTCTGTAGAGGAAAACTCTACAGATATTTTACAAATTAGATGAGTGATTCATTCCCTGAAATCTATTTGTTTTGAGATTTAATAATGGGCCTCTGGCTTGTTATAACCGTAAGTTTAATATTCTCACCGTTTCTTAAAGCTTCTAGTTTTAACTTGTCTCCAGGCTTGGCGCGCGAAATTAGATTGATCGCATGTTTTCCATCCAATACGTCTACCCCTTCAACTTGAATGAGTATATCTCCAGGGCGCAAACCGGCAGTGGCGGCTGGTCCTTCATTTAATACGCCGGCGATAATAACGCCTTTTGTGTCTTTAAGATTGAAGGATTCTGCCAACTCTGCACTGATGTTTTGAATCTCAATGCCTATCCATCCGCGGATGACATGGCCATACATAATAATCTGTTCGGTGATTTCTTTAGCATTGTTGATCGGAATCGCAAAACCAATTCCTTGTGAACCTCCGCTTTTTGAGAAAATAGCTGTGTTTATGCCCACGAGGTGGCCGTATGTATTAATGAGCGCGCCGCCAGAGTTACCTGGATTGATTGCAGCATCGGTTTGGATGAAATTTTCAAAGGTACTTAATCCTAAATGGTCTCTGTCTGTTGCGCTAACAATTCCCATAGTTACTGTTTGGCCAACGCCAAAGGGATTTCCGATGGCTAATACCACATCGCCGACTTCAACAGATTCAGATTGCCCTAGTGTGATGGGGGGTACTTTTTCGCCGGTAATTTTTAAAACAGCCAAATCAGATTCTGGATCAGTGCCAACAACAGTTGCTTTTGCGTTACGACCATCTCTTAACGCGACTTCAATTTCATCAGCACCTTCTACTACGTGATTATTCGTGAGTATATAGCCTTCTTCGCTGATGATTACGCCCGAGCCAAGACTGGTTTCTAATCTCTTCTTGGGAATGCCTTGCAGACCTTCGTCAAAAAAATGTCGGAAAAGCGGGTCATTAAATAAGCGTGGCTGTTTTTGCGCGACCAGCTTTGCTGTGTATATATTGACGACAGCAGGGGATGCTTTTTTAACCGCTATCGAATATGAGGAAACTCCTTGTTGAGCTTCTCTGCTCAGTTCCGCCAGTGATTTGGCATCATCAACTGACACTTCGTTAAATGTGACATCACCTGTACCAAAATCTGTTCTTGCGAAAAAAAGAACGATAACAGCAGAGGCAATTCCGATTAGTGTATATTTAATAAGTGTTTTAACTGTGTCCATTAGGCTTTCTATAAAATCGTCCTGAAACGGTTGTGGTAAGTCTATTCATAGACACAATTCAGTTCCCAAAGGAGGCGCTCAATTTTGTGCCATAAAGTGGCTGTTGGTGCGTGCTCAATTAAACTTTATATTTTAATTAGCTCTTTCTAAAAAGTTAGTTTAATACTACCTCAAAACCTAGGTGACGCAAAAAGGAAATATGAAATGGCAATGATGAATGAAATACTATCGTTTGCTGACGAATTGTTGGAAGTGGACAACTACAATGATTATTGTCCCAATGGATTACAAATAGAGGGCAGGAGTGAGATAAAAAAAATAGTTTGTGGCGTTACAGCTTCTCAGGCCTTGATTGATTCTGCAATTGCACAGAAAGCTGACTTGATTTTAGTACACCACGGCTTTTTTTGGCGTGGCGAGTCATTACCCATTGTCGGGCTTAAAAAACGCCGCATAAAAGCAATACTGGATGCGGAAATTAATCTGCTTGGATATCACTTACCCTTGGATGGGCATCGAGAATTAGGAAATAATGCCCAGCTGGCAAAATTATTAGGTGTGAATATTGAGCACTGGTTTGGTGCGACAAAGCCTGAAATTTGTTTATTTGGCTCCTTGGATGCACCAACATCGTCAGAGCAGTTTACGAGTTTAATACAGCAAAAACTCGCAAGAACGCCGCTACATCTTCGGAAAAATAATTCCAAGTGTATCGTTAAAGTCGGTATTTGCACTGGTGGTGCACAAAATTATTTCGAATCAGCGATTGAACAGGGAGTCGATGCTTTTGTAACCGGTGAAGTGTCCGAGCAATCTTATCATTTAGCGGTAGAGTCGGGTGTAGATTTTTATTCGGCTGGTCACCATGCGACCGAGCGTTTTGGTGTGCAAGCGCTTGCCAAAGTAATTTCCGAAAAATTCAAATTGGAAAGTGAATATATTGAGATTGAAAATCCAGTGTAATCTACTACATTGGAAACTTCAGTATGGAAAAAATTTATTTTTAGAAATGCTTTTTTTTTAAACAAGATATTGCGCTATTGCTTAATCGTTAGAAAAATATATCGAATGATTGATTAATAGCTAAACGAATTTAAATCTGTGTCTGAAATACATGAAAAAAATTAGCAATAACCTTGTGAATAGTGGTTGGAAATAATTGACAGTTTTCGTTGACAATTCCACGGGACATGGAATAGCATCACTCCACACATCAAGTCTGTGTAACATTTAATATTAATTTTTTAATTCAAAATGTAGCATAGTTTGAAAACTCAACAGGGAGAGGGGAGGCTCGCTTGTTCAAAAAATGAATATTTTTTGTTCGTTTAGTTGACCTTCTAATTGCTCGATTTTTTGAGTGATTTCAATTGTTGTTTTTAATAAAGCGACCAAATTATTTTGGTCGCTTGTTTATTAATTTTTAATTGTTTTGTTTTTTGATTAAAAATTAATTCAATCGTTTTACAAACCTTTGAGGGTGGGAGATGCAAGTTGAAAGAAGAACATTACTTCGAAAGCTCGTCTGTAGCTTAAGAGGGCGAATGAGGATGAAGACAGTGACAATAAAACAATTACTATCTTTTAGTGTATTAGCTTTCGTAGTGTCGATATTGCCTGCTAAAAGCTATGCTGAGTTACCTGTGCCTGCTCACATCACTCCACCAGTTGGAGAGCATGAGAGTCCAATAGTTCCTCAACCAATTGAGTTTCCGCATGACCGTCATGTCAATGACATGAAAATAAACTGCATGTACTGTCATACATATGCGCGCCGCAGTAAAGTTGCCGGTATTCCGCCAACCAGTAAATGCATGGGTTGTCATAAAGTTATTGCAACAGACAAGCCACGTATCCAGCAGCTGACTGAATACTGGGAAAAAGGGGAATCACCTAAGTGGTTAAAGGTGCATGATGTTCCTGATTACGTGCATTTCACACACGAAAAACACATCAGAAAATTCGTTTTCGATGAGAAATTTCCTGTAGAGGACGTGCAGCAGGTGTGTGGCTTATGTCATGGGGAAGTGCGTGGAATGACCGTCGCTGAGAAGAAAAAGCCTTTGAATATGGGTTTTTGTCAACGCTGTCATGAAGCGAACGGTGGTCCTGGTGATTGCTGGGCTTGTCATAAGTAAAGTTGTCGCTGACGCTGAACAGAAAAACGGGAAACGATTATGAGCGTAAAAGTTAATCGAAGAAAATTTTTAAAAATGCTCGGTTGGGGGGGCGCAGGAACAGCATTAACAGGCTGTGACTTGCCAACAACTGTGACATTGGAAGAAGGTAAAGAAGAAGTTGTTTCTTACCTTATGCCTGAAGAATATGCTATTCCAGGGATTGGTGTTTGGTACGCGTCAACGTGTACGCAATGTGAAGCAGGTTGTGGTTTACATGGGCGTGTGCGTGAAGGACGTGTATTAAAAGTAGAAGGTAATCCTGATTCACCAGTAAATCATGGTAAATCTTGCATGATGGGTCAATCTACTGTCCAATCTCATTACAATCCAGATCGTATTACATCTCCTATGATGCGCAAAGGCAGCACATTGCAATCAGTCAGTTGGGATGAAGCGATGTCTGCGCTAACAAGCAAGATTGGTCCTGACTCAGGTGTAAAAGGTGATCGAGTAGGCATGATCACCGGTACAGTCAGTGGTCATCAAGCGGTGATTATTGATGAATTACTTGCTCAGGTTGGTTCTAAAAACCATTACGTACACGAAGTGATAAATACTTCTGTGTGGAGCTCAGTTTGCCGTGACATGCTTGGCGATGAAATGCCTAAGCTGAACTATGATAAAGCTGGTGTTATTTTATCTTTTGGTGCAGATTTTCTAGGTACGTGGATTTCACCTGTACACAATATGGGTGAGTACGCGAAATTTAGAAAAGGTGCTCGTGGTTCTCTGATTCAAGTTGAACCAAAAATGACACTAACAGGCGGCAATGCAGACCTTTGGATTCCTGCTAAGCCAGGCACTGAAGGAGCACTTGCGTTAGGTATCGCGAATTTCATAATCGAGAGAGGATGGAATGCGGTTGATGTTCCTAGCAGCATTGCTAAAACACTTAACCAATATACTTTAACTGCGGTTGAAAAAGTAACAGGTGTACCTGTTAATAAGATCAAGCGTATTGCAAGCATGTTGACAGAGCGTGCACCAAGTTTGGTTATTGCTGGAGCTTCTACAGAAAATCATGAAAATGGTTACGACGCAGTTGCTTCTGTTATGTTGCTTAACCTTATTATGGGTAACATTGGCAAAACTATTGAAGCTTCTGCCAAGTTTCCAGAAAAAGCGCTACGCGCTAAGCAAGGTAATACCAAAGATTTATTGTTACTTGCTAAAGCACTTAAAGATAACAAGCTGGATGTATTATTTACATACAACACAAACCCAGCATTTACAGCACCAGCTGTGCTTCAGGTTTCTGAAGGTTTATCTAGCGTGGGTTTTAAAGTCGCATTTTCAATGTTTCCTGATGAAACAACACTGCAAGCTGATCTCGTATTGCCAATTCATTCTGGCATGGAAGATTGGGGTACTCACGTACCAGCCTACCAGCCTGACACTTCGTCAGTTTTAAGTTTGCAACAACCACTGATGGAACCTATCCACAAAGAAACGCGTGGCTTTGGTGACATCATGCTGAGCATGCTGAAATTACGAAATAAAAATTTCGGTGATTTTCCTGACTACTATAGCTACTTGCAAACTGCCGTTGCTAATATGCCAGCAGATGTAACCGGTAGTGTTGAAGGTGCTAGCAAAGACATTTGGAGCAATGTTTTGCAGAAAGGTATTGTTAAGGCAAAAGCCTCAGCTAATGCTCTTACTCCTAAATTGGTCGACATGAAGTTCAAGGTTAAACATGATAACTCTGGTTATCCAATGCATTTAGTACCTTCTGCACGTCTTGGTTTGTGGGATGGTCGCCATGCAAATATTCCTTGGCTTCAAGAATTCCCCGATCAAATTGCAAAAGTCGTTTGGGGATCGTGGGCGGAATTGCATCCTAAGAAAGCTTCTGAACTCGGTGTTAAAAATGGTGATTACGTTCGCGTGACATCGGCAAGTGGAAGCATCGAAGCTCAAGTATATATTCATAAAGGCATTCACCCTGATGCAGTCTCTGTTCCAATGGGGCAAGGTCATGATGAGTTTGGACGTTACGCAAAAGGCCGTGGTGTTAATCCGCTGAAAATTCTTAATCCTTTAATGGAGAGACGAACAGGCGAATTGGCAACTCATGCGACACGCGTTAAGGTTACTAATGCTCATAAGCATGAAAAGCTCGTACATTTGGGTGGCAGTGAGACTCAAGTCGGACGTAAGTTCGTCAAAACAATCTCTGTTGACCAATTGCGACGTACTGAAGGGGAGGCCTGATAAATGTCGTTTAAAAATATATTAGAGAACTTTTCATATTATCGTCGCGATGCGGAAGATGGTGGTCATCATGAGTATGATCATCGTTTTGGTATGACAATCGATCTGGATATTTGTACTGGTTGTAACTCTTGCTCTACTGCATGTTATGCAGAAAATAACCTGGCGGTTGTTGGTAAAGAGCGTTTTGAGAAAGGCCAGGCAATGCACTGGATGCGTGTTGAACGCTACTGGGATAATATCGAAGGTGATTATGCGGAAGAAGGCGCTAAGTTTTTACCGATGCTATGTCAGAACTGTGGCGCAGCGACTTGTGAGCCCGTTTGCCCGGTAGCTGCAACTTACCACACGCCAGATGGTTTGAATGCGCAAGTTTATAACCGTTGTATCGGTTCACGATATTGTTCAAATAACTGTCCATTCCGTGTTCGTTACTTTAACTTCTGGTCTTACTATGAAGATTCATGGCCAGAGCCTTTAAATATGCAATTAAACCCTGATCTGAGTGTGCGTGATAAAGGTGTTATGGAAAAATGTACTTTCTGTATCCAGCGTATTCGCACAGCGAAAGATAAAGCTCAGCGCGAAGAGCGTGTAATGGCCGATGGCGATGTTGTTACCGCATGTGCACAAGCTTGTCCAACTGGCGCAATTGTTTTTGGAGACACTATGGATCCAGACAGTCGTGTTAGTAAGCTCTGGGAAAAACATCAAGTTCATCGCGGGCCTTTTCTTCAGAAGAAAGATAAGACTAACGAAGAAATTCGTGGATATAGAATTTTCGATGAGTTGAACGTTGATCCTTCCATATTGTATTTGGAAAGAGTGCGAGACACTGAGGTTTAAATTACTAGCAACTTTTAGTGATTTGAAAATTAAAAGGAAAAGTCATGAGTCAAGTTATTGAAGATAAAGTGATTGACGAAAAGCTGGAGTGGTCGCGCATAAATGCAGATGTTATTGCATCCATGCAAGCGCCGCGTAAGGCATACTGGATAACAGTATTCGTCTGCTTAACAATGTTTCTCTGTGCAATAGCTGCAGAAATTTATCAGTACAAAATGGGTTTGGGTGCTGCGGGATTGAATAATCCACATATGTGGGATATGTATATCGCAACTTTCGTATTCTGGATCGGTATGAGTCACGCGGGAACCTTATTATCTGCGATTCTTCATATTATTCATGCCCAATGGCGTAAACCGATTTATCGTTTTGCTGAAGCGATGACAACGTTCTCGTTAATGACAGCAGGTTTCTTCCCAATGATTCACTTGGGTCGTGTTTGGAACTTGTACTGGGTATTACCATATGTGTCCGACCGAGGCATCTGGCCTAACTTTCGTTCTCCTCTCGTTTGGGATGCGTTTGCGATCAGTACATACTTATCATCATCTGCGTTGTTCCTGTTTATCGGCATGATTCCCGATATGGCTATTCTACGTGACCACACAACAGGTTGGCGTAAAAAGTTATACGGCATTCTTTGTCTAGGATGGAGAGGTGACGATCGTCAATGGCGTAACTTCCGTCGCACATACATGTTATTAGCATGTTTCTTAATCCCATTAGCGATTTCGGTTCACTCAATTGTATCGTCTGACTTTGCTATGTCTATTATGCCAGGCTGGCACGTAACAACTTTCCCTCCTTACTTCGTAGCGGGCGCGTTGTACTCTGGTTGTGCGGCTATCATGACTCTGTTTGTTTGCTTACGTTACTTCTTCCGCATGGAAGAATACATGACATTAAATATCATGGAAAAAACAACTAAGTTAACTTTCGCTATTGCAATGGTTTGGACTTACTTAAACCTTATTGAGTTCTCTGCAACTTGGTACGGACATAACATTTACGATAAAGAAGTACTAATCGCGAAAGCCACTGGGCCTTATGCGGGAGTATTCTGGACCATGATCTTCTGTGGAATGGTCGTGCCGTTTACACTCTGTTTCCAAAAACTACGGCGCCATATGCCAACCATGTTTGTCATATCCATACTTCTTAACTTAGGTATGTATGTAGAACGGTGGATGATTGTTGCTCCGACACTAGCTCAAGCTCATAGTCCTCATCAATGGGATGTTCTTTGGGGATCTGTCATACAGTGGGCCATAGTCTTCGGTAGTTTTGGATGGTTTGGTTTGCTGTTCTTAGTCTTCGTAAAACTATTCCCGTGTGTTTCGATGTATGAAGTGAAAGAGCTTTGTTTTCATCTGAAACATGAAATTCACGAAGAAGAATTAGCTAAGAAGCATGCAGCAACAAAAGCAGCTGGCAAAGCAGAAGAGGGATCGGGCGGAAGAGCACCGGGAACCCCTGGACTGGAGGGAGCATAATGAGTAGACATCGTTTATTAGCCATGTTTAAAGATTTTGATGATGCGTTTGACGTTGTCGACAAAATCAAAGCTAAAGAAGTTTCTGGCGTAGAAGTGGACGACATCAATATGATGTCGCCCATTGAGCATCCAGAAGTTGATACGAAACTGGGTAAGCGGCCGGTAAATATCGCATATTTCACTCTCGCGGGTGCGATATTTGGTGTGACATTTGGGTTCTTTTTCCTATCTTCGGCACAAGCAAGTTTCTTGGTTCAACCACAGGGTGGTAAGCCGGTAGTACCTTTACCGACTAATTTTGTACTTATGTATGAAATGCTTATCTTCTTTGCTGTTTGGACTACCGTTATCTGCTTTATTTTCCTATCGGGCTTAGGCCAAAAACGAGGAACTTTGTATAGCGAAAAGTTAACTGTTGATGAGATTGGTATCGTTGTTGAGATTGACGAAAGCGAATTGGATTCAGTAAAAAACTTTTTCAAAAACAATAAAGCATTAGAGATACGGGAAGAGAAGGTCTAATGAAATCAACAGCGAAAAAACTTATAGTAGCCGCGGCATTTGTGCCTACTGTCGCATTCGCTTGGCCTTGGTCTACTGACATGATGAATCAGCCAAGCATTAAGCCTCAGGAAGGAACACCAGCTGCCTTTCCTAAACGATCGATACCTGTGATGGGCAATCCCACACAAGTTAGTAATCGCGAAGAAGCAAAAGGTCTAAAAAATCCGATTGAGCCAACTCAAGCCTCTTTAGATAAGGGTAAAGACCTTTTCAAAATTATTTGTGGTGCTTGTCATGGTAATACGGGTAAAGCTGACTCGCCTGTTACGGATAAAATTGGCGCAATTAGCTTGGTTGATGACTACGTGCAAGGTCTTGATGAAGGTTGGATTTGGGGAACCATCACATTCGGCAGTTTCGTAATGCCGGCTTACGGTGTACCTGGTCCACAAGGCGGATCAAATGACCTGTCGCCCGAAGAGCGTTGGCATGTCGTTAATTATGTCAAACATCAATTGGTTAAGGATGCTGCTGGTGATTCAGTAGCTAGCACTGCTGGTGATTCAGTAGCTAGCAACGAATAATTTACTAAAGGGTAGGATATATTATGGAAGGATTTGGGAGCTGGTCAGTTTTAACTGCCAATTTTCTAATTATCCTGTTTATCGCATTAAACGGGATTACTCTAGCGTCCATCTTGCACTTGGTAAATGCGAAATGGCGTGAACATGTTCGATTTTTATCGGTAACATTAGCAGGATTGTTTCCAGTAGCATTCGTATTGCTTTGTATTTTGTTACTGAATCCAGAGAATACTTTTCAATGGATGGCTAGCCATGGTCATGGAGGCGGAGATGAGCATCACTTAAACGGATGGCATAACTACGCGTTCTTGGTCACTCGGGAACTGCTTGCCTTTTTGGCAGTCTGGGGTTTTTATGCCATGTTCATTAAGTATCAGCACGAAGCTGTTGTTAACCCAACTTATGAAGTACAGCGTCGATTCAGAAATGTAGCGATGATTATTCCAGCAATTTATGTGTGTTACGGAACTATGGTTGCCTGGGATTTTGAAATGACAATGTCACCAAACTGGCATAGTGCTAGTTACGGTGCATATCATTGGATAAGCCAGTTCCATTTCTTCCTTGCTTTCTTTGCTATCTTCTTATTTGTTCTTAAGAAATCTGGAAAGCTTAAAGTGGAAGTGCCTGATAGAATTTTAAACTATCTGGCGCAAATGATGCTCGCGTTTACCATTCTTTGGACATACTTGTTCTTCACTCAGTATCTGATTATTTGGTATGGCCGTTTACCAGAAGAGATTGCTCGATACTACGATATGATGCAGAACGATCTTGGACCAATATGGTGGACCTTCGTAACATTGAAGTTCATTATTCCTTTATGCTGCTTTGTATTAACACCTTTTAGACACAGTCAAACAGCGATTGTTATTATTGCTTGCGGTATCTGTATCGGAAGTTGGTTAGAGCGATATACCTGGATTTCTGGTTCAGTTGATCCGGAGTTCTATCATTTACCGATGACTTCGGGCTTCGATATTGGAGTTACTGTCTTGGTGGTTGGTGTAGCGTTCTACGCAATTAAACGCTCATTGAGCAGAAGTGGGTTGTTGAAACAGTCCTAAAAACGTTCAATATGTGGTACTATAAGGCGCTTG
>CALZJE010000071.1 GCA_945787715.1 uncultured Ectothiorhodospiraceae bacterium | reverse complement strand
ACTCATTTCTTGACTTATTACTCAAGTGGGTGTATATACACATAATGGCTACAGAAATTACCCGAAAAGAGTTGATGCCGTGTGCAGATTGCCTCTGTTTTAATGTAAGGAAAGCGTCGCGTATTGTGACCCAGATCTACGATGAGGCGATGAGTGACACAGGGTTGCGTGGTACACAATTTACCATCGTTGTGATGATAGCTGCGAACGAGTCGATGACGATTAGTAAGCTGGCGGATGCTTTGGTGATGGATCGCACTACGTTAACCCGTAATTTAAAGCCATTGGAGAAACAAGGTTTGGTTGAAATTATTCCAGGTGCCGATCGTCGCACTCGCGCAGTTAAACTGACAGCATCGGGCGTTAAAACACTTAAGCAGGCGTTGCCTTTATGGAAAAAAGCGCAACAGCAGGTGAGTGATCGTTTTGGTAAAGACCGGTTTGATAATCTGGTGAGTGAGCTGAAAGCAGTTAAAGAAATTATGGATTGAGTTCAGCACAGATGCAAAAAAACACAAAGTACACAGAGGGGTTTTTCCGCACCGTATTTCTGTGATGAATTATATTTTAAACTTATAAAGCGTGTATATACACTATTAAGGGGTCGATATGAGTAGAACTACTCGCAACAAGCATAGCGTTTTTTTAAAAGCAAAAAGGTGTATATGCACTAATAAAGGCGATAGAAAATGAAAACAAACAACGCAGAAAAATTCTTTGAAACTATAACCCGTTGGCCAAAAACCGTTGTACTCATCAGTCTGGTGATGATAATTTTTTGCGCCAGTTTTATTCCTACTCTGCAAAAAGATACGCGTTCCGACGCATTTATGCCACCAGACCATCCTGCTTTGGTCTATCGTGAAAAGGTGAAGGAAATATTTGGTCTTAATGATCCCATGGTCATTGCTGTGGTTAATAATGGAGAGACAGGGGTATTTAATTCGCAGACCCTTAAGCTGGTTCAATGGCTAAGCGATGCACTGCTCGACATTGAAGCCGTCGATGCCGATCGTATTACCAGCCTGGCAACAGAGAATGATATTGTCGGTACGCAAGATGGCATGTTGGTGGAGCCGTTTTTCGATCCGTATCCTGAAACTCAACAGACTGCGGACAATATACGTACAGCAGTGATGGACTTCCCGCTTTATATGGGCAGCTTAGTCGCTGACGATGGCAAGGCCACATTAATTGTTGCCGAGTTACAGGCTCAAAACGAAGCACAAGCGGTTTATCAAAAGCTTCTCACGTTAAAAGAACAAGCGCCTGTTGGTCCTGCTGATGAAATTTATATCGCAGGCGAGGGGGCAGTTAGTGGCTACATGGGAACCTACATCGATAACGATGCTAAACGTCTCAATCCCATTGCCGGATTGATCATCACTCTAATGTTACTGATTGCTTTTCGCACCTTGCGCGGAACGTTATTACCCAACTTGGTAGTGCTTGGAACCGTTGCCAGTGCGCTAGGGATGATGGCGGCTTTCGAGATTCCATTTTTTATCATCACCAACGCATTGCCGGTGGTGTTAATCGGTATCGCAGTAGCCGACTCGATTCATATTCTCAGTCAATATTACGAAGAGGCTGCTCGTCATCCGCTAGATTCATCTCGCCAAATTACCATTCGTGCCATGAAGCAAATGTGGCGACCGATTACCTTAACTTCACTTACTACTATGGCGGGTTTTTTCGGCCTTAGCTTGGCTTCGGTTATGCCGCCCATGGAGTATTTCGGTATTTTTGCGATGCTAGGGGTGGCTGCAGCGTGGCTCTACTCCATGACAGTTGTTCCTGCTATTTTGAGTCTGTTGAAACTAAAACCCAGCAAAGCTTTCAAGCCATCACAACCCATTGACTGGTTCGGACGTCGAATGTCCTCCATGGGTGCGGTGGTTATTCATCGGCCGGGGTGGGTATTAGCTGTGGCATTGTTGGTTGCTCTGGTTGGTTTAGTAGGCGCCTCAAAAATGGAATTGAATGAAGAGCGCATTACTATTTTTCATGAAGATGAGGACATTGTCTCGGCCGACAAAGTGATAAATAGCAAGTTCGACGGAGCCCACTACCTGGACATTGTCATCGAAACTGATGCCGAGGAAGGTCTTTTCAATCCCGGGCATTTACAACGTATTGAGGCTTTGCAAAACTTTGTTGAAACATTACCCCATGTTAACGGTTCGACTTCCGTGGTTGATTATTTAAAACAGATGAACCGGGCAATCAATGAGGACCGTAGTGACGCCTATCAGTTGCCATTGAGCGAGGAATTGGTAGCGCAATATTTTCTACTTTATTCCGCCAGTGGAAACCCTAGCGATTTTGAACAAGAGGTGGATTATGACTATCGCTTGGCAAACGTGCGCATTCGTTTGGATAGCGGTCGCTTTAATTTTGAAAAAGAAGTGGTGGAAGCAGTTGAGCAATATATTCACAAGCACTTCAATACTCCTGGTATACAAGCTAATTTAAGCGGCCGGATTAATGTCGATTATCATTGGATCAAGCGATTAGGTGAAAGTCACTTTGGCAGTATCGGCATCTCGTTAATACTAGTGTTGCTCATGGCATCAATAACCTTACGCTCTTTAGTCGCGGGTGTGATTACCGTAGTGCCTGTGGCGTTTTCCGTATTGATAGTTTATGCAGTGATGGGATTCGCAAACGTTTGGTTGGCCGTCGGTACCTCTATGTTTGCTGCTATAGCCATCGGCCTGGGTGTTGATTTCGCTATCCATACCGTTGAACGTTTGAAAGTGTTGGTGCGCGAACAAGGTAAAACTATCGACGAAGCGATCGAAGCGCTTTATCCCTCCACCGGCCGTGCATTGTTATTTAATTTTGCGGCATTGGCGATGGGATTCAGCGTATTAACTACTAGTGAGGTTGTACCGCTTATACGTTTTGGCTCCTTGGTAGCCGTGGCTGTCACCAGTGCTTTTATTGCCAGCTTGTGGGTTATCCCTGCACTGATCAAAGTTTTCAATCCTCGTTTTTTACGCCACACCAGTCAATCGTTTCAAGAGCAAGACGTTCCTCTGGCAGCGATTCCACAACCCGTGACAGTTGTCACACAAGCCCAAACAAAACCTGTATCTGAATAAGGAGAGCAGTCATGAAATTTGGAACAACCATCATCATTGGTTTTTTTAGTTTTCTGGCAACGTTTGCCTCCGCAAGCGAGCTGCCTAGTGGTGAGGAAATTGCCAAACATATTAATGCTCGCGACGATGGGATCGCTGTGTCACGTAATGTACTGATGGAAATGACGGATAAACGGGGAAAAACACGTAAACGTGAAACACGGGGATTCCGTAAATATTATGGTAGCGAAAAGCGTACAGTGATTTTTTACCTCACACCTAGGAGCGTAAAAGACACCGCATTTTTAACCTACGATTATCCTGAAGCGAATAGGGATGACGACCAATGGCTTTATCTACCCGCTGCTCGCAAAGTGCGGCGTATTTCCGCTTCCGATCGTGGGGACTATTTTCTTGGTACTGATTTTACTTATGAAGATATTAAACTAGAAAGCAAAGTCAGCCAGCAAGATTACCAACGGTCCACATTGCGCGAAGAGTTAATCGGTGGCCACCACACTTATGTGGTTGAAGCCATCACTGTCTCCAAAGCCGTTGCTAAAGAGTTAGGTTATAGCAAAGTGATTCAATGGGTCGACTCCAAGATATGGATGACACGCAAAGCGGAATTTTATGACCTACGAGGTAAATTGCTAAAAACCACCTTCACCAAAAACATTCAACAAGTTCAAGGTATCTGGACGTCTCATCTACTGGAAGTCAACAACCACAATACCAAACACAAAACGCGTTTTACGTTTAGCGAGGTGCACTACGACGACAGTATTAATGATGATTTATTTACCGAGAGGTCGTTGAGGCGTGGTCTTTAAACTCATTTGTTCATGCAAAGGTAATTAGATGAAAAATATCTTATTAATAACATTGGCAATGCTACCTGTTGCGAGCGTTGCTGGCCCTTGGCAAGAGCATGTAGAAAGCGGTGCTAATCTCGAGTTGGAATGGGCACAGCTGACAAAACAAAACACAAGCCAAAAGTTTGAATTTCAGTTCGAACCCGATATGACGATTAATTTTCATCGAGAGATGCAGCTCAATATTGCAGGGCGCTTACGACACGATACTATTGGTGACATCGAGCAAGATCAGACTCAGCTTCATCTGCGTGAACTTACGCTTGAAACATTGTTTGAAACTCGGCTAGGTCGAACGTTTCTCACACTGGGTAAGCAACAGATCGTCTGGGGCAAAGCCGACGGTTTGAAGGTACTGGATGTTGTCAATCCCCAGGATTGGCGTGAGTTTATTCTCGATGATATTAACGACTCACGCATTCCCCTGTGGGCGGTAAACGCTGAAATCCCCGTTGGCGATAATAATTTGCAGCTCATTGCCATATTGGAACAGCAATACCATGAACGTGCCGAAGCAGGGGAGAGTTACTTTTTCACCTCTTCCCAATTTGTTCCGACACCACCCTCAGGTGTTCCAGTGACTATCGAAGCAACTAAAAAACCAAAGCATGATATCAAGAATGCTGACCTTGGGCTGCAACTAAGTGGTTTTTCCTCCGGTTGGGATTACAGCGTTAACTATTTATATCACTACGATGATAATGCAGCTCTACTACGTAATTTAAAAAATACATTATCTGGTCCATCAGTGACTATCCAATCAGAACACAAACGCAGTCACTTAATCGGTAGTGCTTTAAGTAACGCTTTTGGTGATTTAACACTACGAACTGAAGTCGGATATTCAGTGGACCGTTTCTACAGCACGAATAAAACTAGTGATAACGATGGTGTAGTTAAAACTGATGAGTTTGCCTATGTGTTTGGTCTGGATTGGTTTGGCGTTAGTGATACCTTTATTAGTACTCAACTTTTTCAGAGTTATCTCACCCAGCACAAAACAGGAATGCTACGTGATCGTACCAACACCACAGTTAGTATTTTATTGGAACAGGATTATTTTAACGATACGCTGAAAAGTCGTGTGTTGTGGTTACATAGCCTGGATAACGAGGATGGTCTTGTCAGACCGAAAATCAGTTATCAGCTAAATGATATGACCACCTTTTGGCTTGGAGCGGACATTTTTTACGGCAGTGCCGCTGGTCTCTATGGTCAGTTCGATCAACAAGATCGGGCTTTGCTTGGTACTGAAATTAGCATTTGAATATAATTATGAAGGAAACACTAATGAAAAAGAAACTAGTCATCACTCTTACACTTATATTCAGCGCGTTGAATGTCAATGCGAACACGCTAGATGTAGGTAAACAAAATCAAAATATTATTGATTCAGAACTGAGCCAAACCCTTGCACCGGCCGATGGCTTTTCAGAATTTGCTCAATTGAACAATGATCGCAGTTTCCACTATGAACTGCTTTTTTTTGAGGTAGTTAATTCTTATGGGATTCAGGAAGATCCCATTAATATCTTTCTCATGATCAGTTTCTATCTCAATGCCAATCAGCAGGCTTATGGTGTTAAGTTTTTTGAGCGTATTTTTGAAGTCTATGGTTCGCAAATGAACGATAAAACCAAAGCCAACTATCTAGCCGCATATGCGATATTACGTGCGACCTATGCCGATGAGGTATCGCTATTTAAGCGAATCGGTTGGGTTTATGATACGTTTGAACTGCTTGAGCAAGCACAGCAGCTTAGTAAAAACCAGAATCCCTTGGTTCGTTGGGCCGCCGGTCTGGTCTATGCTCAGGTCCCCAGCATATTTGGTAAACGTGATGAAGCGATCACGGAGCTAGAGTGGTTGGCAAACAACCCGCATACAGAACCGATGCCCGGCTTCTATCGAGAAGTCTATCACCACCTGGCAAAACTCTATGCTGAGGGTGATCCGGAAAAGTCACACCGTTATTTAATTAAAAGCGGTTACGATGAATATCAACCTGAAGGGTTGTTTATGGGAGCAACAACCACAACCAAAGAGAAGGGCCTCACTTTCGCACCGACGCCATGGATTGATGAAGTAGTACCAGGGCGTGTATATACCGTATATGGCTTTGGCTTCTCGGATCTCCATTTTATTGTGTCCGACAACAAACAGGAATTGATTCTGATTGACACGGGAACACAACCTTTCAGCATGGAGGAGGCTTACAATTTCCTTATGCAAAATCATCCAGAACTTCCATCATTAACGACAGTATTTATTACCCATGCCCACTGGGACCATGTGGGCGGCCATACTTTTGTCAAAAAACTTAATCCTAGCATTAAATTTTACGGTCGGGAGAACTACTCGAAGGTAATACAGCGCGTGATGAAAAATTACAGTTATCAACAAACACGTGGTGTTGGCTTTAAAGACAAATGGGTCGAGGGCTATCAACCCGATGTTGCGGTTAATAAAATAACAGCGTTAACCATTGGCGGTAGCCCTATTGAACTCATTCCTGTCACCGGCGGCGAAACGGAAGATGCCTTGTTGGTTAATTTTCCAAACCTTGAAACTATATTTGTTGGTGATGTTCTCATGCCATATTATGGTGAGCCGACTGTGGAGGAGGGTTTTATTGATGAAGCGATTAACACGATGGATGAGATGCTTGCTCGGCGACCAAAATATATTTTGCATGGCCATTTCGGTCTGACACTTATGTATGGCAGTAAAGAATTACCTGCGTTTAGAGATGCCTATGCTTGGTTGGTGGCAGAGACCAAGAAACATCTTAACAATGGCTATTCCGCTAAAGAGATTGTGCGTCTTAATTTAATTCCACCGGGATTGCAAAATCATCCAACACTGTTTCTCGGCTACCTCACGCCACGTAATCACATTATTGCCAGGCTTGCGGATCACCTGACCGGCATCTGGCAGGAAAACAGCAATCGCCAGGAACCCGGTGGTATATATAATATTACTGCGGTGGAATATGGCAGAATGCTCGATCTCTATTTAGGATTATCGGAAAGGGAAGTCGTAAATGCCTTAGAAAAAATGATCGCTGAAGGTGATTATGAATTGGCGTTACAAATGGCTGTCGCTGCAGACGCACGTTACAACTCGCCAGACATTACACGATTAAAAGAACGAGCAGCAGACAGGAATCGTAATCGCGGTCAATTCACCGATCCATTCCGCTTGGTGGTGTTCACTGAAATGATAGGCAAAGAACATAAACCCATCCCACTCGAAACTCACTAGGATCTAGTCCGAGAGTGGAAGTCGTAACGAGAGTAATCCAGTCCGTGCAGATTTATCGATCGTTTGAGGCTAATAGCCGTAGCTATTTACGTATACGGACATGGATAAGGGGCGATAGCAGGACGCGATAGCTTCGGCGAAAAGGATCGTTAAATGTGCTCAAAATGGGTTGATCGCACGACTGCATGGGTGTAGGAGGTAGAGCAATGTACGAGTAATTGCCGAGCAGGCTGTCTATTCTCGGACAGGCTCCTAGTCAACTGCTCTTCGCCGAAAACGCATAGAATCAAAAAATAATAAACCTGGATGATGATAAAAAATATGAAGTGCTAGAGCGGGAATATTCGAGTACTATAGATGACTCTTAAACCTTGAATAAAAAGATGGCAAACCAAAGCAGTAACTTATGATGGCCATTTAACTATATTCACTCGTAATATTTGAATGAATTGTAGTAGTCGAAATAGTTCCCTCGTCTACTATAAGTATAAGCTTTTAAATTAGAAAATGTGGTGTTTCTATTAACTTAAGCATGATACATTTTGGCGCTCAACAATTGATTAACGAAGAGGTATAAGATATATGAATGCGATTATGTTAAAAATATTTTTATCTGGTTTGTTATTAGTTGCCAGCAATATAGCATTAGCAGAGGGCGATAAAAATTGCCCGGATACGTTAAATTTCAAGAAAGGAAAACTTGCCGATAACGCGGTTGTTGATCTTTGTCGTGAATACAAAGGCAAAGTTGTGATGATTGTAAATACTGCCAGTTTTTGTGGTTTCACATCGCAATATAAAAGTCTTGAAGGTATTTATAGAAAATATAAAACCGATGGTTTTGTAGTTTTAGGCTTTCCTTCAAATGATTTTGGCAAACAGGAGCCGGGTAGTGAGGAGCAAATCAAGGAATTTTGTGATCGCACTTACAAAGTTAATTTTCCTATGTTTAAAAAAACGTCCGTCGCTAGAGGTACCGATGATCCAATGTATAGCACCTTGGGAAAACTGGCGGGTGAATACCCCTCATGGAATTTTCATAAATATTTAATTGATCGAGATGGAAAGTTGGTCGCAAGTATCTCTAGCAAAACTGATCCAGCAACTGAGGAAGTGACTGATAAAATAGAATCTCTACTCTAAAAAGTGAATTTCACTGCAAATACATTGTATTTTCTGATCTCATGATTTAGGCAATTTATTGAACCGCGGAAGTGAGATTTCTCTGGTTTCAGAAAGATTAATTACTGGATTGGGTTATCGCTTCCGAGCTTAATTCTAGCTTGTTTTAAAATGTGTGATGGAGCTATCCAGAGTGAATGGACGTATTTGTTTGGTAGGTTCTTTAGTGAAGGGCACCAACGGCGAGTGAAAGGGCCTTCCGCATCAAATTTTACTTTATGTGACCGGGTTAACGATACGAAAGTAAGGCGCGGCATCGACGCCACAACATGCAACCCATTGCCAATTCATTGTGTTAAATGCAAGATTGGCGTCAACTAACGTATTCCAAAACCAGGCAGCACCTTTTTTCCAATGTAGTAATCCGTTTTTAGTGAGGAAGGAGGCGACGATCATGCGAACTCTATTGTGCATGTAACTCGTTACCCAGATTTCACGAATTTCTGTGTTGATAATGGGATAATCTGTATTGCCTTGTTGCCAGGCTTTTTCGAATATTTTATCAGATATTTTCCATGGAAAATGTTCGATTTTTTTTGGAAAGGTTTCTGAGTTGTATTCGGGAACGCTATTAATTTGTGATACGCAAACTCACGCCATACCAATTGTCGAATAAATATATCTGCTTGACCTGAGCATTGAGAAGATTCATATTTTTGCGATACTCAGACTGTGTATTTTTCGTTGTGAGGTAATCTCACCGAAATGTAGATATGGAGATAGATGAGAGGTCGCGTTAATTGGTGATAATCTCCTTGAGTAGAATAGCCTGTTAAAATGCGGTGAATAATAGTTGTTTGCAATCGATGCGCTTGTTGTTCAGCAAGATTCCAAGCATTTTTTAAATCCTTATCCCACGCTACTATCGGCAATAGATTAAGTTGTTCCAGCGCTAAACTCGTATGCTTATATTTATATGATTGAAGGATTTTAGGCGCTGCGATGATGGTAGATGATACTCTTTTTGCAAGATAAGCTTTATACATTGCGATAAATACTCAATGAGGTGCTTCACTCTTACTAAGAATCGAACCGGGCGTGATCAATAAATTTCCATGGGTAAAATATAGATCTATATTGTCGTGTTCTAAAGCCGCTTATAATTTAACATCTTATTGAACTGTACAGGGTTCATATAGTCGGCTAGCTATTACTTGCTGGTAATATGCTATATGCACTGCAGTGTTCTTCAATATTTAGGAAAAAGGTGCACCTTGAAATTGAATTCGCCGAAAAGGATGCACGATAAGAGACCTGACCCTATTTGTGCGTGTGACCCTATTTGTGCGTGACCCTATTTGTGCGTTTTCACGAGCATTTAAAAAAATGTTTGATACTTCTCCGGGAAAATTAAGACGTAACTCGGGAAGATAATTAATTGTGGTTTTCGTTAAATTCACATAAGAGCTATTTACTTTTTTCACCTTACTGTACTACATAATTTTGAGATCACTTCGTTAGATGAGTTCATAGTTTCATAACATTGTAGTGCCGCTATATTAAGCTCACGCATTTACATTGGAATTAGATGCAACTTGTCCATAAAACTGCACCTGCATTTGCCCCATCATTATTGTCATAAAGATAATCAAGTGATTCTATGTCTGCACAAGGTATGTTTAAATTACCCTCTAAATTGATATTATCGGGGAATGGTGATATTCCTTTCAAACTGACAACACCTTGGGATATATCATTAGAAAATAGATAGAGATCTACTAACTTTGTCATACTCGACAATGCGTTGATGTCGTGAATGTTGTTATTGCTCAACCTAAGAGTATTCAACCCAGATAAATTCGACAGAGCGTCAATATTGACGATTTTGTTATTACTCAATCCCAGAGTACTCAACCCAGATAGATTCGATAAAGCGTCTATATTGACGATATTGTTATAAGACAAATAGAGAGAACTTAACTCAGATAGATTCGACAAAGCGTCAACATTGACGATATTATTATAATACAAATAGAGAGAACTTAATTTTGTCATCTCTGATAATACTTCAATGTCACTGATTTCGTTTCTACTTAAATCGAGCGTTTTCAGATCTTTCAACGTTGACAAGGCGCTAATGTCGGTGATGTGGTTTGATTGTAAAAAAAGGGCATTTAACCATATCATCTCAGATAAAGGATCTAAATCAATGGCAACCGAAACTTCAAAATTAATAGGCCTCAATCCGATACCATCTAAATAGAGTGTCCTCAATCCGGTCATCCCCGCCAAGGCGGCAATATTGGTGATTTCATTAAAACTCAAATCGAGAGTACTCAATCCATCCATCTCCGATAAGGCGGTGATATCACTGATTTTATTAGAGCTCAAATCTAGTGAAGCCAACTCTTTCATCGTTGAAAATACACTAAGATCGATGAGTTCGTTTGACCGCATAGAGAGTGTATTTAACCATGTCATCTCAGACAAAGGATTTAAATCAATGGCAACGGTATCTTCCAAATTGTAAGACCTCGGACCGAAACCATCTAAATTGAGAGTCCTTAATCCTGTCAGCGTTAGTAAGGCGTCAATGTTGGTGATTTCATTGGAACTTAAATCGAGAGTATTTAATTCTGTTAATTTAGATAAGGCATTAATGCTGGTGATGTCGTTTAAACTCAAGTCGAGAGTATTTAAACTTACTAGTTCAGATAGGGCGTCAATGCTTGTTAATTCGAGACCTTCCAAATTGAGAATCCTCAAACTTGTTATCCCCGACAAGGCTCCTATATCGGTAATGTAAGTACGACTCAAATTGAGTGTATTCAATTTTGACATCTTCATTAAGGGTTTAATATCTTCGACTTCGTTATAATACAAGTCGAGATGGGTTAATTCTACCATCTCCGACAATGCACTTATGTCGATGATGTCATTTTTCTGCAAATAGAGTTTCTGTAAATCAGTCAGCGCTTCAATTCCTTCCAGATTAGTAATGTCTTGATCCGCACAATCCAATTCTGTCAACTCATGAACGTACAGCACCACAATGTTGTTGATACACACAGCTAAATTTGTATCAGTAAAGGTAAGTGAGGTTATCATCACATCTGGCCAGGCTTCGTGCTCTATGGTAAACGGGCTTGCTATGTTCTGTTTATTGGCAACGACAGCATAATAATACTTGGTGTTGTTAATTACCTGATGATCCACATAACTTGTTGTTGCTAAGTTTTGTATATTTTGTCCGTTGCTACTAACATCCGGTGTGGTAGAACGGTAAATCGTATAGCTGTCTGCTCCGATAACACTTGACCAGCTGAGTTCAACTTTTCCTTCGCCTGCACTGGTTTGAAAATTGTCAGGTGCTGATAGATACACGAATTGATAAATTTCAGTTTTTATCCCTTCCTGATTACCTGCTAAATCTACCGCAAAATAACGAATAGTTTGATTTGAGTTGATCGTTATTGGTGTCGTGTATAGCGTCGAAGATTGATCTGGAACATTGTCGCCGAGTGAGTAATAAATAGCTGAGCAATCCTGACAGGACAAAACGATAGATTGACTTGTGTTGTATATGCCCGCCGGTGGTTGAGCCAAACTATTGGGTGCCTCTCCGTCAATAATAAAGGTATGGGCTTGAATCTCACTGCTATTGCCAGCACTGTCTTTAGCAAAAAACTTAACGGTAAGGGTTTCATCAATATTTATTGACTCAACAAATTGGTTACTGCTTGTGTCAGGCTTAGTGTCATCGGTTGTGTAATAAATCGACACACAGTCATCGCAGCTTATCTCAATTTGCTGCGTGTTGTTATATAGTCCAGCAATCGGGCTGATGTTGACTATTGGCGCTTGATTATCAATCTCTATGATTGGTTTTGACTCAGGATCTTCAAACAACGTAAGATCAATGATGGCATTAAAAGATGGCGCTATTTCTGGCACAACTTTAAGTTGAATATTAATGTTATCCGGTAAGAGCTCCGGCGGTGTATATTCTCCTTCTTCATTGATGGTGCCAAGCATCGCATTCCCACCTGGCACATCGTTTACATACCAACTGACTTTTTTATTTTGTAACCCGTCCAGGTTGAATTCAAACTGAGTTTTATTAGTGATACCCACTGGTACTTTTATTTCCAGTGGCTTATCTAACGGGTTATTGTCTGCTTGGTTGTTGTCTGATTGAATATTTAAAATCAATTGCAATTGTGATTGTAACGATATTGCAACTCTGCGTGCTTCTCCAGAACGCAATCCAGAAATGATTTCTTCGCCATAAAATAATATTTCATCATTGGCTTTAGCGGTGCCCTTGAGTACATAAGACTGATCTGGTGATACATGGAATTCAACTGACGGTGTAGACAATAAATCATATTCCGCAACAGGTTCACCTTGAGCAGTATTAAGACTGAATAGAACTTGTGTTACCTCAGCTGGAATTTTAGCGCTATTACTATCTAATATTCGAGCGAAGCTGGGTTTGGAATGCATTTGTGGATATTCAATGATTATGGATGCGGTAGATGTCGATACGCTTCGTTCCATACTGCAGCTCTGTAAAAAAAAAGCGGCTATTAATACTGCGATTGAATACAGAATATTATGTGCACTATTCGGTAAATACATACTAGAACTCCAGGCGAAATCCAACAGCAAGGGCGAATTCTGATTTATCGCGTAGTTGCCGGACATTTGAATATTTAAAATAGACCATACGACCCTGCGGTAATACCATTTGCATGTCCAAGCCGAGGATAAAATAATTGGGATCAGGTTGTGGGGTGTTGAAAACGAATTTTGTATTGCTATCGTCATTCACAAATTCTGCGGTAATTGTTTCTTTTTCTGTTTTTGTTTCATGTACCCATGTGGCACTGAGCTGTGGAATAACAACACCGAATGATGTTGAGAAGACCTTGGATAGATACACATTGGCGTAACTGGTGAGACTGGCAATATCCTGAGAATCGATCTCCAAACCCAGGTTACCTGCATTCGTTTCTGTATAGGCAGAAATGTTGGTAGACAAATACGACACACCCATAGAAGCCACACTATTAACACCATACTTTAGAGGTATGTCAAACCCGGTTCCAAGGTAGGCACCCCATTGTTGGCTGCTCGTATCCCCTGCGGCGGTAGCGTGTAATGTTTCTTGCCCCAATACTAAGTCAATATCTCGCTTCAGATCGAGTTGTTGTTGGCTATTATTAAGTGTGCTTTCAACATACCATTGCTCATTAATAAAATGCGTTCCATACAGGGTAAATCCCATTTGGCTTGCATCGAGTTCACTGCCGATGTCAGTGAGTTCCGCTGAGGTTTGATAATATTGCGCGGCAACACCGACAAAGGTGCTATTGCGTAAACGATAATCAACACCGAAGAGCAAACCTTGACTTGTACTGTCGTAACCCATTTCGGTTTGTGTTTCTAATTGCTCAGCTGAAATGCTGTTAACATTAACAAAGCCACTTAAGCGCTGAGAAAATAAACTTCCCGCTTCGTTGTCACTTCGCGCATTCAATACAGGCGTCGATAACGTTTGATTTTGTAATTTTGCCCGAAAGCCGTTTTGTGTTGATCTTTTTGCACTGTTTCGCAAAGCAGAGAGACGTATCCCAATGTCGCGGGCATTGCTCATTGAGGGTGTTTTTGAGGTGAGTGTATTAGTGACAGTATTGGGTTTTGCAGAGAGCTCTTCGCTGACTATGGCTTTTTCTTCGGGTGTTGCTTCGGCCGAATAAGCACAGATTTGGCCTAAGTTTGAGACTGTGTTTTCATTTAATAAAATGTCTGGACAGATCGATTTTAACACCGTGCTAACCGCTGCTTCAGGGGTGTTATTAGGTGAAGTGACCGTGAGGGAGAAATCCAGAGACTCAACAGCGGTTACAGGTAAACTACTAACAATAAGTGATATCGCGGGAAGAAGATGAACACACCACTTCTGTAAACTCTTTATAATCATTTTTGTTCTTATGTTTGTCAATTTGTTGATTATTTTACTAGATTTTCAGCAATACTAACATTCATAATTTTAAGAATTTAATTTTTCCTTTCGTATCAGAGGCGTAAGTAAGGAAATACTACTCAATATTCTGGGGCAAAAGTTAACAATTGAATGCCTGTAAAGTTTTGTATGTCAACATTCAACTTAATCGTGGCTTAAGTTGGGTTTCGCTGAGAGACTGATCCACAAATTGTTACCACAAAATGAAACACATCGAGAAAATATTGGTTTGGCATGAGATCTTATTTGGACATTTTACGCCGAACTAAAAGAATATAAAATTCAGCCTTTTTGTATAATGTGGAAAGAAATATACTTGTAATGCTCTTTTTGGTAACAAAGTTTAATGAAGATAACCACCTCAGAATTTTTCATGTGCATAGCTGTATTAAAATCTGAAACGGTTTACTTATCCAGTTTTAAATCAAGCAATAAGTTATGCCATATTATAATTCTTATGACGATATCCATTTATTTGCAAAGTCGCCCATACTTCTTCTTCGGAGATGGCAAAAAACTATAAAAGCCCGATGACATTAAAGACAATGAGATATACGACCATTACTGTTGCAATTAACACTCCCATCACGGAATCATATACGCAATATATCAGCAGGAAACAATATGCCTGGCCTGCGCTATTGCATTTTTATGACAAAGGAAAGTTGATAATACAATTATGCAGGCCAGGCACCTTTCTCCACCATATATTCGACATGAAAGAAGGATAAAGATTGATATTGTCTTTGAAAAGGTGGTTGAATATGTTGACGCTGAGATTAAGCAGTGTTCAATATGCGAGTCTATCGCCAAAGGTAAGTTTCAACGGCTAATTTGTTCTAAATCGCTGCAGCTTTAGTCACATTCACATTGTGGCCACCCGTGTAATCACTCGGCGATTGATCGGAAAATCTACGCGAGACAGTGGTTTATAAATAGGCTTTCTATTCATGAATAGTCTCTTCGTCCGTACAAGGGTATCTTTCTATATTTTCTCTCGATGATAAATTTTTTACATGCACTTGATTCCGGCCCGCCTGCTTCGCTTCATAGAGTGCGGTATCTGCAGTCAGGATAAGTGCTTCCATATCCTCAGAGGGTGGTACAGTGGCAATACCTGCACTAAAGGTGACCGTGAACTCTCCTTGATTCTTGCGATGTTGAATCTCGGCAAAACCTGCTCGCAAATAATTTATCAAAACTAGGGCTTGGTCGGAAGTAGTATCAGGTAGGATGAGAGCAAATTCCTCACCGCCATAGCGGGCTGCAATATCTGATTTACGTAAGCGCTGTTTCAAAAAACGCGCTAGACTTTTAATGACCCGATCCCCAACGGGATGACCATAGCTGTCATTAATAGCTTTAAAATGGTCTATATCCACCATGACAAAACAAAGATTTCCACCTCGCCGTCGAACCTGGACAATTTCTCTCTCCAGCGCTAGTTTCATGTTGATGTGGTTAAGCAAACCTGTGAGACTGTCACAAATCATCATCATACTGAGTCCACGAAAGCGTTCTGCTCTGATGGCAACCGCCGATATCAAATGCTGATCACTGATCGTTTTGTGTAAAAAGTCGTCCCCACCTTCACGTAAAGCCAACAGTTGTTCTTCTAAAGCACTCTCTGTAGACAGGTAGACGATGGGGAGATTTTGATAGCTTGAATGTTGACGAATCACCCTGGCCGCCTCTGTACCTGTACAGCTTGGCATATAGATATCCATTAGGATCAAATCTGCCCGAAACTCACCCAGCAAATCCAGCAGAGGCGCCGGATCATTTAGAATTACTGTTTCCATACCAGCTGTCTGCAGTACCGTTGCATAATGCTCGGCCAATAGCGGGGTGTCCTCGATGATCAAGATACGATACGGCGTTTCTTGTCGGTGTCCGCACATCAAATCAAGCCGTTCCACTAGCGCAGAGAAATCGAGGGGCTTGGTCAAATAGGCCTCTCCACCACCACGAGCAGCCATCAAACGTGCCTCCCAGTCATCACGATTAGATATGAAAATTGTTGGAATGGTTTGTGTGAGTGAGGAATGCAATTGTGAGGTAATTCTCGGCCCCTCCAATATCCCCTCTGGGAGTTTGATGTCGGCAATCAACGCGCTGGGTAATTGTTGTGTGTAGGCTGCTGTCAGGTCTGATTGGTGAGTAAATACCTTTGCCTCATAGCCAAAGTGAATTAACTGGTGGGCAATTTCTTTGCCCAATAGTGGATCGTCTTCCAGTACGTAAACCAGGCTCATTAATGGCGTAACATCGTGAGCGGTGAAGATCCTTGGGCTTGCAAGTTCCGAAGGTGGCTCCGGTACTTCATTCTGTAACCGATTCAGATTGTTTAGGGCATTTTCGATGAGGCCATTATCGTATTGAGCTGCTTTCAGCAGCGCCTCCACTTCACAGGCTTGCTTACCTAGCCGCGTAAAACCAAAAGTGCCCGCCGAGCCAGCCAGGCTATGAATCTGACGCTGCAGTAAAGTGTGAACGCTCTCGTGGTCATCTTCGATAGCATTGCCTTGCATCGCCCGCCATAATTCTTGAAGCTCAGTTAATTTGGCGGGTAGTTGCGCCATGAACTTCTGCTGCAAGGCACGAAACTTGTCGGCCTTTCTTGAGCCATCAACCATAATCACCTTGTATTAGGGTTCGGATTTCATTATTCAAAGTCAGGGGATCAAAAGGTTTGCCGATCACTCCCCGTGCACCCATTGCCAATAATTGTTCAATTTCCACAGGCTGAATTATAGCAGTCATAAAGATAGCTGGCGTTTCAGCAAGATGAGGAAATTCCCGGAGTTTCTGCAGGGTGGTTGGCCCATCTAAGCCGGGCATCACGACATCCAATAGGATTAAGTCGGGGCGAAGTTCCGGGGCCTTGTCCAATGCGTCTTGTCCATTGGCACAAGAGACTAGAGTAAAACCCTCATGCTCCAAAGCAAACTCGGTCACCTCACGGATATCAGCGTTGTCTTCAATATATAATACTACCAGCTCACCGTTCATAATTTTTCGTCTGATTGATTTAGAAACTGTGAATTTTGGTTAATAATTGTCTGTTGCTAGTTATGGATTTTGTCAGTGAGGTGCTTCCCCGCTGTAACACTTTCCATCATGGCTCGCTCAAAGTGTCGCTGATCTACCAGTTTTTTGCAACAAGAAGCCTTGTCTAATATGAAATGAGTTTTTCAATTTGGATAATGTTCACTCAAATACCGGAATACAAAAAAGATTCCAATTTTATGTTTCAATCCTTTCCTAGTTATTCTGTTACAGAAAGATAAAGATAAAAAGTAAATTACCGAAACCAATGTAATGACTAAGTTTATTCTGCCCATATAATTCAGGTACAACGTGGTTTTCATTCGAAAAACAAATTATCATTAATTCCATTGCGAAATTAAGTTGCATATTTTAGAGAGGGGATATGACAGAAGTATTTGAAAATGACTCGACATCAGAAGAAAGTCTTGAGCGGGAGACAGTCAAAATAGAACAAAATCATGAAGCGTTGGTTAATCATCAAAACAATCATCGTCACGAAATAGTATTTAAAGGTGACGCAAAAGAGTATTTTAATATTCAGATTGTGAATATTGCGCTCACTATATTAACGTTTGGTGTTTTTTCGGCCTGGGCTAAAGTGAGGAAAAAACGTTACTTCTATGGCAATACGTTTCTTAGTGGTAATTCATTTGAATACTTGGCAAATCCTATCAGTATATTGAAAGGCCGACTAATCGCTGTGATACTTTTTGCTATTTATTGGCTGACAAGTAACTTCTATCCAATGCTTTTGATTCCTGTTGCTGTTGTCGCTGCTTTTCTATTACCCTGGGTGATCTATCGCTCGTTACGTTTTAATGCGTTGAATAGTCTCTATCGAGCTATTCAATTTGGTTTTGATGGAAAATACAAAGATGCTGCTGCCACATACATTTTCTGGCCTGCCTTGTTTCCACTAACACTCGGATTAATCTGGCCATATGTGCAGTATAAACAAAATAATATGGTAGTCTCGAAAAGCCGATTTGGATTAGGTAAGTTTGATTTTAGTGCAAAACCGAAAGAATTTTATCAAATATATTTCGGAATGTTTTTTCTCGGCCTCGTTATAGCTGTCTTATTATTTACCGCATCTCTTGTTGTTTCATTCATTTCCACAGCACTAGCAACTCCCGGGGGAGAGTCTAGGTTGATAATGGTGCTAATGCCAGTACTGACTTTAATACCAATATTTATTGTGCAAATCTTTTTTTACACCTATTTGCAAGTCAACATTAGAAACCTGGTCTATAACAATGCGACTATCTCAAATACTCGATTTGAAAGTACATTGGAGTTAGGGGCAATGTTCAAAATCTATCTCGTCAATATTATTGCAATCATTTGTTCATTGGGATTGTTAGCCCCTTGGGCTGCCATACGGCTGGCGCGTTATAAAGCGGAAAATACGGTAGTAATCTCCGAGCAAACATTAGAGCAGATGAAATCATCATTCGGTGGTGATGAAGGTGCCATGGGTGAGGAAATTGGCGATATGTTTGATGTGGGGGTAGGGATATGATTTCAATAGCCGGAGAATTTCTAAGCGGTGAAATTTCACGTTCACAGGATGCAACATTATATTACGATGGTGGACAAGCGTTAAGGCTGGTTTATGCCGATGGAGAACTCAAAAATAACATCGAGCAGATTGGTTTCTCTTCGCGGTTAGGAAACATTCCGCGTTATGTCAACTTCTGTAATGGGTCAAAGTTTGTAACTACCGATAATGACATGGTTGATGATTTAATGGCGCAACTTGGTATTGAATCAAAAGGGCAACTATTACATAAGCTGGAGAGCAACTCAATCTATGTTGCACTATCACTTGCTTTGTTGTTCGCTACCGTGATTTATAGCATCACGGTTGTAATCCCTCGTTTAGCCGATGAAACGGCTCGGTTAGCGCCTGTGGAACTTACTGATTCGATTACATCAACTGCAATGGATGCATTTGATCAATCGCTATTTTCAGCGTCTGAAGTACCTGAGCACATTCAAACCCTGCTTAAAGATGAGTTTGAGTTTATTGCGGAGCCTCATAGTAAAGATTTTAATTTCAAACTGCATTTTCGTAAAAGTGATTTCATCGGTGCAAACGCTTTCGCGCTACCATCAGGTGATATTGTCATTACAGACGCGCTGCTGAATATGGCAAATAATAAAGATGAAATAATTGCCATATTGGCTCATGAAATGGGGCATGTGATACATCGCCATGGGATACGAAGATTGTTTGAAGACTCAATGATTGCTGTGCTTATTTTTAGTGTAACCGGCGATGTGACACAATTTTCACAAGTTGCGACAGCGTTACCTGCGTTATTAATCAGTCGCCATTATTCACGTGATTACGAGCAACAAGCAGATCTGTTTGCGCATAAAGTGATGTCTGAAAATAATATGGATTTATCACACTTTACCAACATTTTAGCAAGAATTGACGAAGGGTATAAAAAACACGCCAACGTGTCGACATTTTTCTCAACACATCCGCACACTGAGGATCGAATTAAGTTATTTCAAAATCAATCAGTCGAAATTGAAAGCGAGCATAAGTAATCTATTACGTTTTAAAGTGCGTGATT
>CALZJE010000070.1 GCA_945787715.1 uncultured Ectothiorhodospiraceae bacterium | reverse complement strand
TGATGCTGTGCTGGTGGCAAGCAAAGATGAAGCTCAAAATGTAAAGCAGATTGTCGAACATCTGAAGCTGGAGAATAGAAGTGAGCATCAGATGCATAAACGGGTACATCGTCCCTGGGGGGATTATGAGGGTATTGATTTGGGTGACCGGTATCAGGTAAAGCGAATTACAGTTAAACCAGGAGCGGCATTGTCATTACAAATGCATCATCATCGGGCAGAGCACTGGATTGTGGTGAGTGGAACAGCACGAGTTACACGAGGAGATGATGAATTTTTGTTGAGCGAAAATGAATCGACCTACATTCCTGTTGGGATAACACATCGACTTGAAAATCCTGGCACATTACCGCTTGAGATAATCGAGGTTCAGTCTGGAAGCTATCTGGGTGAGGACGATATCGTACGATTTGAAGATAGTTACGGGCGTTAGGGGTTTTCATGTATCCCTGATGGTATTAAAGTAATGCGAGTATTGCATGTTTATCGCACCTATTTTCCAGATACCCAGGGTGGCCTGGAAGAGGTCATTCGTCAAATCTGCAGGAATACGAGTAGTCATCAGGTTGAAAGTCGCGTCATAACGCTTAGCGATAATCCAGATCCAGCGATGATTCAGTCTGAAGAGGCTGATGTTTATCGTTATAAATGTACTTTCGAAGTGGCCTCCTGTGGTGTCTCGTTCAGTGCAATCGCCGGGTTTAAGCGACTAGTAGCATGGGCGGATATCATTCATTATCACTTTCCGTGGCCATTTGCAGACCTGCTTCATCTTTTGTCAGGCGTCAAAAAGCCTTGTGTGATGACCTATCATTCTGATGTGGTGCGGCAAAAAGAGCTGCTTTGGCTTTATCGACCACTTATGCGCTATTTTCTAGGGAAGATGGATAGAATTGTGGCGACATCGCCAAATTACGCAGCAACGAGTGAGTCGTTGGCAGTTTTTCGTGACAAGGTAGAGCTCATTCCGATTGGTCTTAATATGGATAGCTATCCACCGCTGAAGTCGCAGGTGCTTGAGCGGATGAAGGCGCGTGTGGGCGATGATTTTTTTCTGTTTATTGGTGTTCTGCGTTACTATAAGGGATTGAATATCCTGCTGGATGCCATCAAAGGTACTGATTTGAAGGTCGTCATTGTTGGATCTGGGCCTGTTGAGCGAGAGCTCCATCTGCAAGCTGAAGGACTTGGACTGGATAACGTTCACTTTCTTGGTTGCGTTGATGATGATGAGAAGGTCGTGCTTATTGAGCTTTCTCGAGCGATGGTGTTTCCTTCCAATCAACGATCGGAGGCATTTGGTGTGACACTTTTGGAGGGTGCTATGTATGGAAAAGCCCTCATTTCAACTGAAATAGGCACGGGAACCAGTTATGTCAATAAGGCTGGTGTGACAGGGTTAGTAGTTACACCCAATGACCCTCAGTCTTTGCGTGATGCCATGATGAAATTGCATCAGGATCCTGTGCTTGCAATAGAAATGGGGCGAGCTGCGCATAAACGTTATGAGTCGTTATTTACAGGTCTCATGATGGGTGAGCGGTATGCAAGATTGTATGAATCGGTGCTCGATAATTAGCGTCTAAGTTAGGGGTAGGGCCTGGTCATGGCCAGGTATGAACGAAGGCTGACAAGTGGTTTTCGAAGTCAGATTTGTTGCTCCGTGTATACTCAGCTGTGTATAATATCCGCTTTAATATTGCGATATTTATATCATCAAAATCGAAAGGTCCTTTATGTCTGTTTTACGGGCCGAAATACCCGCTAGTAATCCTTCTTGCCCAGGTATCGCAGAGTGTCCCAATGTTGGAGGCAAGATGCCTGATGCAGCTAGCATGGGCTCAGTCATGAGGCTTATTTTCAGATTGGTTCTTGTTGGAGGCGGTGCTTAATGCTAGGTATGCTTCGAAGCCTGTGGCAATACCGCCATTTTGTTGTTAGTTCCATTCGTAATGAAATGATTAGCCGCTTTGCGCGTAGCAAGCTTGGCAGTCTATGGATGATGATCAATCCTCTGGCTCAAGTTGCCATATATGCGCTGATTCTCTCCAATGTACTGGCGGCCAAGTTGCCAGGTATTGAGAGTCAATATGCCTATGCTATTTATCTGATGGCGGGTCTGCTCGCATGGACCTTGTTTAATGAAATTGTCAGCCGTTGCCTTACGCTTTTTATTGAGCAGGGTAACTTGATGAAGAAAATGAGCTTTCCTAGAGTCACTTTGCCAACGGTTGTTGTGGGTTCCTGTGCGCTAAATAACATTTTATTGTTTGTAGCTATGTTGGGTATCTTTGCGTTACTTGGTCATCAATTCAGTTCTGTGATGATCTGGTTGATACCGCTTACGCTGATTACCGTAATGCTAGGTCTTAGTGTTGGCCTGATTCTCGGTGTGATGAATGTCTTTGTGCGTGATATCGGGCAGGGGGTCCCGATAGTATTACAGATGCTATTCTGGTTTACGCCGATTGTTTATCCAGCGAATATTATTCCAGAGAGCTATCGTTATTTGTTAAACCTGAATCCTGTCTATCACATTACCAGCGCGTATCAACAAGTGCTCGTGTATAATCAGGCGCCTCAGATTGGAGGAGTCGTTTTAATAACAGTGATTGCGTTAGCATTGATGCTGTTGAGCCTGTTCATGTTTCGACGTGCTAGCGGTGAGATGGTGGATGTATTATGAGTTTGCTTAGTGTTAAGAATGTAGGTAAATCATTTCGTAGTTATAGATCAGAGCTCCATCGATTTGTACGCTGGTTTGGCTTGTCTGCAAAGCCTAGTGAAGAGCATTGGGTTTTACGTAATTTAAATTTCGATATTCAGACTGGAGAGGCCATCGGGATTATTGGCTCAAATGGCGCTGGTAAGAGTACGCTACTCAAGATGATTACCGGTACCTTGCAGCCTACCGAAGGCGAAGTACAGGTTAATGGTCGTATTGCCGCCATTCTTGAGCTTGGCATGGGATTTAATCCTGAGCTAACTGGTCGCCAAAATGTTTTTCATGCCGCTGGTCTTATGGGGTTTAGTGCGGAGCAGATTAATCAGGCCATGCCCGATATTGAAGCATTTGCAGAGATTGGTGAATATTTTGATCAGCCAGTTAGAGTATATTCCAGCGGAATGCAAATGAGAATAGCATTTAGTGTTGTTACAGGTTTCGAGCAGGATATTCTAATTGTTGATGAAGCGATGGCGGTCGGTGATGCTCATTTTCAGCAAAAGTGCTTTCACCGAATTCAAGAATTTAAACGAGCAGGTGGCACGCTTTTATTTGTGTCACATGATCCAGGTATGATTAAAACGCTATGTACTCGAGCATTGTTACTGGATAGCGGCAGATTGATAAGAGATGGATTACCGAAGGATGTTATGGACTTGTACCAGGGGTTAGTATCTAAGCGTTATGATATGGGCAAAAAAGAGTTAATGCTAACTTCGAAAAATAGTGTGACGAATACTGAAATAAAATCGACATCAATAGTGATGAATGGCGATGCTGAATTAATGGACTTTAAACTGCTTAACTCAAAGTTAGAAGATGTTATATGTTTGGAAAGTGAACAAGAATTAATTGTGCGTTATAAAATTAAATTTAACAAATATTTTGAGAGACCTGCGTTTGGTTTGATTGTTCGAGATAAAATTGGACGATCTATATTCGAGACTAGTACTTATAGTATGGGGCTTGAGGAAAAGCCAGTTGAAAACGGGAAAATAGTCGTAGTCGATTTTGTTTTTAATTTAAACTTAAAAGCAGGGCAGTACTCTTTTTCGATTGGAGTCGCAAATAATGGATATTCTAGGAGTGAATTTGAAGAATACAGTTTGCTGATGCATGATGTGAAACAGATACAAGTAATAGAGGCTTCTGAGTCGATTTTTTATGGTGGTATTTTTAATATGAAACCCACCGCAACGATAGATTTGCTGGAGAGATGAAGTTGTTGAGATTAAGTCGCATTATAAAGAAAATACGAGAGCTTGCTATTTTGATTGAGCGGCAATCTAAGCAGATTGAAATTCAAGGTGAAAAATTACGAGAGATAAATGATGATATGCAAGGGAATCACCATTATAAACGTAATTCTCTACCTAGTGATGATGCTGCTATTCAAAAAAATTTGATAGTGAGTTGGCGGTTGAGTAAAGAAGAGGTCATTGGATATAAAGAATTGCTAGATAGTGGTTTCAGAGTTTTTTCTCAAAATGATGAAGACGGTATCTTATTGCGAATTTTCTCGCATATTGATACTACAAATAAGTACGTGGTCGAAATTGGTAGTAATTGTAGTGGTTCTGATATCGGTGTGCCCGAAAATATGTCTACAAATTTAATTGTCAATCATGGCTGGAATGCTTCAATCTTTGAAATTGATGAAACTGAGTGCTCGAAAATGACTCATTTTTATGCGCGTCATCTCTCGACAAAGCACTTTCATTGTAAAAAAAATGGAATTAACAGCTATTACTCCCCAAAAGTGATCTCGGACGAAATTAATGTTGAAAATATTAATTTGAAAATGAATGAAGCGTGTGTGCCTAGTGAGGCAGATCTCATGGTAATAGATATTGATGGAGGGGATTTTTCGATTATTAACGAGCTGACAGCAGTTCAGCCTCGAGTTTTAGTTGTTGAATTTGAAAAACGATTCCGAGATAGGTTCAGTGTGATTCAAACTAATAAGAGTGATTTTGGTGTAAATTGGGCGCAATCTGGAGCCGCAAGCTTATTAGCATGGGAGACTATGCTGGAAGAAAAAAATTACATTCTGTGTGCAGTTTGCTCGGCGGGCTTTAATGCTTTATTTATTAGAAAAGATGTTGCTGCAGGTAAAATTAGGCCTCTTAAATCAGTAGATGCATTCGATTTACATCCGGTATTTTCAAGTCTTTCTGAGGATTTTTGGGTTGAACCAGATGGTACTTGGGAGAATGTATAGTGGATTATTATCTTCTTAGTTTTAGTTGGGAGTTTTTTAAGTAATGAAAAAGAAAGTGGCCTTATTGACGGGTGTTACAGGACAAGATGGATCTTATTTGGCTGAGTTGTTACTCGAAAAAGGATATGAAGTTCACGGGATAAAAAGACGAACTTCGCTATTTAATACCGCGAGAATAGATCATCTTTATAAAGACCCTCATGAAGAGGGAGCTAATTTCTTTTTACATCATGGTGACATGACGGATTCTAGTAGTTTGTTTCATATAATACAAAAGGTTGTACCAGATGAGATTTATAACCTGGCTGCGCAAAGTCATGTTGCTGTGTCTTTTGAGGAACCAGAATACACTGCAAATGCAGATGGTATAGGTGTTTTAAGAATATTAGAGGCGATTAGGTCATTAGGGCTAACAGAGAAAACAAAATTCTATCAAGCCTCTACCTCTGAACTGTATGGCTTAGTGCAAGAGATTCCTCAAAAAGAAACAACCCCATTTTATCCAAGAAGCCCATATGCAGCAGCAAAAATGTATGCCTACTGGATCACAGTAAATTATCGTGAGTCATATGGGATGTATGCCTGTAATGGAATTCTGTTTAATCATGAGTCGCCACGTCGTGGTGAAACATTCGTTACTAGAAAGATTACCCGTGGATTAGCTCGTATAGGGTGTGGAATCGAAAAGTGTTTATATTTGGGGAATATGAATGCATTACGTGATTGGGGACACGCGAGAGATTACGTTGAAATGCAATGGCTTATGTTGCAACAGGAAAAACCTGAGGACTTTGTGATTGCTACAGGTGTGCAGTATACCGTAAGAGAGTTTGTTGAGTTGGCAGCTAAAAGTATGGGTTTTGATATTAGATTTGAAGGGTCAGAAGAAAAGGAAGTTGGTATCGTTTCTCATGTTGAGAATCATGAAATAAAGCTGAATGTAGGTGATGTAATTGTACGAGTTGATCCAAGATATTATCGTCCTTCAGAAGTTGAGACTTTATTAGGAGATGCAACGAATGCTTATAAAAAATTGGGGTGGAAACCAAAAACGACATTTGAAGAGTTAGTTTTAGAAATGGCGGTTGAAGATGTTAAAGAAGCAAAGCTCGAATTAGTCAAGACAGATTATCATAAAGAGTCGTAATGATGAATAAGCAAAAAAAGGCGCTTGTTACTGGGGCAAATGGGCTGCTAGGCAGTGCGATTTGCGAAAATCTAATCAAACTTGGTGGTATTGATGTAATACGCTTAACTAGAGATGATTGTGATTTACTGGATAACAATCAAGTGAATTCTTTTTTTGAAGCATCAAATCCTGATTGGGTATTTCATTGTGCAGCGAAGGTGGGGGGGATTGGCGCTAACAAAAATTATCCAGTTGAGTTTCTCATCGAGAATGTCACTATTCAAAATAATGTATTCAAAGCGTCGCATGACGTCGGTGTAGAGCGATTAATATTTTTCGCATCGAATGCGGTGTACCCAGAAATTATCGATCGTCCGATCTCGGAAACGGATATGTTGACAGGGCCTCCAGAAGAAACTGTCAGGCCTTATGCATTGGCGAAACTAACAGGTATCGAACTATGCAGTTCTTTTAATAAGCAATATGGAACTAATTATCTCTCTCTTATACCTATTAATCTGTATGGGCCAAAAGACAATTTTCATCCTCAAAATTCACATGTACTACCAGCCTTGATTCGTAAATTTCATGAGGCGACGGTTAATGGTGACAATGTAGTTGACGTTTGGGGGTCTGGTCATCAGCGCAGAGAGTTTATGTGCAGTTTAGATATAGCAAGGATCGCCTGTGATGTTATGAGGTTTGATGAGGAAAAATTTTCACATTTATGTAATACCTACCCTCCGCTTATCAATATTGGCGCAGGTGAGGATATTAGTATTAAAGAATTGGCTGGACTTATTGCAACTCATATTGGCTATAAAGGAAAAATTGTTTTTGATAGTAGTAAGCCTGAAGGAATCAGTAAGAAGCGTACATGCATTGATAAAATGAAAGCCCTTGGGCTTCGAAGTGAGATAGGATTGGAAGATGGTATTGGCACTATTTATGATTACTTTATTAGCGAAGTAGATAAATAACTGTTTTTATGTGCTGAGAAAATAAATGAGCTAGTAACCATGGCTCCGTGAATAATTACAAGATAAAGAATATATTCTAAAATGAATACAAGGTTTCTAAATAAAATTGCAGTGGTGCAGATGTGGCCAGAAATTAAAGCGGCTGAAGATGAGGTCATTGCTAGAATTTCAAATACCTGTAAGCAGTTAGGCGTGGATGTTATATTGATCAATACTGCAGGCGGGCTAGTTGAATCACCTGGCACAAAGATTACATCTAGTGATGTGGATTTTGTTATCCATCTTCACTTTGAAACGCCTAAAACATATGATGCATTTTCTCTAGTGACGCTTTGGAACCCGCTGCAATTTTATTTTGACTGGGGATATAGGAAATATTCAAACAACATCGTATCTCATGATGACTTTTTAAGTTGTGATTCACCTTATGCGGATGACCATGTAAAACGTTTAACCTTGTCTGATAATACTCATTTAGAGCCTCATTTTAATCTGTTTCATTCACTCTCTACGCCAATTTGTAAGCCCGGTCTTGGCCAGAAAAAACTCTTCTATGTAGGCATCAATTGGGAAAAGCTTGGCAAAGGTGCGGGGCGCCATCAAGACCTTTTACAGTCCTTGGACAAGAGTGGCGACCTTATAATCTATGGTCCGGAAGAGTTCCAAGGAGTTAAGGTATGGGAGGGGTTTAAGAGTTATGCTGGTTCTCTTCCTTTTGATGGTGAATCTGTTATTCATGCAATCAACGATGCTGGCATAACACTAGCGCTTTCTTCTGATGAGCATATTGAATCAGAGTTAATGTCAAATAGGCTGTTTGAAGGTCTGGCAGCAGGCTCTGTGATTATTGCTGATGAGAATAATTTTGCTCGAAAGAATTTTGGTGACACACTTTTATATATTAAAACAAAAGGAATGGAGCCGAAGGATATTACCTCTCAGGTGCGAAAGCATTTAAATTGGATAAAGGAAAATCAAGATAAAGCGACTAAAATGGCCGCAAATGCCCAGCAGATTTTTAAAGAAAAATTTGATATGGCCATTTCGTTTAGAAAAATATATGAAGAGTTACCTCAAAGAAGGTTGCAATTATCTGATTGCTTCTTACATCAGACATCACAATATTCACTAACTGTTATTGGTCTTTTAGGGAAGTTCGACAAAACCAACTTTAATAGTATTATTGGTAATTTTTCTAAGCAGACATATGAGCAAAAAAAATTAGTTTTGGTAGTGGATGAATATGAGTACAAGAAACATAAGGAAATAATAGATGATGCGTGTCTGGAAATTAAAGCAATTGATTTAAAGCTTATATGCTTATTCAAACGAGACCATAAAGAGAATGTTGTCAACGAGCATAGGATCGGGGCTATTGTTGCTGATGTGTTGGATACGTTGCCTGACGGCGAACTTGTTTCGATATTAGCTTCCAACGAGACGCTGTTTTCAGAGCATTACAGCTCTCTCATTAGGGCCTTTGAAGATAATGTAGGTCTGGAAATTGCTTACTCTAATATGTTATTGACTCGACAAGATAGTAATAATAAGCAAATTTTTGAAGTAGTTGATAAGTTTAGACCATTCAATAGAGATTTGAACAAGTCAAATGGCTATTCGAGATGTCTTTTTAAGGTTAAAAGTGATGAGTGGTCAAGTTTAACCCTTAAGTATCTGGGATGGGGGCTGGTGGATGTTATATATAGCAAGTCAAAAGAAAGAAAAAGAATAGCGCGAGCCTCCTGTACGTTAGATATTGATAATTTGCCATATAATCCTGATGCATTGAATGCTTTTGAACGCGATATGATTTTGTTAATTGATTCTATGAACGAAGATGAGCAACGCGACTTTGCCATTGAGTGTTTTGGTGATCAAGTTTTACAGGGCACGATTGATAGTAAAATTAATCTAGCTGACTATACAGTGGCTGAACGACGGTTAATGATAGCTCGTCTTTTTGATGCGATCGGTTTTCCTACTTGGGTAAGAAGTATTGTTCGAAGGTGTTATATTTTTTTCAGGAAATAATTGCAGGGATTTATTAAATAAGTAACTGGAAAGTTTTTATCGTGTGTTTAATGGAATGACTTGTTACTAAGTCGAGGGTTTTATGAGCACATCTATTTAAATAGTGAGTTGGTTTGATGGGTAATAAATTGAATGCTTCAAAAAAACTAAGTTCGGCTGTCACTAGCTTAGTTAATTCATTGTCATTTTTAACTATCCACGCTCTTGAATTCATCATGCTTCATAGGATTTTTATACTGTCTTTTGTGATAACGGTAGTTTTCTATTTGCCTGCATTGAAGAGTACTTCGATTAATGCAGGGTTTCTTTATGGAGGAGATGTACTTGGATGGTATCTGCCCGCGTTAGCTAAAACGCATGAGTTGTTGCATGCATTTAACTTTACGGCAATTGATTACTCAACATTCAACGGAAGTTCCGACTTCTTCCTTAGCCCGAACTTTTTTTCGTATCATCCACTCGTAGTCATTTTTTGTCTGATAGCTTCGCCTGAAACTACTAGTATTCGAGAGCTAGGGAATTTTCTTGTTTTGCTAATGGCTGTTCATTCTTTTCTGGCATTTTATTTTTCTTTAAAATTGTTCAGCCGTTTTTTTGATTTTGAATTTGGCTCAGCTGCATTGATTGCAACGGTATTCACATTCAGTGCGCATGTGTTAAATTCATTGGGCCAGCCTCCTTTTTTATTGTGCGCCTCTATTATTCCTTGGGCTGTATATAGTTCTTTGGCTTTTGTTGAGAAGCCAAACTTTCGGCTTTTTGTATTTGCTAGCTTACCTGTTGTTTTTGGCTTAATGGGTGGTTATTTGCCGATGGGAGTAGCTTGCTTGGCTTTGTCTGGTGGCTTGGTGGCTATAAAAATCATTTACCTGGATGGTTCTGTTGAGCCACTCAATAAACGAGTGCGTTCTTTGTTTATTGCCGTATTACCTTATATTTGTGGGCTGATAATCGTTGGGCCATATGTGTATTCTCTTATTGATTTTCACCATAATACTTCTAGTGCCGGGCAAGGGTCGTTATTTTATAGTGCACACCAATATGCACAAGTCCCCGCCAAATTGTTAACAGTTTTTTCTTCTCATTTTCACGTGCCAGGAACCTCTGTTGAGTACTCATTACTTTGGGGGTTAATTCCGCTATCTACAGCTGCCATTTTTATATTTGGAGCAGATCCAGGAAAAATTTTCACAGCTAAGGAATGGAAGCTATTCAAAATATCTGCTCTGATTTATTTTGCGACACTTTTGGCAACTTTTGGAAATTTCAGTGTCGTAAGTGATTTGGTTTATTACTTGGTTCCTCAGGTTGGTAGAATGCATGTATATCAACGCTTTTTCTTACCGGCGGAACTGCTATTTGCCATAATGTTTGCATTAATGCTTAAGGCTGTAATCGATACTAGGCCTTTGGTTTTAATAAGAGTGGCTTTGGGGTTTTTTACGGTAGCTATATTTATGATAGCTTATCTTGTTGCTTATCAACCTGATGTGGCGGGGGATTTAGGGCTTAACAATTACATTGTTATTGAGTTATTTATTGCACTCATTTTCTTATGTGTGTTGCTAGTTCCTGGGAAAAATTTTATTTATAGTGCCGTAATAATACTATTCTTACTTCCAATTTTTGACCGTATGTATGACTATTCTCATGGAAATCATAGCTTCCAAGTACAAAGTAAACGACAGCCCGTTATTTTAGACGAGACAGTACGAGAAAAAGTTGTTTCCTATTTCAGCCGACATTCAAATAAGGATGTAATAAAATATATTGATATTACTCCAATGTGGGTGACTGGTACTGTTGATGAGCTTTATGCCACAAATGGAGTAGAGACATTTCCAAAAACATTCCCAGATTATGTCTTGAATGAACTCCGACTTTCTTCTTACGGTGGTTTTACTTTCTACCTTTCTGCTAGGGCTGATTATATGCGTTCAATGCCAGTAGTGGGGGATGATGTTGCTGTAAAGCCTAACTGGGATTACCTTATGAACACTGGCGCTGATTATATTATTGTGCGAGAGTCAGACCTCGAGAGCGGTGCGCTTGGGTTCCAGTTATCTGAGATGAACATGGAGGATGTTCTCAGATTGCCAAATTATGTTGTTATTATTCCATTGAAAACACTAATTCAGAAATCGCTTATATCTGGAACTGAAACATTTGATAATGGATTTTTTAGAATCACTCCAGAAGCTAATAAATTAGTAGATACGCCGGTTAATATTGCACTTGGGAAGTCTGCTTTGCAGAGTAGTGATGCAGGTGCTCCAGCAGAGCGAGCTGTCGACGGCAATACCAATGGTGAGTTCAGCCTAGGTTCAGTTTCTCATACATTACGTGATACTAATGCTTGGCTTGAAATTGACCTAGGTACCGTTGAGCCAATTGATCATGTCACTGTTTGGAATAGAACTGACTGCTGTGGATATTGCCTTCAAGATTATTGGCTATTTATATCTGAACAGCCATTTCTCGCAAGTGATACAGCTGCTGATTTAAACAGACGGGCTGGGACTTGGGCGCGGCAAAATTTTATACCTAGCCCTAGAGGCATAATAAAAACAGAAGGAATCCGGGGGCGCTATGTTCGAATCCAACTTCCAGGTGATGCTGTAACAATAAAAGAATGCTTTCTAAGTATTGCCGAGATAGAGGTGTTTCGCTCGAAACAGCAGAATGAGACAGTGCTAAGTCCTCAGACTATCGACTACATGGAGGTAAAAGTAAATAACTTTACCTCTAATTTTGCAAATTATTCACGTTTGGATTTTGAGGTTACTAAGCCCTCTACAGTGCAGTATTTATTCTGGGATAATCCAAGGATAAAATATTATTTAAATGGAGGTGTTGTTGAACCGACTAATGATGTTGGGGTAGTTAGTATTGATGTCCCAGTAGGGGTCAATACGATAGAAGTGAAATATAGGCATTGGCCGCTAATGATTTTTTGGTTTTTTTATATTTCGTTTGGATTGGTATTATTCTGGACAGTCTTGCCAGCCAAAAACATCACAGGCGCTTGGAGAAAATTGAGCAAACGCTAACTACGCCTTGCACTAGTCGAACGATATGGGATTTAAGAGTGAATATATTATTAATATGACGGGTCTCGGCATGTGGGCATTAATTTATTTAGTAGAGAGAGAGTATTGTGGACCTGAGAAATAAAAAAATTTTGGTAACTGGTGCTGATGGATTTATTGGGAGCCATTTGGTTGAGGCGTTATTGGAGCGCGGCTATGATGTTAGAGCGTTTGTCTATTATAATTCTTTTAATAGCTGGGGATGGTTGGATACATTGTCAGCGGAGAAATTAAAATCTCTTGATGTTTTTGCTGGTGATATTCGAGATCCAAATGGTGTTTCAGAAGCAATGAATGGGTGTAATGTTGTATTTCATTTAGCAGCGTTGATTGCCATACCATTTTCCTATCATTCCCCAGATTCATATGTTGATACCAATATAAAAGGGACTCTGAATGTGCTGCAAGCAGCTCGTAAACACGGCGTTGACCGGATTTTGGTTACTTCGACATCTGAGGTTTATGGGACTGCTCAATACACGCCAATAGATGAAAAACACCCATTTCAAGGGCAATCACCATATAGTGCAACTAAAATTGGGGCAGATCGTTTAGCAGAATCATTTTTTCGCTCATTTGAAACGCCTGTTGTAATTGTTCGACCATTTAATACGTATGGTCCACGTCAGTCGGCAAGGGCAGTGATTCCCACAGTAGTCATTCAGTTGTTATCTGGTCAAACTGAATTGAGCCTTGGAAGTTTGACTCCTACTCGTGATTTCAACTATGTCAAAGACACGGCGCAAGGATTTATTGCGCTTGCCGAGGCAGATGCAACGCTAGGCCAGGAAATCAATATAGCTACGGGTGTAGAGCATACTATTGGTGACGTGGTAAGTGCGTTGATATCTGAGTTGAATCCTGCGGCAAAGATTGTGACAGATAAAAAGCGACTTCGTCCTGATGCCTCTGAGGTGTTCCGGCTCATAGGCGACAATACCAAGATTACTACACTTACACCATGGCAGCCCTCTCACGACTTATTGATGGGATTGCGAGATACGATTGAATGGTTTAAGCAACCTGATAATTTGGCTCGTTACAAGGCTTGGCTCTACAATGTATAAAGGGATTGAATTATGAGAGCTGTTATTCTGGCTGGAGGAAAGGGGACTCGTCTACGTCCTTATACCACATTAATTCCTAAACCACTAGTGCCTTTAGGTGGCAAGTATTCGATTCTAGAAATTATCATTATGCAGTTGGTGAAGTCTGGGTTTACTCATATTACTTTGGCTGTTAATCATCTATCTCATCTAATTATGTCCTACTTTGGAGATGGATCTCGTTTAGGTGTACGACTCGATTATTCTCTTGAAGAGGGTGAGCTTAGTACGATTGGCCCATTAACATTGATAGATGATCTGCCTGAAAATTTTCTTGTAATGAATGGAGATATACTTTGCGATCTGAATTACCGAGATTTTTTTAACGCTCATGTAGCATCTGGCAGCCGAGTTTCCGTATCGGCGTATCGTCGACAAGTTAAAGTTGATTTTGGCGTTCTGCGTTATGATGATGATGGCCACTTAAATGAGTTTCAGGAAAAACCGGTATATGACTTTGATGTAAGCATGGGGATATATTGCATCAGTCGTCCTGTGATTGATGCTTTACCGCGTGGTACCAAATATGGTTTTGATGACCTGATGATTGATGGCCTTGCAAATAATAATGTTATCGATATTCGTCCCTTTTCAGGGTATTGGCTGGATATTGGGCGCCCTGATGATTATGAGTATGCAGATGAGAATTTCACTGACTTATTAGCCAAGTTAGGAATCAACTAATGAAGACGGTGTTGATTACTGGCGCGACTGGCGCACTTGGACTAGCGGTGATTGCTCGCCTAAAGGACGAAATTAATTATAACGTGGTTACCACTAGTCGTCAGGCCGTTGAAAGTGGTTTTCAGCTTGATGTGTGTAATTCTGAGGATTTTTCTGCGGTGATCAACAACACCAAGCCGGATTTAATTCTTCATTTGGCTGCAACATTTGTAAATGACTTCGACATGGCTTATGCGATTAATGTGGAGGCGACCCGCAATCTTTTGGATATTGTGCAGAAGTCGAGGCATAATACGCGGATTCTATTAATTGGCTCGGCTGCTGAATATGGTGCGGTGCGCCCAGAAGAGAGTCCAATTTGTGAAGATCACGCCCTAAACCCAGTATCTATTTATGGACTCACTAAGGCATGGCAGACACAACTAGCAGGACTGTATGCAAGCCGTGGTGTAGATGTAATTGTGGCGCGCGTCTTCAACCTTGATGGGGAAGGGCTGTCAGAAAGGTTATTCATAGGACGATTACAGAAGCAGATTGACGAGGTGCTAACAGGGAAAAAATCTGTGATTGAGTTAGGAGCGCTCACTGCTACTAGGGATTATATATCTACCAATGAAGCTATAGATCAGATACTTGCTATTGCTGCATATGGTGATACTGGGCGAGTGTATCATGTTGCAAGTGGTAAACCAGTCGTGATGCGTGACGTACTTATGCGCTATCTTGAAATTTATAAGCTTGACGCTTCGATAGTGCATGAATCAACTGCTTTGACTAATCGTGTTGGCTATGATGTTCCGGTAATCTATGCTGATATAACGAGTACATTGCAATTAATGAGAGAAAAGGCGGTAAGTGTCAATGCTTAAACTTACGGTGGTAACACCTGTCTTTAATGAAGAGCAGGTTATTGGCCACTTCCATGCGCGTACTCGGGAAGTGCTGAATTCTCTTGATGATGTTGATGCGACAATAATGTTCGTTGTTGATCGAAGCACTGATAATACTCTTGGCGTATTACGCGATATATTAGTGGATGATCCTAAAGCAAAGGTTATTGCTCTTTCATCAAGATTTGGACATCAAATGTCACTGTTGGCAGGGATTGAAAACTCATTAAATGAAGATGTCATCATAATGATGGATAGTGACCTTCAGCACCCCCCTGAATTAATCCCAGAATTGCTTAATAAATTTAGAAATGGCTTTGATGTCGTATATACGATGCGGCGTGATACTGAAGATGTTGGCTTTTTGAGGAAGGCGGCAGGCAATCTTTTTTATAGCCTACTTGGTAAGCTTTCCCAAGTTTCTATCAATTCGAATGCGGCTGATTTCCGGCTGATTTCCAATCGAGTTGCAAAAATACTCTCAACTGATTTTCGGGAGAGGAACATGTTCCTTCGGGGCTTGTTTTCATGGATAGGGTTTCAACAGGCTGGTGTTGAATATATTGCTGAAAAGCGTTTTGCAGGGCAGTCAAAGTATTCTTTTTCTAGGATGATACAGCTAGCGATGGCTGGTATTCTCTCATTTAGTACTAAACCTCTGCAGATGGGTATCTTTGTTGGGATTGGTTTTTCTGCGCTCTCTTTTGTATTGATTTTGGTTGCTGTAATTAAGTTTTTTATTGTTCAATCTATTCCAAGTGGTTGGACTACCTTGGTAGTACTATTGCTTCTTTTTAGTGGTATACAACTGATCATCCTAGGAATTATGGGGGCATACATCGGAGGTATATATGAGGAAGTCAAAGGTAGGCCCCGTTATATTATCGAAGAGGAAAATTCACATTATGACTAAGAAGGTGGATTTTGATGACTATACCGAAAACTATAATCAATTGCTCAAAGAGGGAACAAGATTCTTTTCAGCAAGTGAAGAATACTTTGCTCGATATAAGGTAGATCTCATGCGTAAGCAGGTTCATACGCAAAAAAATCGAATACTTGAATATGGTTGTGGAATTGGTCGGAATATTCCCTTTTTGCAACAAGCATTTCCAACTGCTGTGATTATTGGCTCGGACATATCTAGTGCGAGTCTTGAAATTGCGCGGCGTGACAATGATAGGGTGGAGTTTTTTTTAGAGGATGAAAATATTAAGTCAGCCAGTTTATTTGATGTGATATTCGTAGCTGGCGTATTTCACCACATTCCTGTAGTACAGCGTGAAGAAGTAGCGGAAACCCTATTCAATCGATTAGCCCCAAATGGACAGTTATTTATATTTGAACACAACCCTTATAACCCTGTAACGCGACGCATAGTCAATAATTGCCCATACGATGAAGATGCAGTACTACTAAAGCCATCAGAGTTAAAAAATATTCTAAGAAAAACTGGGTTTATTATAGAAAACCATGCATATTGTCTTTTTGTGCCCCCTAGGTTTTCAATATTAAGCGGAATGGAAACTTGGCTAGGCTGGCTTCCACTTGGTGGGCAATATTGGGTGCAGGCTAGACGTCCTTTATGAAGTTGTTTTTTCGGTTCCTGACAGTTGGTGCATTCAATACCACTTTAGGATACTGCGTTATTTTTGCATGTATGTATTTGATGAAGATGTCTCCAGAAATCAGTAATATTTCTGGTTATACAGTAGGCTTAATTGCATCCTATGTTCTTAACAGAAATTATACTTTTAATAGTAAGCAGAAAGGGTACAGTGAAGTAGTTCGATTCCTAGTTGTCTTTATTGTTGCTTATGCTGCGAATTTTTCGGCTCTTGTGGTCTTAATACATAAACTTGATGTGCATGAAGGCGTAAGTCAAGTATTTGCAGGTGGTGTTTATGTTGTAGCATCATTCTTTATGAATAAATATTATGTTTTTAAAGTATAGGTAATAATTAAATTAAGTGGCTGTAAGCTTGTAGAAGTAGATTTCCGCACTACTTCATTGCTATTCATCTTGAATTATCCTCATTTCTGTAGATATCATTTGATTTAATTTGAGGAGAATTCATGCAATTTATGAGGGAGATAAGTATAATTCACTAACGATTAGTGTGTTGGTGTTTTTATTTTTGTGCATACATTAAGATCTTTCGTTACGCTTATCCAGTCTTGTGGAGCGGTAATTATGACTGCCTTTTGTGTGGGTATGAATATTACAGTTCTATTATTGAATGATACTAACAGTATGGGATTTGTGGTATGCGTACTTTAATTACTGGTCTTAGCGGATTTGCAGGACACTATGTTCAAGCCGAATTGGAGGCACATGGCCACACAGTAGTAGGCTTGTCCAGTGACTTGACTGATTTAGGTGCTGTTGCTGCTGAAATTGATTCTGTACAGCCAGAGGTGGTGCTTCATCTTGCGGGCATTACTTTTGTGGGCAATGGAAATGTCAATGCTAATTCTTTCTACGCGGTTAATTTAATTGGAACACGCAATTTGCTGGAGGCACTAGCGTTACACGTGCCAAACGTTAAGAGTGTTTTATTGGCTAGTAGTGGCTACATTTATGGAAGTCGCTCCGAAGGGGTTCTACGAGAAGATACCGTGCCTGATCCTGCAAATGATTATGCCGTGAGTAAGTATGCCATGGAGCAAATGGCTCATCTGTGGGCAAAACGGTTACCATTATTTATCGTCCGCCCCTTTAATTATACTGGTATTGGACAGGACGAGAAGTTCCTGATTCCTAAAATTGTTGCGCATTTCCGTGAAAGAAAACAGCTAATAGAGCTAGGAAACCTGGATGTATGGCGGGAATTTGGTGATGTTCGCGCTGTGGCTGATGCATATCGAAGGTTATTAGAGCTTCGCCCAGTGGACGCTACGTTAAATATTTGTACCGCTCAGGCTCATTCGTTACGTGAAGTTGTGGCTTTGTGTGAGAAGATTACGGGACATAGTATCGAAATTAAGGTGAATCCAGATTTTGTGCGCGAAAATGATGTGCGTGTGATGACTGGTGATAATAGTCGTCTTATGGCTTTACTTGGTGATTGGCATACGTATGATCTTGAAGAGACGTTGGCCTGGATGTTAAATGATGAGCAGGTCGCCTCGAATTGAAGGTTGGGATTGATGCAAGGCTGCTATCACGCCAGATTACAGGTATCGGACGATACACTCTGGAAATGTGTGGAGCCCTGGCCAAATTGGAAAATATATCACTTTACCTCTACAGCCCTGCACCTGTTTGCGGTGAAAATACTATTGCTTTGGAAAAGGCAAGTATTCAAACTGGAAACTGGAGTCATAATTTTCTTGTTCAACTTTGGTCTGAGAGTTACCTTCCTTTATGGGCAAAACAAGATGAGGTAGATGTTTTCTGGGGCCCTGCACACCGTCTACCGCACTGGTTGCCAGCAAATATCTCACGCGTGGTTACTATTCATGATCTGGTGTGGAAGTACGCAGGCGATACAATGCGGCCGATATCACGTTGCTTGGAACGTAAACAAATGCCTTTCGCTGTGAATACTGCTGATGCCGTGGTCGCCGACTCACAGTCCACCGCTGATGCGGTGATGGAGGAGTTTTGTATTGATACTGACAAGTTGAGTGTTGTCACGCTTGGTACCAGTATAGTTCCGAGTATAGCGTCTCTTGAATCATTGCAGCAGCTTGGCATTGACCGCCCATATTTTCTCTTTGTGGGAACGCTTGAACCACGAAAAAATCTCGCTCGTCTACTGACTGCATACTCACGTTTGCCAGCATCATTAAAAGATCGCGCTATGCTGGTGGTTGTCGGAGGGAAGGGTTGGGGTGGAGTAAATATCAGTGAATTGGTCTCCGAGCTGGGTTTGGTGAATCATGTCCGCATCCTTGGTTATGTCGATGAACCTGCCCTGGCTGCTCTTTATGCTAATGCTCAATTCCTGGCGATGCCATCTCTCTATGAAGGCTTTGGTTTGCCTTTGATTGAGGCAATGGCCTATGGTACACCAGTATTGACCTCTAACAATTCATCAATGCCAGAGGTGGCGGGCGATGCCGGTCTATTAGTTGATGCGCTGGATACTGACTCAATTGAAAGTGGCCTGAACCAATTGATTATCGATGAGTCATTGAGGGCTAGCCTGGCTGATAATGCAAAGAAAAATGCAGCTCGGTTTGACTGGGATGAGTCTGCAAAACAGCTAGTTACAGTATTTGAAAAGGCTATTTCGGTACGAAAGTCTCGATTCGCTTGAAGATTTTTTAGTTTCATATAATCTCTTTGAAGTGCTATAGCTTTATGAGGGGTAATGAGGTGAAAATTCTTGTTTTGGGTGGTGACGGCATGCTGGGGCATCAGCTGCTAAAGCGTTTGAGTGGCGATCACCAGGTCCGTGTTACGCTGCATCAGGATGCATCACAGTATCGTGATTATGGGTTATTCGGTCACGATAATGCCTATTATGGGATTGATGTGCGGACGTTTGAACGGTTGGTTGAGGTTTTGGCAGACTTTCAACCTGATGTCGTTATTAATGCTGTCGGCGTCATCAAGCAGCGTAGCAGTTCTAAAGAAAGCATTCCAAGCTTGGAACTCAATGCGTTGTTGCCGCATAAACTGAGCTTGTTATGCAAGGCGGTGAGTGCGCGACTGGTTCAAATAAGCACCGATTGTGTGTTTTCTGGCGAAAAAGGTAGCTATACAGAAGCAGATGTATCTGATGCGACTGATCTTTATGGGAAGAGCAAGTATTTGGGTGAGCTAACTGACCCTCACTGTGTCACCTTGAGAACATCAATCATTGGTCTGGAGCTAGCAAGGAAAAAAAGCTTGATTGAATGGTTTCTAGCGCAGAAAGGCGAAATTAAAGGGTTTCACAAGGCGATTTATACTGGTCTGACGACGATTGAGATGGCCCACATTATTGAGTTTGTGCTTCAACAATGTCCGGGGCTACATGGGGTTTGGCATGTGGCATCCAGGCCGATTAGTAAATATGAGCTATTGAAAATGCTGGCTGATAAACTGGAAAGAAAGGATATCACTTTGCAGTCAGATGTTGATTTTGTGTGTGATCGCAGCCTGATTGGTGATGCCTTTGTTAAGCAGACAGGTTATAAAATTCCAGAATGGGCCGATATGATAAATGAACTTGTTGTTGCAATTAAAGCCCGAGGTGGAATGTGATTCTGGAAGATAAAGTGGTCGTTGTTACTGGCGGCACTGGCTCGCTT
>CALZJE010000069.1 GCA_945787715.1 uncultured Ectothiorhodospiraceae bacterium | reverse complement strand
AAAAAATCTTGCTCAAAATAGTGAGCTGGGTATTCTTACCACTAATGCCGACTTTTTACGACCAGTGATGAAAACACTGCGAGCCGATTCAGCACTTCTGTATGCAGTCGTTTATAATCATGAAGGTAGCGTTTTACATTCAGAAGTTGATGAGCAATCACAAATCTCGATCCCTCTTGAAGTTGATCACTCAATACGACAAAAATTTGTTAACTCCAACGAAGTTATTTGGCAGTCTGGTATTTACTATATGTTTTGGTCTCCTGTGTACTCAGCTGATAGTGCACAAGATGAGTCACTATTATTTGATGAATCTGTCGATGAAAATGATTCACTCAGTAGTGGGGATAGTACGCTCGTAGGCTATGTTAATGTGGGTATTTCATTAAACGAAATTGATGTTCGAACTCGTGAAGCCATAACAGCCAGTGCTGCAATACTGTCAATATTTTTACCGTTAAGTTTCTTAATTGCATACCTTATTGCTGCTAGAATTACAAAACCTCTGGGGAAATTGGTTAAACTGACTGACTCTGTAACAAAAGGTGATCTAAGTCAGCGTTTAAACTTCAATGGGGAAGACGAGATTGCTCATCTGGCGAAATCATTTAATAGCATGATAGACGCGGTAAGAAAACGAGATGATGATTTGCGTACGGCGCATGATTCATTGGAACAACGTGTGCGAGAACGTACTGAAGAGTTGGCACATAATAATGTACAACTCATGCGACGAAATGAAGAGCTGGATCAATTTGCTTATGTTGCTGCACATGATCTAAAAACACCTTTACGTGGGATCGCAAATTTATCAACTTGGATTGAAGATGATATTGGTGATCAGCTGGATGAAGAAAGTCGAAAACATTTGGATTTGATGAGACGCCGTGTTCACCGAATGGAAGCGCTCATAGATGCTATGAGAGAATGTACACGCGCTGGTCGTGAAGATAGTGTAATCGAACAAGTGGATACCAATACCCTTGTAAAAGAAATTATAGATGAATTAGATGTACCGGAAGATTTTACTATATCAGTTTCAGCAGATATGCCTGTGTTTTCAACCATAAAAGAACGTTTAAAATCTGTGTTGTTTCATCTTATTGACAATGGAATACAACATAATCCAAATGCTAAGGGTGAAGTAAATATTCAAGCAAAAGATATGGGTCACTTCTACGAATTCAGGGTGGCAGACAATGGACCGGGAATTGAACTAGAATTTCGTAAAAAAGTATTTGTCATTTTTCAAAAACTTGAAACACGGGATGCCAATGAAACCACAGGTGTGGGCCTCACTCTCGCGAAAAAAATAGTCGATGAACAAGGTGGTATTATTTTTATTGAAGACAACAAAGAGCAGGGTTCTGTTTTTGTTTTTAGCTGGCCAAAGCAATCAGAAGAAGTTACTGCTTAAAATAATAATCATCAATGGCCAGAAAGATTTATTAACTTCTTTTCTTAGTCAATGTATTGTCTGATTAAATCGTAATAACTATCCGTTCTTCTATCGCGAAGAAAAGGCCAAATTCTTCTTACTGATTCCGTTCGCCGCATTGAAATTTCTGTGGTAAATATCGTTGGATGACGTTTCGATTCCGATAATATTTCGCCTTGTGGGCCGCATACAAAACTGTTCCCCCAAAATTCAATACCTTTGGTATGCCCGGAAGGATCTTCCTCAAAGCCACATCGGTTTGCAACAACTACCGGTAACCCATTAGTAATAGCATGTGCACGTTGCACAGTTATCCACGCCTCTTTTTGGCGTGCCTGTTCCGTTTTATTGTCATTGGGGTCCCAACCAATGGCAGTAGGGTAGAGCAGTAACTCTGCGCCAGCCAAAGCCATTAAACGAGCGGCTTCAGGAAACCATTGATCCCAGCAAATTAATACGCCGAGTTTACCAATTGATGTTTCAATTGGGGTAAAACCAAGATCGCCAGGTGTGAAATAAAATTTTTCGTAAAAACCGGGATCATCTGGAATATGCATTTTACGGTAGGTTCCAGCAATATCTCCATCTACGTCAAATACAACAACGGTGTTGTGATATAGACCGGCAGCACGTTTTTCAAACAGCGATGAAACAATAACAATTTCCAGATCGTAAGCGAGTGCGCCAAGTTGTTTTGTAGAAGGACCTGGAATGGTTTCGGCTAGATCAAAGTTATTGGTATCTTCTGTTTGACAAAAATAGAACGTGTTGTGAAGCTCCGGCAACACGATAAGTTTCGCACCTTGTGCAGCTGCTTGCTCGATACCTGTTATTATCTGTTCCTGGTTTGCTTCAACATCATCACTACAGCTATGTTGTACGATGGATACTTTTAATGCGTCCTTAGTCATAACAATCCTTTTGGTAATTGCATGGTTAAACAGTGTAAACTTCCGCTCTGTTTAATGGCCACTGAAAAATCAATACCGATGATTTCCCTGGAAGGGAAGCAGCCTTGTAGTACGGCCAGTGCATGTTGATCTTGTTCATCGCCATAAACAGGTACCAGAACTGCACCGTTTATGATGAGAAAATTAGCATAGCTCGCAGGCAAACGTCGATTGTCTTCAGAGTCGTATACCGCTTTTGGAAACGGTAAAGGAATAAGACGATAGGGCTTACCATCGATATTACAAAAAATTTTAAGTTGCGTTTCCATAGCAGCTAATGCTTCAAAATGTTCGTCTTCCTGATCATCACATTTCACATACGCTATAGTGTTTTCATCAGTGAATCGAGCAATCATATCTATGTGGTTATCTGTATCATCACCAGCGATATAACCGTGATCTAACCACAAAATTTTCTTAATACGCAAAGCTGTTTTTAAAAATGATTCTACTTTTTCTTTATTGTAATCAGGATTGCGTGTGTCAGTTAATAAACAGGTTGAAGTTGTTAGCAGGGTTCCAGTACCATCACTGTCTACACTACCGCCTTCTAAAACAAAGTTAAAATGATTGATAGCATCAGGCTTTAAGCACTTTTCCTCAACTAATTTGGAAGTTAAGGCTGTGTCGAGTTGAGCATCAAATTTATTACCCCAGCCATTAAATGTGAAGTTCGCAATGATATTTCTATTATTTTCGCGTAGCGTTATCGGGCCGTAATCCCGTGTCCAGGTGTCGTTTGTTTTCTCAATATAAATGATAATTTTTGAAGTGTCTACTTTAGCAATACTAAGTAAACTATTGATATGGTTTACATGAGTTTCATCGTAGGCAATGATCAATAATTTTTGAAATCGAGTTATCACCAGGGATAGTTGTATATAGACTGACTCAATCTCAGTAAGCATAGGTGCCCAGTCAGAGTTAATGTGTGGCCAGGTGATAAGCACACCTGACTGTGATTCCCATTCTGCTGGAAGTCTTACACTATTCTTTAACATTTGTTGTTTCTGTTAATTTCCATCAAGTCACAAAACTTCTGCTTGAACAGATGTCAGTGGGAGTGTAATAAAAATACATACTAGCGAAGTTATTCTACGCATAATGAGTCTCCTTATTAATTAAGGCAGAAGCGCTAACAAACGGGCTTCAACTTCAACTGATATTTTTATTATTGCTCAAGCAGTTGTATTGACCCGGACAATTTATTAATTATCCGGGCAGGTAAATTAAATTTGCTTGGCTTGCTCTACCGCATTACCAATATAATTTGTAGGTGTAAGCTTTAATAGTCCAGCCTTGGCATCTGCAGGTATATCCAAGCTTTCAATAAACGCTTGCATGCTTTCCTGATTAACTCGTTGCCCACGAGTCAACTCTTTCAATTTTTCGTATGGATTTTCGACACCGTAGCGACGCATGACGGTTTGAATCGGTTCTGCTAACACTTCCCAATTATTATCCAAATCTGCTTCCAGTGCTTTAATGTTAACTTCTAGTTTACTAATACCTTTTAATGTTGCTTCATAAGCGATAACACTGTGCGCAATACCAACGCCTAGGTTGCGTAAAACGGTTGAGTCGGTTAAATCACGTTGCCAACGAGAGACAGGAAGTTTAGACGCTAAATGTTGTAAAATTGCATTAGCTAATCCCAGGTTTCCTTCTGCATTTTCAAAATCGATTGGGTTAACTTTATGCGGCATGGTAGAAGAACCAATTTCACCTGCAATGGTTTTTTGTTTGAAAAAACCAATTGAGATATAAGACCAAATGTCGCGGGCAAAATCGATAAGAATGGTATTGAAGCGTTCAACCGCGTGGAAAAATTCCGCAATATAATCGTGTGGCTCAATTTGTATCGTATAAGGATTCCAGCTTAAGCCTAAACCGGTAACAAATTTTTCAGCAAATGCTTGCCAATCTACATCAGGATAAGCTGATAAATGTGCATTATAGTTACCAACGGCACCGTTAATCTTTCCTAACATGGGGACCGAAGCAATTTGTTCACGCTGTCGCTCTAAGCGATAAACAACATTCGCCATCTCTTTACCCAGAGTGGTTGGGGAAGCAGGTTGGCCATGTGTGCGGGACAACATCGGAACATCAGCATTTGTATGCGCTAAATTTTTAATTGCACTGATAATATTATCAACGGTTGGTAATATCACCTGATTCCGAGATTCTCTTAACATCAACGCATAAGAAAGGTTATTGATATCTTCTGAGGTACACGCAAAATGAATAAACTCACTGATAGCATTAAGTGACTTATTCGGTTTGATATGTTCTTTAAGGAAATACTCAACCGCTTTTACATCATGATTCGTTGTGCGCTCAATATCTTTTACTCTTTCAGCATAAACGGGTTGAAAATTATTAACTAACGAATCAAGCAGGGCGTTTGCATTTTTATCCAATGCAGGCACTTCAGAAATCTGATTATGCTCGGCTAGCGCCTGTAGCCAGCGTACTTCAACAAGAACACGATGACGGATTAAACCGTACTCACTGAAAATGGGTTGTAGATCGTCAGTTTTGCTGCCATAACGACCATCAATGGGGGAGATTGCGGTAAGTTGGGATAATTCCATAAGAAGAGCCTATAAAACCTCAATAATCTGTGAAAAATGCCGTGATTTTACAACATCTTTGGGGGGAAGTCGTTATTTCAGGGGATTATTGTTGATGAGGAGTATTTCCTGTATCAAATTGAGCGCTTTGGCTGTTTGATAGGAAAATGTTTTTAATGTTCCAGCGGATGATGTCCGAAGTTAGACACGTTAATCCCAATAATGGGGGCTAATTTGAGCACATTTCTGTGATTTTTGATATTGAACACGCAAAAAAGTTAATAAGGCTCAAATAGTGAGCCAAATAGCTAAGTGTTTGACTTAAAAGATAGTTAGCGTTATTTTCGATGTATGCAGGCCGAATGTTGTAAATGAAATATAGCTTGGATCATTCATCCCCCAATGTTCAGAAGTTGTTTTCCATCTGCTGAGGTATGAATAGCTCGATTTTTTATTTCGACTTTACCAAAGTGAATAGCTTCAAAATTTTGTTTCACGCTGAACGGCCATTCAATTCAAATGAAAATTCCTCAATCAATTATACAGAGCAGATATTTTGTCGTCTAAAAAACATGTTGCTATAAAGCGACATAATTCGAATTAATAATTGTCCTTGTTCTCATTGTTCTATGTAAGACAATCATCGCTAAACTTGTAATTGGTTATTCCCGTTTAAATTTTCGATCAAAAATTAAGTTCATGGTCAATATTTTGTTACGAAAATTTCAATTATTAATATCTAAAAAAAATTTTTATCAATGGTTCATGGTAACAACGACAGTTAATTTTATATTCTAATAATTCTTAACGTATCTCTGGCAAACTAATTGAATGGACTATAATAAATTTCATATAAAACAATGCATTAACGAAGATGTATAGGCATTGGCGCGTTCATTGCCATAAAAAGTATTTTAAATGGCAAAGTAGGATCTGGTTCTTGAACGATTGCATTATAGACGTGGAAAAAAATAACACTCGGTTTTCCTTGTTGATAATAGTGGTCTAGGAGGCATACAAATTTTTATGTTGGAGAAATAATTACTAGCTAATAATGCGCGGTTTGATAATTTCTATGTAATTATTCTATGTAGATAGCCTAGTGGATATTAACGATTGTAAAAAAATAGAAAAAATTGCTGGATTTCGTTTCCGATCAGAGTGGGTGAAATCATTTTAATCTAAAAAAACTACGCACAGGTGGCATTATTATTATTCCGAAGGCGTACACTCTAAAGCAGTCATCAATCACGGGAATAAGATTTTAAATAGAGTGCTTGTTATGAGATAAGTAAATCTATTTTCGATAAATCACAATTATTATAAATTGATATGACAATTTCAGGGGATTAAAGGGGAGAAGTAAGTGAACAGGGCGAAAAATGTGTTACACAAAATATTTTATTTGTTAGTCTTAGTCATCGGTAATTGTGGTAGTTTCGCCAACGCCGTTGCGCCTGTTGTTAATAGCATTACCCTAAATAGTGGTAACCTAAATTCAATTCAAAATGTTTCAATTTCAGGTTCTGATTTTCAACCAGGTGCCAGTGTTAATCTATTAAGTGGTGGCCCTGTCTTGCAGGGTGCTTATAATACAGAAGATTATGCATGGGATGTTCACGCATCGGGTAACTATGCATATGTGGCGGATGATACCACCGGTATGGTGGTTGTTGATGTTTCTAATCCTGTATTTCCAACACGGGTTGCTACCTACGTTACACCTGCCGCTGCAAGAGGCATCACTATTTCAGGTAGCACTGCTTACATCGCATCATTCACCGCGGGTTTACAAATTGTAGACATAAGTGACCCTCATAATCCAGCTTACGTTGGCGACTACGATACACCTGGTTATGCTTCTGACGTAGTTGTTTCGGAAAATTATGCTTATATCGCAGATTCTGCCTCCGGCTTATTGGTTATTAACATTAGTGATCCGGCCAATCCAGTATTAACAGGTTCCTATAAAAAAGAGGGTACTGCCAATCGTGCAGTAAGTGTTTTCGTAGCGGGAAATTATGCTTACATTGCGGATAACTTTTTAGGTTTATTGGTGATTGATATTAGTAATCCCGGCAATCCTTTTCTCGCTGGTTCATTTCAAACATCAAAATCTGCTTTTGATGTTTTTGTATCAGGTAATGTTGCTTATGTCACAGCATATCAAGCGGGTCTATTGTCAATTGATGTTTCGAATCCGGCAAACATGAATTTGCTTGGTGCGTATGACACTGTTGGTTATGCACGTCATGTTGATATTGTAGGAAACATAGCTTATGTGGCAGACGACCATGCTGGTGTACGCATAATTGACATAAGTGATCCAGCAAATCCCACTCGGGTTGGCTACATTGATACATCCGCTTATGTTAAATCCGTCTATGCTTTAAACGGTATGCTATATGTCGCCGATGGTGGTTCGGGTGTGCAAGTCATCGATATACGTAATCGTAATGTGCCGGAATTTACTGGCTCTTACCGTACACCAAACAATGCCTATGATACACAAATTGTTGGTAATTATGCCTATGTGGCTGATGGTGGAACAGGGCTGATTATATTAGATGTCAGCAATCCAAAAAATATTATCCACCTTGGTACTTATGATACCCCGGATCTTGCGCAAGGTGTGCACGTGGTTGGGAGTTATGCCTATATTGCAGATGGTAACACTGGTTTGCAAATTGTTAATATTTCAAATCCCAATAATCCAACTTTTACCGCTGCCTTCAACACACCGGGTAGAGCATATAAAGTTAAGGTATCTGGAAATTATGCATACGTGGCAGATTATTTCTCAGGTTTACAAATAATTGATATTAGTGATCCTGCGAATCCGACTTTTGCAGGCGCTTATGATACGCCTGGGCAGGCAATGGGTGTGTATGTGTCCGGTATCTATGCGTATGTAGCAGATCGTACAGCAGGCTTACAAATTATTGATATTGACGATCCAGCTAATCCAACATTGGTGGGATTTTATGATACATCAGGTTTATCTTACGACGTATATGTCTCCGGATTTTTGACTTTTATTGCTGATGGTTGGGGCGGTATTCAGGTAATTAACACTTCGTCCCCAGCTATGCCGACTTTATTTGGGGAGTTTTCCACGTTTGGCTTTTTTGCTAACCGTGTAATTGTAGAGAACAACACAGTATTTGTCGGCAGCGTACAAAGAGGTTTGCTGACGATCGATATCAGTGATTTAGCAAATCCAATACTAAGAGGTTGGTACGACACGCCTGGGTATACCTATGGTATTTTTGTTCGTGCAAACACGGTTTATGTCGCAGATAATTATGCCGGGTTGCAAATTATCGAACTCAATCCTATCGTTGAAAATATAGTAATAGTAGACGATGAAACCATAACAGTGGATATACCCGCTAATTTACCGGAAGGTGCGTATCATGTTGTTATCACTAATCCAGGTGGTATTTTTGAACCAGGGACTTTACCGAATGGTTTTTACTCGGCACCAGACTCAACTGATCAAGATCCTGACGGTGATGGTGTATTTGGCGTAACTGATAATTGTCTATCGGTAGCAAATGCAGTTCAGCGCGATACTGATCGCGACGGATTTGGAAACATGTGTGATGCTGATTTTAATGGCGATAACCTAACCAATTGGCAAGATCTAACCTATTTTAAAACGCACTATTTTACTAATGATCCGGACGCCGATCTAAATGGTGATGGTTTTGTGAGCACAGGAGATCTGACGAGATTTAAACAGCTGTTTTTCAAACCACCAGGCTAGGAGACTTTCCATTCTGGGACAGCCCCTAACTTCAAGCGGGGTAATATGTTTACAGTAAATTATTATTTGAATAAAGGGATGGAGGAGAAAGAAAATTGATTAAAAACATATTTTTAGCAGCAACCGCAATATCCGGCACAGTACTTTTCATGGTTGGAACGGCACAAGCACAAGATCCAAATACCGTTAAGTTCGATCAGGATTTATATACTGTAATACCTGACCAGCTATTTACCGTGGAAGTAGATGGTATGCATTTTGATCGTCTCGATGGAGGTGGGTTTAATATTGCTTGGGATCCAGCTGTATTGGAATTGGCAACTCCACCTTCCCAAAGTGTGGTCATCGATCCATTGTGGGATTTTTTTCCAATACACGGTGATTCTTCTACGCAAGGCCAGCTTACTGATATTCAATTTGGTACATTATCATTTGATCAGCCAACAGGAAATTTCGATATTGCGGAATTAACATTCCACGTTACTGGTAAAGCGGGAGATTCCACTTTCTTGATGTTATCAGAATCAAACATTAGTCTGTTCTCTGGCCCTGATGGTATGGACGGATTAAATTTTGTGGCATCTACTGTAAATGTAGTTCCTGAAATGGAAGTATGGGCGATGATGTTGGCCGGAATGGGATTGTTAGGATGGCAAGCGCGTCGTCGTTCTCAGCAACATTCATCGGATAGCTTACCCGCGTAGCAAGAAATGTGGCTAATAGTAAAAAAGGCTCCGATATTCAGGGGTCTTTTTTTCACGAGACTTTTCTCTCTTTACGTTCCGATATTTTCCATGTTCAACCAACCTGTCAAAATATTCTATTTAAAAATAACTTGATCAAATAAATTAGTGTCGTGAATTATAAAAACTGAGCACATAATTTTAAAAATCATATAAAGGCGGGGTCGTTTTCATAATTTAATCATATAGGAATTTAAAATGGAGAAATGAGACCGGATAAAGGTTTTATTACTAGTATTTTTACGTTACTTAGATTCAAACTCTAAATTCAATTGGCTTTTCGGGCGGTGCGCTTCATGTTTTATTTGATCCTGTTAAATTTAATCTCAACAAAAAATAGGTTGGATTGGTTTTTTGAACAGTCAATGTCATGCTCAAAAGACAATTGGCACGAATTCGTAGAAATGAAAGGATTATATATTTAAGTTATGTAGCATTAAGTTGTCATTTACAAATAAAAATTAATTAAATAAAAAGGGGCGTATTGTCTCCGTTCCTTATTAATAGTAAACAATGAGTTTTAATTTGTAGCGGCTCCGGTAAATTTTTTAGTAAAAATATAAAAATGCAATGTAAAATATTGTCAGCCTTAAATCGAAAGGTGCTTTATTTGTGTACAATCCGGTTATATTAATATCGATTTTAATGAGTTAAAAGTGTATAGCTCTGAGCACTTATGAAAAAATTACCATATAAGAAAAATTCAAATTAGAATAAAATTAGCTTCATGCATTTTTACACAGTTAGTAAAATATCGAGCGAGTTATAGCTTTGTTGTTTTTCACTAAGTGTAGATCACATGATTTACATAGAGTTGGTTATGATATAGCATAAAGATGTATGTGCTAGTTGAAAATGAGCAGGTTTATGCTTATCTCAGTCAGAACAATTTCACATCTTTTTTTAAAGCATTCTGTAGCATTTTATATTTAGGATTATTAACACAAGTCAATTAACTAAAATTAGATCATAAACGTAAAGAAAAGGTTTGTGGCCAAATAATGCGCATATCAACATCTGCACGTATATCAATTCTGGATACACTGTATACCGCAAAAAACGGTCACTATGGTGGATCTTTCAGTCTCGTTGAAATCATTCAGGCATTACTTACCTATACGAATATAGGGCCGCGCAGTAACACAGGTGACATACTTATTCTTTCTAAAGGACATGCGGCCATTGCCTATTATGCAGTTCTAAATGCTATGGGGCTAGCTAAATTTGATCTTTCCAGATATGGAGAGTCAACCTCTGGTCTTGATATACATCCCTGCATCCATTCAAACCCCTGGGTTCATTTTTCAACCGGCTCACTTGGACAGGGACTCTCATATGGCTTAGGTGCAGCATTAGCAGGACGAGATCAGAATCGGCATGTCTGGGTGGTACTGGGTGATGGTGAGTGTCAGGAAGGCCAGGTCTGGGAAGCTGCAGCTTTGGCTTCGCGATATGAGTTATCTAATCTTCATGCCATTATAGATCTTAATGGTTACCAGGAATGTGGCTGGAACGAACAACCTCAATACAGGCAGGCGCCGTTGCCTGATGCCAGTTTAAAATGGCAGGCTTTTGGATGGCAAGCTCAGCCGCTTAACGGCCAATCACTTATTGAGCTCAAAGAGTGGATTGCCAGCGTACAGAAGGAAGATCAGAATAACCCCTATATTGCTATTGCCAGTACTACCAAGGGTGCAGGCATTCCATTTTTTGAAACCCATCCGCAGCTGAGCCATTGTGCAAGTTTGAGCAAACAAAATTACTTGGCTGCGCGTGATTCACTGATTTATGATGAAACTTTCTGATTCCCTGACCACACATCTGGCTGAGTCAGCCCACAGTAATCAGGATTTATGGTTACTTGATGCCGACCTTGGTGACTCATATGGCCTAACTAAAGAAGTGATTGAATCATTCGGTAGCCGCTTTGTACAGGCCGGTATCGCAGAGCAATGTATGATTTCTGTTGCAGCAGGTATTGCTGCTATGGGAAAACGTCCCTGGGTATTTTCGTTTGCCGCTTTTTTAGTGTGCCGTGGTTATGACCAGATTCGCTGTGGTGTTAGTCAAATGCGCTTGCCTGTGACACTTGTGGGTACAAATGCGGGTATTGAAAATATAAAAAATGGCAATACGCATCTTAGTTTAAATGATCTGGGTTTGATTTCAGGCTTACCTGAAATTGATTTGTGGTCACCTCACTGTATTTCTGAAATGCCTTATGTTATAGAGCAAATTATGCAGCGCAAGTGTCCGGCTTATCTTCGACTCGCAAAATTTTCTACAGATCAGACTGCGCCAATAAACCAATGTTTTCATCAACTGTCTCATGGTTCAGACATACTGATACTGAGCACAGGTGTAGCAAGCGAGTGGGCGCAAAGTCTTGTATTGCCGTTGGAGCAGCGATCTGTTTCGGTCAGCGTTGTTCACGTATCAAGAATCAGGCCGCTACCTGATGGCCTTGAAGATATTGTTGGTGCCCGATACAAATTCATCTACAGTCTTGAGGATCATTATAGTGAAGGAGGTTTTGGCGATATTTTATCTCGCGAATTTCCTGAACTGAGCATTAAAAAATTTGGATGGCCAGTGTCTTGGTTACCTGCTTCATTAGATGTTCAAATGTTGCGCGAGCAATTTGGGCTTGATACTGAAAGTCTAATTCAATGGATTTTGAATGACCTTAAACAATGTAACAAACATGTTTATAAACTATAACAAATACTGAAAAATAAGAAGCATACATGAATACTTTATCTAAGATACTCGCGCCTGTTTCTAATACAGAATTTTTTGACACGTATTTTCAACGAGAACCTCTATTGATTCCTGGATCGGAGGATAAGTTTAATTTTTTGTTTAGAACCGAAGATTTCAAATGTAATTTGGATAAAACAGATCATATTCGTGCTGTATTTCCGTTATTGCGCCAGGCTCACATTAGTATCTCAGACATGCCAGACATGTTAAGAGCTGGTGCATCGATCTGTGTCACAGGTATGGAAAAAGCTCATCCACAACTGGCATATGCCGTTACTGATATTAGCACAACGCTAAACTACAGCGGAAAGGTAAGTTTTCGTGCTTATCTGTCGCCGCAAGGGCGAGGTTTTGATATACATTTTGATGCGCGTGTGGCATCCACTTTGCAAATTGGGGGGCGAAAGCGCTGGTGGTATAAAGTTGATCCTGCAACTCGCTACCCAAAAAACAATTCTCCACATACTGAATATCTGGAGGAGAATGGTTACAAACCTCCGTTAAAAACTGAAATGGAATCAGTCGTCCTGTCACCGGGTGATTTTTTATGTTTGCCAGCAGGAGCGTGGCACTGTGCTGAAGCAGAAGAGGACTCACTATCTTTGAACCTTGCTTTTGATCATAAAAATGCAAGTTATGGTGACTGTCTACTGGTGTATTTGAAAAATAGTTTTGATGATAATATTGAAAACAGGGCATCAGTTCTTTCATTGAATGAGAGTCCCTGGCTAGATACAAAAGTTATTGAAAAAACGCGCAACGCTATTAATGATATGATTCTGGATTTAGAAAGGCTGAAAAAAAATAAAACTAAACTCGAAGAGCATTTGAAATCATGGTTCAGTGTTAAAGGCTAGTGGAGCTACTACAACAACAATTAAGTGCGCTTATACCTGCCGGTGAACTCTCACACAGGCAGGGTAATTTTTTGCAACACCTGGTTGGAGTTTATGAAATATTACTGGCATGGGGTTGTTCTGAAAAGATTTGCGCAGCAGGTTTGTTTCATAGTATTTATGGTACAGAGTATTTCGGTACAAGCCTGGTAAATGATGAATATCGTGGCGATATACAAAACCTTATTGGTCCTGAGTCTGAAGCACTAGTTTATGCATTCTGTCGGCTTGGCAGAAATGATATTGTTAGTGCTTTAAACAAACAGACTGATTCTGATACGTTTACGCTTTCTGAAGTTATTAGTGAAGCTAAACAGACCATCACGCGCCAGCAAATACAGCAACTGCTGAGTATTGAAATGGCAAACTTGCTAGAACAGCTGTCAGAATTTGATAAATCACCAGCGATAATGATGTGGCGCTTATGGCAAGCAGCAAAGGTCGGGGCTGAAATAAGTGAAAATCACCCGATACATCTGCAGGATGCTTTATCTGAATCACAGGAGCGCGATGCCTTATTATCATATCACCAAGCAATCAAACAGAATGCTTCGAATCCTGAGCAGGCAAGAGCACTTTTGAATAAGTGTGTTTCACTTAATGGTGTCGTTGGGGAAGTACAGTTACTTCTTGCTGCGATACTTTTAGATGAAGGCGAGTATGCAGCCGCAATAAGTTATTCTTGTAAGGGTTGTTTACTGTTAAGGCAGTGGGCCTGTCCGTGGGATAAACGACTCCCTTTAAGTGACTGGCTGGGAATTGGTGAGCGCATCACAAAACTGGCTTCACTAGGCGCGACTAATATCAATCTCTGGCCACGAATGTGCCAGACGCTTAATAACGCGTGAGTTTTTTGTACATAAATATTTTCAGAGTGCATTATAGTTAATTCCGTGTTTTTTGCACAGTGATTGAAGTCCGCTCAACTGAGCGTTAGGATACTCGTCGTAAGCATGTTTTCTAACAAATAGCTTATAGTCTTTTGGTGGATACTGTTGTGCCGCTGCTTGCTGGTAGCAGAGTTTTGCCTCACTTATTCTTTTCATTGCGATATGCGCATCCCCCATTAAACAGTAGCTTTCAGCAAGGCCTGGGTGTATTAGTGAAACATTACGTGCAGACTCCAGTGCCTGATCCCATAGTTTCAGCTGCATAAAACATAAAGATAATGATTCAAATGTAGCGCAGCGATAGGGCAGAGATAACTGAGGGTTTTCAAGGCAGTCCATATATGCATTGCAAGCTAGTTTGAATTTTCCTAGTTTACGCAGGGCTTCAGCACGATAAAAAAGTGCTCTGATATCAGTTGGATTGACTTTTAAGACACTCTCACAAATTCGGATATTACGTTCTGAAGATGGCTCTGGTTTTTTAGTTTGGCCCAGATCACGTATTGATAAATCCCTCAATGTTAATGTTTCACCTGTTACAGTTACCAGTTCGTGAACGGGATAATGGTATCGTTGTTCAGGGGTGTTTTTAAACAAACGAATTGCGAGCCAGTCAGTGCTCCCTCTGCTTATAGTAATTGCAGCTGCTGTGGCATTCTGGTTATTCAAACAAGCCTGTATAGATTGTTTGCTGTTATTGTGGAATACCTCATCTGCATCAATAGAAAGAATCCAGTCGCCGGTTGTCAGTTCTAAACAACGGTTTCGAGCAGCAGAGAAGTCAATGATTTTATCATTGTGGTCATTACACCCCAGATAAACCTGAAAGTGATCAGCTCGTTGTCGGGCAATTTCGATGCTGTGATCATTTGAACCAGTATCAATGATACAAAGTTCATCACAAATATAGGCGAGACTATCAAGGCAACGTGGTAAAACATCTGCAGCATCTCGTACTATTATACAGGCACTTAGTTTGATCATACTGCTTTTAGTTCGTTTAAAGTATGGTTAGAGAAATCTTCAGTATAAGTGCCATGAAACTGATTTTGATCGTATCGGGATATTGCTGTGCGAAACATTCGATCACGGCTTTCCCAGCGGTTAGAAATGGGGGGATACTCGCCTATGCGGGCCTGGTCGTCGTGAGACAAATGTACAAGTGTGCCATGCTGCTTGCGTTTAAGACCAAGCCCCAGGGTCAGACGGCAAATCATATCCTGATCTTCCCAGCCCCAGCCCTGTAAAAAACCACTGTAGCCGTTTATTGCTTTAAAGTCATCGGCCTTAACAAATAGCAGGCCCGGAGCATTGCGCAAACCCGTTGAGGTATCTTCTTCAAAATCAATAATTTCGGCCTGACGTCCATCCCTTGTTTTAATGATCATATTGTAACCAAAGCACTGAATATGATTGCTCTCAAGAGAGTTAAGTTTTTCCTCTTGCGCATGTTTAATAGTTACGAAAGTATTCAGCTCTTTTAGTAATTGAGCACAGCGACGAATAACATCGGTACTCAACAAAATATCACAATCGCAAAAAAAAAGTAACGAGTGCCTTGCAAAGCTAGCACCGATATTATTAGCGCTGGCTTTATTAAAATGTTTACAATCGTCAACAGTAATAATGCGAAGCTTGTTATTGGCGGGTAATTTAGTGTGATCTAGAGTGCCGTTATAATTAACTAGAATGATTTCAGCATTAATGGTTTCTGCGACTTTAATAAAAGAGAAGATACTACGATATATTTCATCGCGGTTTTTCCACGGAATAATTATACTAATCATGAAATATAGTTCCTATACCATGCGCAAAGTGTTACAAGTGCCCAAAGTTCGGTTGGCCAGCGAGGATTGTCGATGGATTTGTTATCTCTATTACGCTGAATAAAATCGAGGTAGTTTGTAAGTACGTTTTCTTTGAACAGCTTAGTATTCCAGATGGGGCTTTGTTCTAGAGTGTCACGTACCAGTAAATAAAAATCGTCGTGTTTAAGCCATGCTTTAAATGGAAAATCAAATGTGCCGCGTTTTCGCTGTAATATTTCAGATGGCAGAAGGTCGGCTAAAATTAACTTTAGACTAATTTTACTATGCCACTTGTTATCCTGAAAAAGAAATCTTTCCTGAGGATATAATGAACAGGCATGTTCTACAAAATCAGGATCAAGGAAGGGATAACTTATCTGTGCGCCCTGTCGCATTGAATGGACATTGAAATTACGTAATAACAAATCTGGAATTCGGTGATGGCATTCATGTGCGACAATGTGAGAAAATAAATGACTGCTTTGATTGACAGGGCCACAAATACTATAAAAGTCACGCAAATCTTTTCTGATAAAATTTATATCAATGTCAGAAGTGAGTGCAGACTCTAAACTATCTCGTGTAAAAAAATCAGCAACTCCCGGAAATAATAACTCATCGAGCTGATCAACATGCTGTAACAAATCTTGTTCACCGGTGTTTGCTCTATTGATGAATTCACGTACTCGAAAGTAATAGTCCAGTGCCTTATCATAATTTGCCAGCACTTCATCAGAACCTAAGCCGGAGAGAATATTTATATTTCCATCTTTCACAGCTGCATCCACCAGGGCGTTATTGCAAATACTTGCCCAGGCACTGGCTGGTTGTGGCTGATTTAGAATCAGTTTGAGCTGCTGAAGAATATTTTCAGAACTCAATTCTATTTTTTTAAGTGGTAAACCATAAGCCTCACAGATAATCTGCGCGTAATGTGATTCATCACTATACTGCTTGTCGACATAACTAATGGTGTAACAACAGGTTGTTTTACGGTGCGATTGTCCTGCTATATAGGCGATATAACTGGAATCAAGTCCTCCGGACAGAAAAATAGCATTAGATTTTTTAGAAAAGCTGTTACGACAGGATTGTTCCAGAGATTGTTGTAAGCGATTGAGACGGAACTCCCGTGAACCCAGAGGCATGGGATTAAGTTGAGGTGACCAGTATCTCTGTTGAGAAATGTTGTTGTGGCAACTTGTCATAAAATGTGCTGCGGGTAAACTCTTTACAGACTTGCATAGGGTATTACCTACACGTGGTCTTCCGTAAAGAAGATAATTAAGCGCAGAATTCACATCCAGTTCTTCATTATGGTGACAGAATTTCTCAAGTAGGTTTTCGCTGTTGTTAGAAAATGAAATCTGCTCATTATGATGAGTATAAAAAATACTGTCAGTTCCAATCCTGTCACGTACCAGCACTAACATGTCTCTGGTATAAATAGCTATGCTACAGGTAATCATATGGTTTTCTATGAGTTCGGTGCTATTTATCTGATCCTGCAACCATGCGCTGGAAAATGCATGAAGTGTATTATGGTCTCGTTCACAAATAGGGTTTGCAGCAATGACAAGATTAGAACGTGTAAGTATGACAGGGGCGATCAAAATAACATTATCGTCATAATATATATTCGCAGCATTATGTAGATTTTTCAATGAGTCTACCGAAAGCCTGTGTTTTTTTTGGGCATCTATGGCTGTACTAAAATTTAAAATACCTTCAAATAGCGAATAGTTGGGCATCGTTTTTACCGAGTTAGCAGTGTGTCACGTAGAAATATTTTAAGCATGATTCAGGCAGGCTTCAAGTTGCGTAAATCGCTGTAAAGAACTATTTGGATGAAGAGGCTCAGCAAGAAAGCCTAGAACATCTGGCAAACTCTTTTGGAAATTTTCTGTATAATTTACCGTTCCGTCGTGGTCAATACTTGAAATACCGTCAAGTTTTGCCGAATTAAGATTTAAGTTTTCCGCTTCCGACTGAGAGATGTGCTGGCAGGTTTGCAACCGTAAACCATTTTTGTCAATCATACAGGGGTACCCACCAGGCATACCTAGAGGACCGGGTATACTGCTTTTTAAAATAGTTTTTTCATTGAGCAACGCACTTACTATATCTGTGGCGTGTGAGGCGGTTAATAAATTAAGTTGTGCATTCCGCATCATAGGTGGTGTATCTCGTGTGAGTGCCGACCATTGTTGAATTTCACCATTGATCTCGATATGGCAATAAGCATCAAGATGTTCGGTTTGTGTACAGCAAAGCAGTTTCTGAGTTAGTGCGTGATGTGCGGTTAATCGAATATCTGAATCAGGCATTCGTGTGCATAGTACACGAGATAACATACCAGCATTCCCTATGCCACACAGAGGTGAGAGTTTGAGTTTAGCTAATATGTGGTTAACAACATCCGGGAATGAACAGTTAATTACCGGAGAGGAAATGCCTGCCGTGTGCAGTGTGTTCATTAAATTTAATATCGGGGGGAGTTGTGCGCATAATTGAGCACCGAATCCCACTTTTCCAAGTTCGCGCCAAAGTTTTATTTTACTCTGTGAATAAAACCACGGTGATAGCAAGCTTGCACAATTGATAATTAAATCAGGAGGATGTTGTCGAATAAATGTTTCTAATGCTGATGTATCAAATAAATCTAGCTTTTTTGAAGAAATGAACTTATTTTGTGAAGACTCTTGCAAGTACGACAGTGACTGGGAACCTTTTGATCTGTTAAGTGGTTTCAGGCTGGAAATAAGGCTTGCTTGAGCTGTTACACTGTCATTGCGACTTACTAAAATAAGCTCTAGTGGCAATGCCAGGTGTTGCAGCTCTACAGCTATGCGCATAGCAAGGTCACCGATGCCAAACAGAATAACTCGTTTTATACCGCTCACCAGTCACTGTACACTAGATGAAAGGGGCCGGGAATGAACTGGCCCCTGGTTTGTTTTCATTTATAACAGCATTTTCCCTATAAAGATGCCTGCAACCAATATGATAAAGCCAACTGCGATTCTGTAAGGCCAGTTGATAACTGGATTTGCAGGATTAAACACATCAGGATCACCGTCTTTTCCAGTATCGCCATCTTTTCCTGTGTCGCCATCGAATGCGCGCATACGATCTTTGTAACGCTCGGCGAGTATGTCCAGGTCATTTATCAGGCCACCAACATTTTGACTGGCAACAGCTAATGCAGCGTCTTTACCTGTGTCCCCATCGCTACCATCAAGCTTGTCAAAACGATCACGGTAACGTTTGGCAAGTATGTCAAGATCATTGAAAACCGTGCCCAGGTTGGTGCCAAGTATAAAAGCTGCATCTTTGCCTGTATCTCCACCATCAGATGTTACAGGAAAGCGTGCGCGGTACCTGTCGGCGAGTTGATCTATGTCTTTGGTCAGGCCTTCAACACCAGTGTGAATTTTAAGCAGTGCATCTTTACCAGTGTCACCATCAGATAGAGAGGGCTGCCTAGTGCGAAAATCATGAGCCAGCTTATCAAGATCACGAATAAGATTTTCAGTTTTAGAAAGTGATGAGAGAAAGTCTTTACCTGTGTCTCCGCCATCTTTACCCGTGTCACCGGTCTGAAAGCGGTCTTGAAAGCGAGAGGCTAGTTCATCAAGATCTTTAGTGAGTTCAACTACATCATTTTTGGAGCTATTTTTTTCCATAATAATGTGCCTAAGTTGTGGTTATAAAAACACAGTGCAAGAATTGAACGCCAGACTTGAGCGATTAGATGAAGCTTTGTTTCAGTTGACGATACCAGTTTCTTACAAAGAAGTAACATTAACGTATGCGAAATTTAAAATCTATTTATTATTAGAATTAATTTAACAACTGCTGATTTAAAAAACTAATATGAAGAAGTAAAGAACGTAAAAGTTTTACTTTTGCTAGTGACCTAATACTGAAAGTACTGTTATTAACCTCCTGTTATTAACAAATTTTTAAAAAGTTATCAATCTATCGCTAATCTTACATAAATATGTGACAAATTCGTTAAAGAATTGGGAAGAAGTCCATTTATGATGAAGATATATAGTAACTGACATGTTTAATTATTATTAAGTAATCAATTATGTAATAAATATTGTATTTTTTTGCTTAAAAAAAACATATTAAACATAATTTGTAGAATTCAAAGGAGCTTTATGTAGGATTTCCCCCTAAATATCTAGCTGTAAAATTTGAAAAATTTAAGTGAAATAGAGAAAGTATCACTTATTGAGGCACACCCTGAAATACCAAAACTTCCAAGGGAATTTATCGACTGCATAGAAAAGTGCCGTCATAATATTTTCCAATAACCAGTATATCCTTAACGCCATCACCGTTAAGATCTGCGATTTCTAAATCAGATAATGTTGCACCACAATAGGATGATTCGTTAATACAGTTTCCTAATAACAATCTCTCTGTGGAAGAAAAATTTCCAGCTTCATTCTGGTAGGCGATAAAAATTTTATATTTGTCGGTATAAATAATATCTTTGTGTGTATCATTGTTCATATCTTCTAGATAAAGCTTATCAACATGCGCCTTTACTGGCACTATATCTTTAAACTCCATTTGGCTCTGATCGTTACCATTCCAATAGACGAGTCTATATTCATTATCAATCATTGAAATTGAAAGTAGATCTACCATACCGTCACCATTAACATCTTTTATAATATTGTTATATTGTTACCTGATTACCCACAATCCACAGCTATCATCCAGGACTAAGCTATACTTATTTTGTGGAATAAATAAAGGAGGTGGATGATGAGCAAAAATACAATCCAG
>CALZJE010000068.1 GCA_945787715.1 uncultured Ectothiorhodospiraceae bacterium | reverse complement strand
GATGGCAGCAAGTGATCCTCCAATTCAAACAGGGGATCACCCTTTTTTACCCTTTCACCTTCTATTGCCAGAACCTGAACGATGAAACCATTGCTCCCTGCTCGAATCTGTGAGTGTTCCGGTAACTTCAAGATTCCCTCGGCCTGTGTCCAGGAGGGTATAGGTATGACAAAAATAAACAAAGATGCTAATAGTGCGCCTATCGTTGTGATGCTAAGCGCTCTTATTCGCTGGCCTTGAAGGGCTACACCCGTCAACAAAAAGCCTATACTTTTAGCCAAAGGCACTAGCACCTGAGCGACTATGGCCCAGATAGCCAGCAGTATACCGATGACAAAGAATTTTCCCGCAATATAAAGCGCAATCGTGATACTAATAAATAAGCGATAAGTAAATGCTGCTATACCATAAAATAAAAACCAGACTCGTTCACCATACGCCGTAACCGGTGAAACTTCCTCTGACAATTTAAATAAATAACGTTTAACAAGGTAGGCCAGATAGCGTGTGGATCGTTGACCGAGATTGGGGATCTCGATGGCATCCATTAATACATAATAACCGTCAAAACGCAGTAGTGGATTGCCGTTAAAAAGCAGTGTTGAAACACTACCGACAAACATTACATTAAAAGCGATATCCTGAACGAATCCGGGGCTAACATTAAGCCAGACCAATAGACCCAACGCAGCCAAAAACATCTCAACCATAATACCCGATGCCGCCACGATAATGCGCTGCCACTTATCACTAAAAGCACTAGAGGCAGACGCATCGACAAAAGGATTGGGTATGAACACTAAAAACATAATCCCAACCTCGTGCACCTCACCACCCCACTTCTTGGTTGCCGCAGCATGACCAAATTCATGGAATACCTTGATGAACGGGTATACGAGAAACATCGCCAGGATATTCTGTGGATCCAGAGCACGGCTGGACCAGTGATTTATTAACTCAGAATACTGTGCAACCCCCATCAGTAACGCGATGATCACAAACAACAACCAGATTATTAAGGATAATTTGCTGAATAGCGGTCTAATTATCGGTAAGAGAGCAGTTAGAAATTGATCAGGATCAGCCAAAGGGATACGGATGCTTAGCGGGCGCAGCCAGCGCGAACGAGATTTAATATTTTTTTGCTTTTGTCGCCGCGCCAGAAGCGCTTCTACATCGAAATGCACATCCCCCTGCAAAATTTCAGCGTCGTGGAGTTGAGCGACAAGCCGGACAATGTCATGTTGAGCTGGTGCATTATCTGCGTGTTGTTGATGGAGGCGATCCCATGCTTCCTGAACAGTGCGTGTACCGTCCAATTGATTAATGAACATGTAAGCGCCAGCATCAAAACGGTAATGCCGTGCCGAGGCTCTATCATGCAACACATACCAGGCCTGCCCTCGGTAGATGTGGCGGTTAATGTTTGTATGAGACACCAAGCGAAGCTTAAGCCCAGCTATTTTCTCCCAAAGGTCCGATTGTTCGATAGCTGTCATATAAACAAGGCCATTTTCGGGCAACCTCCTAAGGTAACCATGCCCATAGGCGCAATTGAAACCAACCGACCATTTTTCTAGTCCACATCCACAAGTAACTGCGCTCGCCAACGACAACTTTACCTACACCCTGCATTCCAGGTCGCAAAGAAGTGGTGAGCTCAGAATTTGTGATTCTCGCTTCAACCCTGAATACTGCGTTTTCCTCATCTGATTGAAAAACAGAAACAATTTTTTCGATCACCAGTGAAAACCGCTTTCCTGGTATTGCTGCAAGAGCGAGATAACCTGGCTGGCCCACGACAGCATCGACAATATCCCATTCATCAACCTGAAGTACTACCCGATATTCATTCAGAGGTGCCATTTCAAACACAATTTGGCCACGCTCTATTGGTGTACCCAATGACTGACTCAAGTCACCGGTAATAACAACACCATCAAAGGGAGCTTGAAGTTTTGTACGCCGAAGTTGCTCATTGTTTAGTGCCAGTTTCGCATCCACTTTAGCAACTTGAAATCTGGAGATACTAGATTTGGTCCGATCAGACTCGGCTAACGCTCTATTGTATTGCTTGAGGATCTCTTCTCGTTCAGAAATCAATTGCTGGCGTTCCAGCGTTAAATCCCGGTCATCCAGCACTGCGAGGACATCACCGGCTTTCACTGTTTCGCCAGCCCGTACATGAGCATCAGCAATGTACCCTTTAAACGGAGCCACCACGACACGTTGCACCATACCCTCAAGATGGGCAGGTGCAGTAATACGAAAATCCCCTTTGAGTAAGCTCGTTAGCCCGATAAACAAAAGCAGAGATGCAAAAGCAAGCTTCCACTTCAAGCCATGTAAACTTACTAAGCGCGCAGCCTGTGCGCCGAAAATATCTTCCTTAATTATTGTAAACAGTGGGCGTTCTTGCTGCTGTTTCAGCTGAAACACTGGCCCGAGTAGTTGTGCGATATCTTCGCATAAGCTGATTGTGGAATGTTCAAGTGCTTGCTCAGCTGATTTTTCAAAACAAAGTGCACCAATGCTCACGCCATTATGAGTGAGTGGTACGGTGATTATAGATTCTTGATCTTCTGCTATCGATAAAGATGTATGTGCATGCGTCTGATTCTGTGTATGGTCCGGTGCATCGGATTGACCAATTGGATAAACAATCGTCGCGCCCTGCTCAACCGCTTCAGACATCGCCGCTTCAATATTACGAATAAGATTCGAACGCGGCTCATAACTTGCGCTTTGTGATAAAGCCTGGACGCGAATCTTACGATCTTTAATCAGGCCGATGCTCACCCGTTCACAAGGCAGGAGCTGGTTAAGCGAATTAACCACTGTCGTAGCAGCAGCGTCGGCATTATCGCTCTTTAGAACCCCAGTCAGAGTAGAGATAACAAGCGGGGAGGACTGTGGAGAGGACTGCAAAGAGGATTGATCTTCTCGTGCAAGGAATAAATCCAGCCATGCAGCACCCCACTGTAACAAATGTAAAAGCGAAGCTTGTTGCCCTTTCGATGCCTTCACTTGCACGGCAACGACGCCATAAAGTTTGCCATTTTTCAGTAGTGGGCAGGCGACAACTAGATTTTCCTTCCCTTCATCCTTCCCTTCATCCTTCCCTTCATCATTGAAACCATGTTCTTTAGCACTTATCACCGGTGCATGTCGGGACATCGCCAAGCTGGCCGCAGCAAGCAAATCGGGATTCACTGGTGTTTCTTCAGGCCAACATGCAGTCGGCTGAATCATATCGTCGGGGTTCATATTAAATATCGCCAGCCCCCCAATCACATGGGGAATCATCTGACACTGTAACGACAGCCAGGATTGGGCGAGTGTCTTTTCCATAAGTAACAATTGTATAGCCCGTGATATAAAAATAGATTGATCCAATCGTGTATCGGCAAAAACCTGGGGCACTTAATAAGCACAGCATGAGGAATCTACATGGCTTGCCATTAAATGAGTACAGCAACCTAATAGAGGGGAAAAGGCGGAATAAAGAGGGAAAAAATCTTACACCTAAACCGAACAATAATTAGCCTAATCTTCCCTGTTCAGCAGAGCATTGCCATGACAGTCAAAATAGTGCGGAATGACTAAAACTCTTCTTCACTAGTCACAGCCTATGCAAGTCAGTTCTTTGTCGCTGTTTAGTCATACACTTTTCATATGCGAAGCTATACTTAATAATAGTCAGAGCAATTAAAAAAATAGAGTGGACTTATCTTGACTATTGATCCAGACAAGCTGCGGAGCATAATCACAGCCTTTGTGTTCATGGGTGGACTTACGGCGTTGCTAGCTGGCATCTTAGCACTCGTAAACAGTCGATTTTTCGTCAAAGAAGATAAACGCATTGAGCTTGTGGAAAACATGTTGCCCCACACCAATTGTGGTGCTTGCGGTTACCCCGGTTGTCACGCTTTTGCTGAAGCTTTAATCAAACAACAGACCTTACCGGGGCAATGCAATGTCAGCCCAATAGACGCCAAGAAACAGATTGCAGAATTCTTAAACATCGCCGTCGGCCAAACAGAAAAAGTTGTTGCGCGTCTCGCTTGCAGTGGCGGCGATAATGTCGCCCATCGTCGCGCTAATTATATTGGGCTTCCGTCATGTCAAGCAGCGACACAATTGTGTGGAGGCAGCAAAGTTTGCACATGGGGATGTTTAGGATTCGGTGATTGTGAAGCAGTTTGTGACTTCGACGCCATCAAAATGAGTATGGGAAATCTCCCGCAGATTGACGAAACGCTATGCACCGGTTGCGGTGATTGCGTAAAAACCTGCCCGAAGGATCTATTCAGTCTTGAACCCATTAGCTATCGCCTTTGGGTTGCTTGTAAGAATCAAGAAGCAGGAGATCTGTTATTAGATAGTTGTGAAGTTGCTTGCACGGCATGCGGTCGTTGCGCTATGGATGCACCTGAAGGACTGATTGTGATGAACAATAATCTTCCCCTGATAGATTACACTCTGCCCCACGAAACCCAGGTGCCATTGCAACGCTGTCCAACTGGAGCCATTGTATGGCTTAATACTGACAACAGCATAAGTAAGGGAGCTGAGAGTAAAAAGATAATTCGCCATAATCCGTTGCCGACAGTTGCTACATAAACAAAGATTTCAACAATATTTCCTATTCGAGGCCATGATGCATAAGGAACACAAGAATTTTAAATATCCAGGCATACGAGCAGCTAAAGATGGCAACACCGCTGTCATCAGTTGTGAAAAAGAATCCAGCGATGCAGCAGGTGCCTATCCCATCACGCCTTCGACGCAAATGGGCGAATACTGGGCCGAAGCTGCCGCGGATGGTCATCTCAATATTTCTGGACGACCATTAATTTTTATTGAGCCGGAAGGAGAACACGCCGCCGCTGCCGTCACTGCGGGTTTATCTATGTCTGGTCTGCGTGCTGCAAATTTTTCTTCAGGACAAGGCGTTGCCTATATGCATGAATCACTTTATGCAGCCGTGGGCAAACGTCTTACCTATGTGTTAAACATGGGCACGCGGGCTATGACTAAAGCAGCCTTAAATGTTCACGCAGGTCATGATGACTATCATTGTGCCGACGACACCGGTTTTTTCCAGTTATTCGGGAAAAATGTCCAACACGCAGCCGATCTTAATATCATCGCGCATCGTATTGCCGAGCTGGCACTTAATCCAGGTATTGTTGCCCAGGATGGTTTTTTAACAACTCATCTCATTGAATCGTTGTTGCTGCCCGAACGCGAATTAATTGAAGAATATTTAGGACGACCTGACGATATCATCAACACACCAACACCGGCACAACAAATTATTTATGGTGAGACAAGACGGCGTATTCCGATTTTATGGGATGTGGATAATCCTATCATGGCCGGTATTGTAGAAAATCAGGATGCCTACATGCAAAGCGTGGCCGCTCAGCGACCTTTTTTCTTTAATCATATCGCTGAGATTGCCAATACAGCGTTTAAAGAATTTTATCAATTAACAGGCCGACGTTATCACGCGGTGATGGACTATCTCGCAGAAGATGCAGACTATTTAATTGTTGGCCAGGGCAGCGTGATACCCAGTGCTGAAGTCGTGGCTGATTATTTAAGAGAACATCGTGGCATTAAAGTTGGCGTTGTGAACTTGCTTATGTTCCGTCCTTTCCCTGCTTCACCATTGAGCCATGTACTTAAAGGAAAAAAAGGTGTCACAGTATTAGAAAGGGTTGATCAACCGCTAGCTGTTGATCTGCCCCTAATGCGTGAGATTCGCGCTACCGTCAGCCAGTGTATTGAGAATGGTATGGATCAATCTAATCCCCCCTACCCTAACCATGCCTCTTATGCTTATAGCCAAATTCCACCGCTTTTTTCTGGCTCATTTGGATTGGGTAGTCGCGACTTGCAAGCTGAAGGTATTATCGCTGCCGTAGAAAACATGTTGCTTACTAACAAAAAACAAAGAAAACAGTTTTACCTCGGCATCGATTTTATCCATAAAACTAACCAAAATACTGCGCTCAATCCGAAACAGGAAATCTATCAACAACAAATATTAGAAAAATATCCAGATATCGCGAAGCTTGCCTTACACAGCAGTGAAAATCCAAACCTCATGCCAGAAAATAGCATCACTGTTAGAATGCACTCTATCGGCGGTTGGGGTGCAATTGCTACTGGTAAAAATCTGGCATTAACGTTATTTGAATTACTTGGCTATCACATTAAAGCTAACCCGAAATATGGCGCTGAAAAAAAAGGCCAACCCACATTATATTATCTTTCTGCGGCACCGGAGCCAATTCGTATCAATTGTGAATATAATTATGTCGACGTCGTGTTATCACCAGACCCTAATGTTTTTCATCACACTAACGCTTTAGCAGGATTAAAAAAAGGAGGTGTGCTAATTATTCAAAGTGATCTAAGCGCCGAACAGCTTTGGGCAACTATTCCACCAGGGCATCAAAAAACAATTGTAGAAAATGATATCCATCTATTTTATCTCGATGCATTTAAAATCGCCCGTGAAGAAGCAACTGATCCAGATTTACAACTACGTATGCAAGGCACTGCGTTTCAAGGTGCCTTTTTTGCTGCAACACCAGTGATGAAAAATTCGGGCTTTGATGAACAACAACTGCTTATGGCAATCAAGCAGCAATTACAATATAAGTTTGCAAGTAAAGGCGCACGTGTGGTGGAAGACAATCTGCGAGTGGTCAAGCGCGGCTTTGATAGCGTACAAGAAATCACGAAAAATAATATCGACACCTCACAGAAAAGTACCTCAACACTACCCTCAGTGCCCATCATGTTAAAGCGCATGCCACAAAGCCAGGCACCTGTGACCGACACCCATCGTTTTTGGGAGCAAACTGGTAGTCTCTATAGCCAAGGCATGGGCAACAATAATCTCAGTGATCCTTTTATCAGCCTGGGTGTTATGCCAGCCGCATCGGCACTGTTTCGCGATATGAGTGGAATTCGTTTTAACCATCCACAGTGGATTGCGGAAAACTGTACCGCGTGTGGCAACTGCTACACCGTTTGCCCGGATACCGCAATGCCCGGATTAGTCAATGATATTGCGCAAGTGTTGGAGACTGTTGTACAACGCATTAAAAAGCATGGCCAAGCAGTGATACATTTACCAAAAGCTATTCGATTATTGGAGAAAAAACTACACACTCTTTTTAAAGCGTCACAGGAACAGGACTCAATACTAGGCATGTTAGAACAGGCTATTGATCAGCTCATAGAAGAAACAGATGAATCGCAAAGAAATGCCCTGGAGAAAGAATTTAAGTTATTTCGCCAAGAACTGGGAGCATTTAATTTCGCCCTCACCCGTCCTTATTTTACACTCCCAGAGAAAAAAACAGCAGGCAGTGGCAGCCTGTTTAATATCAGCATCAATCCCTATAGCTGCAAAGGTTGTGGTGAGTGTATTGCCGTGTGCCCTGACGAAGCATTGGTGAGCATCCCTCAAACAGACGAAAGTTTAAAAGAGCTAAAGGCAAACTGGGATCTGTGGCTGGATCTACCCAACACACCACCCAGATTCCGCGATATTAAAGAGTTTGAAAATGCCATCGGGCCACTACATACTATGCTACTCAACAAAGAGGCATATCTTGCCCTAAGTAGTGGTGATGGTGCCTGCATGGGCTGTTCGGAAAAAACCGTTCTACACCTTTTTACCAGCACAGTTGAAACTCTAATGCAGGCGCGGGTGGAAAAACACGTCATCTATCTAAAAGAATTAATAAAGCGCTTGGAACAACACATTCAATTACAGTTGGTGGAAGAAATTAATATTGACGACACCGACACCTTAACTGAAGCCATTACCCATCTTAGCAATCAGGACATCACTCTCTCAGCCATTGCTGAAGAGTTAGAGAAACACCACAAACAACACCCTATCGATCCGGAGTGGTTACAGCGCGTTACTCACACTCTCAGTAGCGTTAAAAAACTCCTTTGGCAATACACAAAAGGGATTACTGGCAAGGGACGGACTAGTATGGGAATACTGAATTCCACGGGTTGCAGCTCAGTATGGGGTAGCACCTACCCTTTTAATCCCTACCCTTTTCCCTGGGCCAATCATCTGTTTCAAGATAGTGCTTCCATGGCAATGGGTGTGTTTGAAGGACATATGGCAAAAATGGCCGATGGCTTCAAAGCTATTCGACTGGCCGAACTAGAGCTGGTTGGAAATTATAGTGCTAAAGAACATGAAAACTTTTTTTCCTATTTTAATTGGCAACAATTCAGTGATGAAGAGTTTCAACTTTGCCCGCCAGTGACAGTAGTCGGTGGTGATGGTGCACTTTATGATATCGGCTTTCAAAATTTGTCGCGAGCCATGATGTCAGGAAAACCACTAAAAATTGTGGTACTGGATACCCAAGTTTATTCCAACACCGGTGGTCAAGCTTGCACTTCCGGATTTTTCGGCCAAGTATCGGACATGGCGCCTTTTGGCAAAGTAGCACCAGGCAAACAGGAAATACGTAAAGAGATAGGACTCATCGCCATGGCGCATCGCACGACTTATGTCATGCAAAGCACAATTGCTTACCCTCATCATATGATTGAGGGTTTTATTGAAGGTCTGAATTCTAGGCGACCGGCTTTATTTAATTGTTATACGTCCTGCCAACCAGAACATGGTATCGGCGATGACATGGGACACCAGCAGGCAAAACTGGCAGTAGAGTCTCGCGCCTATCCTTTGTTTCGTTACAATCCAGATAACGGCAAAACCCCGCAAGAGTGTTTCACGCTTGAAGGGAATCCGGCTAAACATGACAACTGGCCCAGCTATAAACTCAGTTATGTTGAAGGTGAACAACACAAACACATGCAGCTTCCCCTTACTTTCGCCGATTTTGCTATGACCGAAGGCCGTTTCCGCAAACATTTTCGTTTGATGCCGCCAGACACCTGGCATGAGAACATGATGCCCCTGGCCGAATACCTTGAACTTGTTGAAGATGATCGACAGGATAAAACTCCCTATATTTGGAGTCTCGATAAAAAACAGCAACTCAATCGCCTGCTTGTGAGTAAGAGTATGGTAACGTCTTGCGCGGACCGACGCGACTTCTGGATTATGCTCAAAGCAATAGCTGGTGTAAAACCAAAAATCGAACACATTGAAAATCAGGAAGAAATAATTCGCCGTGATGTCGTCACAAAAATTGCGAATGGTTTAATGCAGTTGGTGACAGGTAAAGACAGTGAGATAAGCATCAAGGACACAAAAGCTTTGGCCACGTCTGAAACAACACAACAAACAGATTCAGACTATATGGCACCGTGGCTTGATACTGAAGAGTGTACTGCTTGTGGTGAATGTATTAATCTTAACCCCGAAATGTTTACTTATAATGAAAATGATAAAGCCTATATTAAAGATGCTAACGCCGGCCCTTATCAGGATCTGGTCAAAGCAGCGGAGCGATGTACTGCGCAAGTGATTCACCCGGGTTTACCGAAAAACCGAACTGAGGAAAACATCGACCAGTGGATTCAACGGGCTGAAAAGTTTAATGACTAATTATTATATAAATACCGAACTCAGCGTTTTGTGCTATGCCGGTTTAAGAAATCGTTGTCCACATGGATGTGGACATCGAGCGCCCATGGATGGGTTCACAGCGCGTTTCTTAAACCGGTATAGCACCAAATGCGGATCGCAGCAAACAAGCTCAATAACTGCAATTATTGAGTGAATATGGCAGCGCGAATATGACATACAAAAGTTTCCCCCATGGTATACATCCTCCTGAAAACAAAGACCACACCAGTCGGTTAGCGATTCAACAATTTCCTTTTGCGCCGGTATTAATCATCCCCTTGTTGCAACATATCGGCAAAGCCGCACTACCTATTGTGCGAGAGGGTCAGGAAGTCATCCGTGGTGAAACACTCGCTCGTGCCGATGGCTTTATGTCTGTACCCATTCATGCGCCAGCATCAGGAAAAATCAAACGACTTTCTTTAGTAGCAGGTATTAGCGGTAAGATGGTGCCCGGTATTTATCTCGAACCAACACCCGGTTCAACACAAGAGATTATCGAAGGCCAACCCTGCTTGCTCGACACTGCCACACCAGAAGAAATTATTGCAGCAATTCAAGCCGCTGGCATTGTTGGTCTGGGTGGAGCAGCTTTTCCAACACATGCTAAAATTACTCCGCCTAACGATCAGAAATCCGATCACTATATCGATACTTTAATCATTAACGGAATTGAATGTGAGCCCTATTTAACTACTGACCACCGCGTTATGCTGGAACAAAGCAACGACATTATGTTGGGCATTCGTTATCTGCTCAAAGCCAGTCAAGCCAAGCACGCAATCATCGCTGTTGAAGCTAACAAACTTGATGCTGCTGAAATTTTACGAGTCGCGATTCCCGCTGATATACCCGTCAGTGTGGAAGTCGTCGCGGTAAAATATCCGCAAGGCGCAGAAAAAATTCTTATTAAAGCGTTGCTGGACAGAGAGATCCCGGCCGGTGAACACTCAAGCTCTGTTCATGTACTCGGAATTAATGTTGCCACCTGTGCTGAAATTGGTCGACTATTACCGCATGGCAGAGGCATTCAGGAACGAGTGATTACGATCAGTGGACCAGCCATGAATAAGTGTGGTAATTATCGTATTCCGATCGGCACGCCTGTTCGCTTTGCTATGGAATATCTCGGCTGCAGTGATGACCTGAGCGAAGTCTTCCTCGGTGGCCCAATGATGGGAAATGCCCTTCCCAGCCTTGATATTCCTGTTACCAAGGGCACATCTGGATTAATTGCTTTTACCCAGAAAGAAACCGGCCCTGGTTTGAAAGTCTATCCCTGTATTAATTGCGGCGCCTGTGTTGATGTCTGCCCTATGGATCTCAATCCATCACAGCTAGGTTTGTTGGCAAAACAACAACAGTATGAACAAATGGCTAAGCATCATCACTTGAAAGAATGTTTTGAATGTGGTGCCTGCTCATATGTTTGCCCATCGCATATTCCACTGGTGCAATATTTTAGTAGTGCCAAAGCCTATGTAAGAAAGAACAAGGCGGCATAATGACTATCCCCCACAAAAAAGCCCCGAATAAAACACTGCAAATCCGACCATCGCCTCATATTAGCGGTGGTGCCAGTGTAGAAAAGATAATGGCTAATGTGATTCTTGCGCTAATGCCAACCGTTCTATTTGCTATTTATTTGTTTGGGCTTGCTGCACTGGTGACGATTTTAATCGGCACTTTTTCATGTTTGCTCACCGAATATCTATTCTGCAAAGCTAATGGCAAACCGTCGAGCATTAGTGACAACTCAATTATCATTACCGGTGTGTTATATAGCCTTACCCTACCACCTGGTCTGCCATTATGGATGGTATGCATCGGCGGTATCATCGCGGTACTCCTGGGGAAATTACTATTTGGCGGCTTGGGTTACAACTTATTTAATCCAGCATTGGTCGGCCGAGCTTTTTTACAGGCAGCATTTCCTTCTGCCATGACTACCTGGTATCCCGCCATGAATGCAGATCGATTTACCAGCTTGCCCTTGTCCACTCTCACTTTTCCTTTCACTACACCAAGCTACGATACTATCTCCAGTGCGACCCCATTGGCTGCGATGAAATTCGACCAGATATTAACTGACAGTAGTGACCTATTTCTAGGGTTAAGCAGCGGCTCATTAGGTGAAACCAGTAGTCTGTTGATTCTGACAGGTGGTATTTATCTTATTGCGAGACGTATGATGCGCTGGCAAATTCCTGCAGGAATTTTTATTACAGTAGTTATTATCAGCACGATTACTCACAACATCTCGCCCAACACATATCCATCTGCACAATTTATGTTGTTCTCCGGTGGTTTAATGTTAGGTGCGATGTTTATGGCGACCGATATGGTAGCTTCTCCAATTACAGCAAAAGGCTGTTTTATTTACGGCCTGCTCATTGGTGTTTTAGTCATGATTATTCGGCTTTGGGGCGGCATGCCCGAGGGAGTCATGTATGCCATCTTGTTTGCCAATGCAGTTTCACCCCATATTGACCGATGGACGCAACCTCGTCCTTATGGGTATCGGAAAACAAAATCATGAATTCAACATCGCTAGCTCCTCCGTCAAGCTGGACGTTATTTCGCGCCTTGGTCAGCATTGGGGTTATATGCTCTCTATTAATCGTTAGTGTCTTTCAACTGACTGCTTCCACAATTAAGAAAAATGAGACGAAATTACTGGATCAAGCCATTGCTGCCATATTTCCCAATGCGGACACAAAAATTGGCTACAAACAGTTAGAAAACGGACAACTTAAAAAACTAGAACAAGAAGCAATATCAGAACAGCAAGTCTTTGCTATCTTCAATCAAAAACAGCAATTATTAGGTTATGTTATCAAAGCTCAAGGCATGGGATATCAAGATACCATACAGCTACTTTTCGGTTACTCACCTCAAAATGAAACAATCAACGGTATCACAATCCTTTCTAGCCGCGAGACACCAGGCCTTGGTGATCGCATCGGTAAAGACTCAAAATTCTTGGCCAATTTTAAACAACTAACAGTCAAGTTAACACCTGATAAAATCCGCCTCCTGCATAAAATTGAAAGCGCCAAACCCAGTACTGAAAAAAGCCCCTGGCAAATCGATAGCATCAGCGGCGCAACAATATCATCAAGAGCAGTGACAAACATTATAAGCATAAACGCAGCGGAGTGGATTCCCCTATTAGCTAAACATGTGGAGACAATCAACGTTGGAAATTAGAACTAAAGTGATTAACTCTCATGATAAAACTCCGAGCCACAGCGATGAGTTTATCAAAGGACTCTGGCGTGAAAATCCCGTCTTCGTTCAAGTTCTCGGTATGTGCCCGACTCTGGCTGTTACCAACTCGGCAATCAATGCACTGGCCATGGGACTAGCGACTTTTTTTGTCATTGTAATGTCCAATACGCTGGTGTCATTACTACGTCATGCTATCCCTCAGCAAGTACGAATCGCCAGTTATATTTTAATTATCGCTACCTTCGTAACATTAGTGGATTATCTTCTACAAGCCATGAGTCTCACGCTACACCAAGCCTTGGGTGCTTTTGTTCCTTTGATCGTCGTTAACTGCGTAATCCTCGGTAGAGCAGAGGCCTTTGCATCAAAAAACAGTGCCGCTCGCTCTTTTCTTGATGGAGCTGGAATGGGGCTCGGTTTTACGCTCGGTCTGTTATGTCTAGGAATGGTGCGCGAATTATTAGGCAGCGGCTCCCTGTTTGGTTTTATGTTACTACCCGATAATTTTGAGAAATGGACCATTATGTTATTACCTGGCGGAGGGTTTTTCACCCTTGGACTATGGTTATTAGTAATCAATTATTTCAACCGCAGAAAGGTACAATCATGAGTGACTCACTCTGGTCTATATTTATCAATGCCTGTTTGATTAACAACTTCGTGTTGGCCTATTTTCTGGGAATCTGTCCATTCCTTGGCATATCTGCAAAACGAGATACAGCGATGCGCATGGGGATGGCAGTAACCTTTGTGATGTTAATCAGTTCTCTCTGCGCTTACGGTATTCATCAGCTATTAGTTTTGTTCAACGCACCCTATTTAAAACTCATTTCCTTTATTGTCGTTATTGGTTCTACTGTGCAAGTTGTGGAGATGATTATAAAAAAAACTAGCCCAGTGTTATTCCGCACCTTAGGTATTTTCCTGCCTTTGATCACCACCAACTGCGCGATACTCGCTGTCGCCCTGTTTCAAACAAACCGAAATTATAATCTTATTGAGTCTCTTATATTCGCATTGGGCGCAGGCCTGGGTTTTACGCTTGCACTATTATTAATGGCAGGGCTACGTGAAAAACTGGCACTGACATCCGTTCCCGAGCTTGTGCAAGGCACCGCTGTCACCTTAATGATCGCTGGCATATTGTCACTCACATTTATGGGTTTTGCCGGATTAGGAACTTAACAAAGTTGTAAAAAAGGACACTAACATGCACTTACAAGATTACGATACTAAAACACGTTTTCAAGCAACGTTATTGGAAAATCATCGAATCACAGCAGAGCAATCCAAAGATGAAGTTCGAGAACTGACGCTTGAAATTCAGCAACCAAATTTCCAGTTCGACGTTGGCCAGAGCATCGGCGTACTGATCCCAGGACCACATGAATTTGGACACGACTATCATTTTCGACTTTACACCATCGCGGACATTCCTTCGTCCGATAGCGCCAGCGTACAACAGATTAAACTATGCGTTAAACGTTGTTTCTATATTGATGAATATAGTGGCGAACAATACGCAGGCATTGCCTCCAACTACCTATGCGATTTAAAATTGGGACAACAAATTATATTAACAGGCCCCTATGGTTTACCTTTTGAAGTACCTGAAAATAAAAGTGCTGACATACTGATGATCGGTATGGGTACTGGTATTGCTCCCTTCCGTGCTTTTGTAAAACATATCTACAAAACTCTCGGCGGCTGGCAAGGAAAAGTTCGGCTTTTCTATGGAGCCCACACGGGTTTGGAAATGTTATATATGAATGATGTGCGTAATGACTTTAGCAACTACTACGATGAAGAGACCTTTAAAGCATTCCAGGCAATCAGCCCACGCCCTCATTGGGCCGAATCAGGGGACCTTGCCCAATCACTTCAAATACAACGAGAAGAAATATGGCACATGATTAATAAAAGTGACACCCATGTTTATATTGCAGGACATGAAGAAATTAGAAACATGCTCGATCAAGCGTTTTGTCAGATTGTCGGATCGAAAGAAAAATGGAACCGTAAAAAAGCGGAGTTAGAAGCCGGAAAGCGTTGGGTGGAACTAATTTATGAAAGCTGATTATACTTCATCCCTTCGATAGTTATCCTACCACAGAGGGATACTGTTCTTGATAATTTGTATAAACCTAAAAAAATAATCATGTGAAGCCAAATATTTCAACAAGTGATAATAACCAGACTCTACTCATTTAAAATATGACTCGAAAAAAGCCCATTGGAATATTCGACTCCGGAATCGGCGGTTTATCAATCGCACGTAGAATTCGTGATGCCCTTCCCAACGAAGACATACTCTATATTGCGGACTCTTTACATGCACCCTATGGTTATAAAACACCCGCATTTATTACCCAACGATCTATTATACTCACTCGATTTCTTATTGAAAATGGCGCTAAGGCAATCGTTGTAGCTTGCAACACAGCTACCGTCTCTACCATTCATCAATTACGTACTGAATTTTCTCTACCAATTATAGGTGTCGAGCCTGGTGTTAAACCCGCCGCTGAGAATAGTAAAACAGGTATAATTGGTATTTTAGCAACGGAACGTACGCTGCAAAGCGAGTCTTTCCTGCACTTATCCAATCGATTTATTCCCGCTACGAAAGTTGAACTACAGCCCTGCCCAGGTTTTGTCGAGCAGGTTGAAAAACTTGATTTAGCCAGCGATGAGACACGAAGTTTGATACATCGGTATGTACAACCTCTGTTAGATAAAGGGGTGGATACTATCGTACTCGGATGTACCCACTACCCCTTTTTAATTCCATTGATCAAAGAAATGGTAGGTGAAAATATTTCAGTGATAGATACGGGTTATGCCGTCGCAAAAGAAGTAAAGCGCCGCTTAGGCATCGAAAGTCTATTATCAAGTTCAACTGACTATGGCAATAATTTGTTTTACACTAGCGGTAATCCAGACAAAGTTGAAACGGCTATTAACACACTTTGGGGAGCGCAGAACAATGTCTCTTCACTCAATAGTGATTAGTATACCTAAAAATCATGCCTCTACCGCCAACTCTTCCTCTTTCTCAAAATGAGGAAGATCTAAACTGTTTTTATAGGCAGACTCGTCTTCACCACCAAAGACTTCAATTAAACGAGGAATAAAACGTTTCAACTCCAGCGCCATAATTGAGAAATCCTCATCAAATTGTGACGCATAATCATCAGCACCTTCACTATCCGCCTGATCGAGCACTTCATCACTGAACTTAAGTCGATTAATAGAAAAGTCTTCACTGATAATACAAGACAAAGTCTCCTGCCAGGTAACCGAAAGTTTCACGACTTGTTTGCCTGCTGCGATATGAGCCTGAATTTCTTCTGCTTCGAGATCCTGGCGTTTACAGCGAATAATCCCACCATCTTCATCAGAATCATGCAGTTCACATTCATCATTTATCAAAAAATCAACAGGGACATCTTCACCGGAGACCCATTGTGTCATAATTGAAGCAGGAGCATTAACAAGTGCCGCAGGTATTACCGGTAACGAGCCAATTGAACGTCGCAAATAAACCAGTAACTCCTCTGCTTTTTTCTGACTACTCGCATTCACCAAGAGCATATTATCGCGTGGCGCAATATAAGCGAATGTACGATTACTACGCAGAAATGCTCTAGGAAGAAGATCTTGCATCACTTCATCCTTTATTGTCTCTTTTTCTTTTCGGCGTAATTTTCGTGCTTGCGCTTCCTCAATTTCGGCAACTTTTTCTTCGACAAATTCGCGTACAACACTAGCAGGAAGGATTTTTTCCTCTTTGCGTGCACAGATCATGATGCTACCACTGGTCTCGTGTATCAAATCGAGCCCATGTTTCCCCAACGGAGGCACCCACCCATAACTAGCAGGTTGCAATTTGCCGCAAGGCTTAAAACTGAATTTTTGAAGTTTTTCACTCAACTCTTGAGCATTATGTGTGAATGGCTGAGTGAACCGATAGAGTTGTACATTATTAAACCACATAGAATTGCCTTGCCAAAAAACGGAGCATTATCTCCAATAGCATTGTTAATCGCTAGTGAAAATTTTCTTATTGTAGCTAATATGGATGAAGTATAAAATTTAGACAGATAGAAGAGATAACAATTGTGGTTTAAATGAATATTTCATTCAAACCAATACCTAATGGGAATGTTTCCATCAAATCAGTAATTATTGCTTAAGTATTAAATTCGTACTAATAATAAAAGACGTATCAGTAGCTATATCTCGTAGCTGATACGCCATTGAATAGGCATTTAATCGAGGAGCATCCGTTTTATATAGAACAAAAACATATTCACCCGCGTTCAATTTATTATTATTTAAAACAGCTGGATCAGTAACAGCTAAGAATATATTGCTCTCATTAGCAACGCCAAATTTTTCTACTGCAAATTCTCTGTTAGAATAATTTAAAATTAGAAACCCAAACACCGAATCCTGCGCAACAATATTATCTGTCATAACTCCATAAAACATCATTGCTCGGCCTATAATATTCGAAAAGTTTTCTAAACTTAATATTTTCACAGTGTTTTTGATGTCTGTTCCTTCCACTGATGCTTCTATAGAAATGACACCACTATACGTGGAAGAAAAATCGAATGATGCAGAGCCATCAACAGTAAGTAGACTCTCTACACTCAAAACACCTTCACCAGATACAATCGAAAGATTTACACGTGTATTATCTGGAACAAACACTGAATCATCAACAGCGTTCACTTTAACTTCTATAGTTGTAGAATCGATGCCATCATTAAGAATAACAAATGGAGCAGCTATTTGTGAAACCGTGACAGGAACACTAGGATCACTGATTATTTCAATGCTTGGTAGGGTCTCAACAATATCATCCATTTCGGCAGAAATATTAACTAAACCAACACTCAAAGCTGTAAGCAATCCTGCACTATTTTTTTCGTTACTAACACTCGCTATTCTGCTGTCGTTACTACTCCATTTGGCAAGGTCGGTAATTTCTTGAGACGTTCCATCCGAATAAAGCCCTGTTGCAATTAACGATTTGCTCAAGCCCAATGCAATGGCTGAATAGATTGGGGAAATTTCAATAGATTCTAATACAGCTGAAGTTACATCCACCAACACTGATGCAGCTAAATTATCGAAATTCACTGTTACAAAACTTTGACCAATATTCATTCCTTTAATTTCTATCTTATCTGAATTGAAATTCCCCAAAGAAACTGCAACATTATCACTTTGCCATGTCACTACATTGGTAATATCCTGTGATGAGCCATCAGAGTACAGCCCAACTGCTGTCATATGTAATGTCGTACCTAAAGCAAGAGTCACTTTAGTCGGAATGATATTAATCGTTGTTAATGTTGGGTTAGTTACTTCAAAAAAAGAGGAAGTACTTACCGCACCAGCTCTTGCCGTTATAGTGCAATTTCCGACACTTATTCCGCTTAATAAACCATATCTACCTTTTAGGTTCGATACTGTACATGCCTCTGAATTATTAGTTTGCCAACTAACAAGATGGGTTATATCTGAAGTATTCCCATCGGAATATACACCTGTTGCTAATAATTGTTTTTGTGTCCCGTTAACAAGTTTATTACTCTCCTGATAATCAATATTGATTGCTTTCAATTCAGCATCACTAACTGTCACTTTTACTACAGAATTAGAACCTGCTGTAATTTTCACTTCACCAGTATGCAGAGCATATATTATTCCTTTGGAGTTTTTCTCATTACTAACAAAAACGATATCTGGATTGCTGGACTCCCAAATCACATTGTCAGTAATATTCTGAGTTCGGCCATCACTGAACTCACCTATGGCACTTAGTTGTCTATTTTCGTCCCGAATCAAGCGAATAGTTTGAGGAGAAATTTCAACATTGAGGAGTTCCGCATCGCTAATATAAATATCTCGGCTTTGAGATATACTGCCTAACGAAGCTGTAACTGTTACATTACCCGGAGTAAGTGCAATTACCTTATAGGACTGACCCATACCACTTTCGATAGTAGCAATTTCAATGTTTGAAGAAGCCCAGGAAACAATGTCAGTTATTTCTCTACTGGATCCATCTGAATATATACCCCTAGCACTGATGTTTGGACTTGTATTGAAAGCTATTATTGAGTCATCAAAATTAACTTGAATTTCTTGGAGACTAATGTCATTTACTACTAAAGTTGTAGTTTTAGAAATACCATTAAAAGACACTGAAATTTGGGCTTCACCAGCATCAAGAGATGTAATAAGGCCAGGGTGTGTTATTACATTTTCAAAGTAAATAACGTTAACATCTGAACTATCCCAAGTTACTTGATCTGTAAGATCCTGGCGGTTCCCATCACTATACACACCAATGATAGTTGCCATTATTGATGAATTTTCAGGGAGATTATTACTTATTAGTTCAATACTCAAATCCTGCAAAACAGAATCTGTTACTGTAATATCAGCACTAGCTTGCATACCTTCATATGACGCGACTATCTTCGTTGAACCTACCGCTAATGCTTCAATGTGACCAAGTCTATTTTCACTATCGATTACTGAAACTCTTTTGGGACTTTCACTAGACCAATCAACTAAATTAGTTAAAGAAACTTCTGATCCATCAGAATAAATTCCCGTTGCTTCCAACTGAAAAGAAGTACCTATCGCCATTTTTAAACGTGGCAATGAAACTTGTAGCATATCTAGTGAAGCCAATTCAGGTTCTGGTTCTGGTTCTGGTTCTGGTTCTGGTTCTGGTTCTGGTTCTGGTTCTGGTTCTGGTTCTGGCAGCGTCGCACTTAATATTTCGATATCAATATGGGTCGATTGATTTTGATAACTTCCCGTAATTTGAGCAGTGCCTTTTTCTAACGCAAGAAATTGATTGTTTTCAATCCCTTCATCAATTAAGGAATTATTGATAGTCCATTCAACATATTCGGTAACTTCAGTATTTGATCCGTCACTAAAAATCGCAAAGGCTATTAGTGAAAAATTGGAGCCTTTTTCTATCTTTGTGTTGCTGGCCTCTAGTTGCAATGACGATAATGTTAGTTCATTAACTATTATAATTTTATCTGCTACATGATCACCATATTTGGCCGTGACTTTGGCTTCTCCAGCAGAAAGCGTGGTAAGTTCACCTAAAGCAGTAATTTTTACAACGCCTGTGTCTGAAGAATCCCAACTAACTGAATCCTGAGGAATAAACTTGGAACCATCACTGAAGTGAACCGTTACACTCAGGTTCAGTATAATTTCTTTGTCATAAGATGATTTCAGGGGGGAAATATCAATATATGAAATTTCTTTGATCGAATTTTCAGTATTATTATCGCTAGAACTACACCCGGCCAGTAATATTACCAAGCATAATAACAAGTATCCTGTTACATCAAGATTTGGCAGAAAACGTTTCATGAACATATAATTTATTATTTCAGTTCACAAAATTTCGATAACCTACATATTGGTTAAAACACGTAATTCCATTTGCGTAGCGAAATTTGGCATCATTATAATTATTGCCCTAACTCCATTAGACAACACACTTCATAAAGAAAAATGGGATATTAAAAGCACAAGATACATGGAAAGTATTAAAACCGTCTTTTCCTCGCCAATTTATCTTTTTTTTAACAATTTATGTTTTTTTTAACAATTTATGTTTTTTAATATGAAAGCAGATTGCGGATTACCTTTTTAATAATAGAATCAGTCATTTATTCTAAAACTGTTAAATGTAATAGCAAAGGATATGTGAGAAACACTTCGATAAGCATCAAATTCAATTTAAAATAATCTATTTTTACAAACACTTGGCACAACGTCATAATTGCACTGCACCAAGTTCTCAAAATTGACGCATCAGCCAATACAACACATATGGTTTAACAAAACTTAACACCTTTCCATCCATGCCTCATAAAAGTACGAATATTTGCATGATCTTTACCATCTGGATTTAATAAAACATCCTCTCGATAATATTTCCCAAAACATGCAAGTGTCTGCTCTTCGGTAAGATCATTTAATTTTGCAAATGTGAAAATTTTGTGTGATCCTTCATTGGTACCAGCTTCATTGATAACACAATCATCATCGATTCCATTAACAAATCGACTGGGTGAGTATTGATAGTTTTCCGCAATAACACTCATAACCTCGTCAAATTCAACGGGTTCCGCATTTACCAGTTTTTCCTTGAGTTTTTTCAGCGACATCTATCATCCTCCTTATTAATTAAACTTATTTTTTGCGGGTAAAGACTAAAGTATTATCTTTACTCATACTTCTATTAAATCGATAACCATCAACATCAAATAATTTAAGCTGTTCTGGATCCGACAATTGGTTTTGTATAACAAAACGACTGAGTTGACCTCTGGCCTTTTTTGCATAAACCCCCATCATTTTGTATTCACCATTTTTGTAATCTTTAAATACC
>CALZJE010000067.1 GCA_945787715.1 uncultured Ectothiorhodospiraceae bacterium | reverse complement strand
GAACCCCAGCCTAAACATTAGATTTTAATCGATGTCTGCTAATGTTAAGTGTTATGAAACATCAGCCCACACACTCCAATCCCAACAGTTACACTCATTAACTAAACGTCTGATGTTTTAAATGTATTCCGAGTCTGGTCGTACATATTCCCATAGACCTCAGATACCCATTTTTTTTAGCGCTTAGATTTACTTTTATAATTCGCCCATGGATCGATACTCTCGACAGAGCGATGCCTATCTCTCGGGTTTCGTGCAGCTATTTTACTTGCACGCTTTTCGCGTAACCGCTCAACATCCTCTAAACTTAATGCCTTAGGCTCACCTGGTGTTTGACCTTCTGGAATAATCCGCTCCCTGGGAGGCAATGAAAACTGTTCGGAAGACGCTCTAGGTAAGTTTTTAAACTCATACAAATAGAAAACTTCAACTTTTTCACGCGCCCAATCCGTTTTTTTTAGAAATTTCAAGCTGGAGTCAATGTTCGGATTGGTCTTAAAACAATTGATATTTAAATAAGCATAGAGAATCTCAAAACCGTAGTGATTTATTATTTCAGTCAACAAGCTTTTCAAGCTAACACCATGTAGAGGGTTATTCTGAAAATTGATCTCATTATTCATGCTAAAGTCCATTCTTGGGGGTGTGAATAGCGATATTATACTTGGTGCGTGGACAAAATATAGCACTACAAGATACTTTTATTAACACCTATTAGCGTTCATCTAAATCGACCAATTTGTAGGATGCCGGTGACGAAGGAACCGCACCCTACGACATACACATGATTCAACTTAAATTAATGGCATTGATTAGTTGATTGCAGTCTATGAAACAAATGCTTATGATATCCAAAACCCATCCTGACCGGTTATCTTGCTCCAGCATATGAATAAAACAACGCAATATTTTATCTCTCTTGCTCTAGTCCTGTGGAATGGCTGAGTGTACACAAGTTTGGTGCTAGACCGGCGGCTGGTATTTTGTATGGCTGGTGACTACTGTCGTCAATTAATCTATATTAAATGATAAAACTTTTCACTTTAAATGCTATAAAAAACAGGAATCAAATTGCGATGAAACGAATGAAAACTAATATTTTTCAAATAGACTTTAAAAAATGTTCATTATCCTGCATTTGTTGTTTTTGTTACCAAGTGTTGCACTAGCTGAAGATGTAACAGAACACGAAGTCAGAGACAAAATTACCGATGCCTTAAAAACGATTTGCAAATACACTTGTTCACAAAAGGAAGAAGCACTTATAGAGGCTAGAAAATTAATTGATGAATTAGACAGACATATAATAATTCTGGAAGAACGGTTAGAACAACAATGGAATAAGATGGATGAATCAACACGCAAAAAGACTAGTGATAGTTTAAGAAACCTCCGCGCTAAAAGAAATAAGATTTCTGAATATTTTGGTGAATTGAAACAAAGTTCTTCATCAGCTTGGGAGCATGTTCGAAAGGGTTTTGTTAATAGTTTTGAAGCTTTAAATGAATCGATGAAAAGAGCGCAGAAAGAATTTTGATTAGCCTCTCGGTGGATTTTCCGAGATAGCCATCGACGCGTACACTCTAGCGCATCTGTTGAACCCATTTTAGCGTAGGACCGCAAAAGTGTAGGATCAGATCTTGCCCCGTGCTCTTAAGTAAAATATATACTCAGTGTCTACTAAAAAAGGGATCGTTGCTTAATATTACATGTAATGTCAAGCAACGATCCCAATGTACACTATCGATATATAATGATTTTTAGATATTTGCCATAATCCATGTATCTGGCCCGAATCTGGCTTTCAATATTAAACCTGAAAACATCAGAACTAATAATTGAGGAAAACTCTTGAGATTGCTTTTAGCACTTGGATTCCTAATAACATGTACGCTTTTTATTGGTACATCACATGCCCGTGACCTCACGTTAAACACGCTAATGTCGCAAGTGGGCGACGAAATGACAGCTATCTACCCGCTCATCTATAGTGCGAGCGAATTATCACCCAAAGAAATTACTGATACTATTGAGCGACTGGAGCGTATGTCGGCGCTTTTCATACAGGCAGGACCTCAAATTAATAAGCAACCGGCTACCTATGGGATTTCCTATAAATTCATAAAACCATACCTCACAGATATCATTCAAGCATTCAAAAACAAAAAAATTGATTATGCTCGTTCTCGCATGTACGGCATCAGTGCAATCTGTATTTCATGTCACACTCAGGATAAACATCTGCGTACCATGTTTGGCAGCACTCATCGTAAGTCATTCAAGAATGATTTTATTTATGCTGAATTCAATTATTTCACACGCAATTACCAGGAAGCTGAAAATTATTTTGATAAACACCTGAAAAGTAATAAACATAAAACTGAATTACAGATCATAAAACCCATACAACGCCTCATCACTATCTACACCCAAATCTATAATCGTCCGGATGATGGCGCAAAACTGCTTAGTAAGTACAAAGATCTGCGTGATCATACATTGGAAACAAAAAAGGCTTTAATAGGGTGGATTGATGGTCTATCGACACTAGAAAAAAGCGGGGCGAAACAAGTTAGAGAACCTGATTTCAGAACACTGGAAACCTATGTTAAAAAATACCTAGGGGATTTAGAGCAGCCACTTTCCGAACTTTATTTAGCTGAAGATGAACAAATATCCCGTGTGTGGTTACGTGGATTACTCTATCATTATCTAAATCGTAATCCAAAATCCGAGGAAATTCCAAAGATTATATACTGGCTATCTATTTGCGATCGTTCTATTGGATTTAACTTTTATTTCTCGTTAGCTGATTTATATCTAAAAGATTGTGTCACTAGTTACTCTACACACCCCTATGCAAAAAAATGTTACGCTGAATATAAGGAGTTCGTCAATTGGGCCTACGGTGGTTCTGGAGGAATATTTTTACCCATTGAAATAGAAGATGAATTGTTTGATATGAAGCAGCTATTGAAGGGGCGAAATTTAGAATAATCGCGAACTGAAAAAGGGGACGCAATCTTTTGGATTCTCAAGCAATGTGGTAAAGAAAGACAGTCATCCGAAGAAACAGAAATACAACTTCTATTCAGTTTGAGATTTTTTAAAAAAGGTTGTTAATCGACTCGCCGTTGCCTCGCGCTTCGCGCTTCGCAAATTGTGACAAGATCCAATCCACATTTAAACCTCTTTTGAGATCAGCAGCTCCAATAGTTGCTCTATAACCACTCCATGGCCAATTTTTTGCCTTTCGCACCATTCTTGCTCGAACTGGATTCAAATCAATATAAATTGCTAACTCTATAACATAGGACTACTTCTCGATAATCACACTTTAAAACGCCCCTGGAAGACATTTCCTACACGGCCATGTTTACGATTGAACCTTTGAGAGTAATCTCCATTGAGTTGCCGCATACCCAAGGCCAAGTTACCTTCAGGTGTTTCTATCCGTAAGTGACAATAGTTATCCATCAAGCAACAAAATGAGTACCTGGCATGATCAATTGCGCTTTTCTAACAAGGGAAGGTTAATAATACCCTTATGCAAGCTAGACACCTTTCCTCTGGCATCTTTCCATTAAGAGTCTATAATCGAAAGAATAGATATTTTTGAATTCAGCAAATATTTATTCAATATGATACAGGGAAAAAGAAACATGAAAATATCGCTATTAGTAATTCTTCTAATATTTACATCAAATTTCACCTTTGCTAACTCAACATATTCAGATCAAGAACACAGAAAACTCAAAGCTTTTTCCGATAACGAAACAAATGGTTATTTAAATGGAAAGGGAATGGGGTTTGCCAAACCTGCTGAACTAAATAGTTATCCCGGCCCAAGGCATGTTCTAGATTTATCAAAAAAGCTAAATCTCTCAATAAGTCAGATAAATGAAACAGAAGCGTTGTTTAATAATATGCAGAAAAAGGCGAAAGAATTCGGAAAGATACTTATTGATAAGGAAATTGAAATTGAAAATCTCTTTCTAAATAATATCGCCACTCCTGAAGTTCTAGATACTCTTCTCATTGAAGCAGCAAATATAAAGGCTAAAATAAGATTCGCACATCTGGTTGCGCATATTCAACAAAAAAGTTTATTAAGCAATCATCAAATTCAAGAATACAATAAGATTAGAGGTTATACTGGAGATAAAAACACCCAACACAACCATCATCACTAAAATAAGCATAACAAATATATACAGTGTTTATTTTTAATTGTACATAATGATATCAGGTCTGGTGCTGTGTATCCTTTTGTGGTGAAGCGAAGACCTAAAATCAAAGATCATGCATAATAAGCGATTTCAGTCGGACCAACAAACCGCTACGCGTTTTGTTGACCGCTGATGCGAAATGTTAAAAAACAAAGAGGGTAAAAAAAGCATGAATACCCGTGACCCTAAACTTACAGCACTTCTTTTCAATGAATGTATAAATACTCAGGATATTGAAGGACTGGTAGCCTTAATGACCAATAATCATTCACTAATCTGTAATGATGAAGTTGATTCAAATGATAAGGAAACTAGCAGAGAAGCATGGGAGAGGTTTTTTCATAATGTGATAAATTATAAGAACCATTTTACAAAAATCGAATCAAGAGAAAATTTTGTCATCATGATAGGCAAAAGCACTTGCTCAAACAGGGAATCTCTAAACGGAAACGCGTTATGGACCGCGAAAATAGAAAATGACAATTTGTCAGAGTGGCAAGTATACAATGACACAATTGAAATTAGAAAGCGTTTAAATATTCAATAGCATATCAATTTGTTACCAGGCAATTGAGAGCGACTAGATACTAAGTACGCTGGCATAGTTTTCAGTATCTTTATGTTACAGTTAAAAACGGAGTAGGTGAGTTGTGCTCGTAATAGAGTTACAGGCATCACTAGCTTGTATGCCCATGCCTGGATGTGTTCACCGGTTCCATAATCCTATGGTAGCTCCAAAAGTTTAGTCTTCACTGACTTTTCTTTCGAAATAATTGTTTCCGGTTGGTAGCTCAATGAAATATGAATCCGAGTAGACATTCCACCAATATTTAAAACTCTGTTAGAAGAAGAATATCTGCATTCATACCAGTTAGAATCAGGATAATCCGTAATCTCTGCTTGAATGGTAATCTTCTTTTCATACGTTTGACACAAATTCATAGCCCAGTGATAAGCGTCATTCTCCGTCGCAACATCATTAGACCAATCAATAGCGATCACTTCCCATTGCATTTCTGCATTTTTCAACTTATCGGAATTTGTGGTTTTTACCGATATTACTGGCAATAGATAAAGCTTGAAAGACGTTTCCAAATATTGATCTTCCAACGTAGTTGTTTTTTCCACGTAAGGAAAGTTTTTATATTGAATTTGAGGTTGAAAATAATAATGAAACCCATTCCCAAAGCCTTTCTTAATTCCGGCAAAATTTTTTTTGGGCAAGTTATCGATGAAATTATTTTGCTTATTACCCAAACTATAAATACCTCCCAGGGTAATTTTGAATAAATTCTCAGGCACATCACCAGACAAAGCAGAATTAGCCCAGTATGATAAAACAAATGTAACGAATATTTGTGATACCTTATTTGTTTTCATATTTGTTTTCATATTTGTTTTCATATTTGTGACAACAATTAGCACCTGATCGATGCGAATAAATATTTAATATGTGACCCATTTTCTCGCGTGTCATTTTCAATCAATTTAGCAATAGAGGTTGCATCAATGGGAGTACATCCTTCTGAAGCTAGGTTAGGCAGCGATATATGCGATTATGAATTAACACACTACAAACTAGCAAAAGTTTGTAGTGTGTTAATTCAGGAAGCGCACAATTTAACATAATATACATTATGCGCACTCATGTGCAATATACAGACTGCTACTCACCGTATCTATTAATAAAGTTTCTCAGCCCTATTGCTAAGATTTACCAGCCATCAGATGACGCCTGATTCCAATCTGCCTTCCAAATATCGGGTATTTCTGTATCTATAAGTAAACAATCATGTGCTACACAAGGATAGATTTCCGCGTAGTTTCTGATTTCAGTGCCGTTAACACGACGATTAATATGGGAAGGCTGAATCTCGTTAAGTCCGTTTAGTCCGGCTGCTGCAACTAACTCCATTAAATTGGCGGCCATCGAAGCATGATAGTTAGCAACTCTAGTAGCTTTGTCGTCAACATCTAGTGCTTTGTATCGATCCGGGTTTTGAGTTGCTATTCCTGTTGGGCAAATATCCCGATTACAGAACCGAGATTGAATACAACCTAAAGCAAACATCATTGCTCGTGCTGAATTGACAGTATCTGCACCTAATGCCATCAAACGCAGCATGTGAAAAGCAGAAATTGCTTTACCTGCAGCAATGATGCGTATTTGCTCGCGTAGCCCTATACCAATTAAACAATTATGGATGAAAACAAGGCCATCATGTAATGGTGTGCCGACTGAATTAGTCAATTCAATGGGCGCAGCGCCTGTTCCGCCTTCTGCACCATCAACAGTAATAAAATCTGGCATAATTCCTGTTTTAAGCATGGCCTTACAAATCGAAAAAAACTCTGTTTTTCTGCCAATACAAAGTTTAAAGCCAACAGGTTTCCCCCCAGAAAGTTCGCGTAACCTGGCTACGAAATTGAGCAAGCCAATCGGTGATGAAAATGCTGAATGCGCTGGCGGTGAAATCACATCATGCCCCATTGGCACATGTCGAATATCTGCAATTTCTTGAGTTAATTTAATCGCGGGCAATATGCCGCCATGCCCTGGTTTAGCACCTTGCGATAATTTGATTTCAATCATTTTGACAACATTTTGGCTAGCTTTCTGTTTAAATAACGTTTCATCAAAACCTCCAATGGAAGTGCGGCAGCCAAAATAACCGGTACCAATTTGCCAAATCAGATCTCCACCATATTTAAGGTGATAAGGACTGAGCCCCCCTTCTCCACTGTTGTGTGCAAAGCCACCGATTTTTGCTCCTTTGTTTAAGGCTAGAATGGCATTTTGGCTTAATGCGCCAAAGCTCATGGCAGATATATTCAGTGACGAGGCATCATAAGGCTGACTGCAATCTGGTCCTCCGAAGCGGATTCTCGGATTTTTATCATGTACAGTTTTGGGCGCAAGAGAGTGATTGACCCACTCATAGCCATTACGGTAAACATCAAACTGAGTTCCAAAGGGCCGAGTATCACGTTGCCCCTTAGCGCGTTGATACACCAGTGCCCTGAATTCTCGACTAACTGGTTGGCCATTTGTGTCTGATTCGACAAAATATTGTTGGATTTCTGGGCGTATTGACTCAAACAGGAAACGAAGATGCCCGATAATTGGATAAAGGCGCAAAATGGTGTGTTTGCGCTGAACCGTGTCATAAATACCAAGGCCGATCAAAGGGAGAATAATAGCAAACATCCAGTACAGATCCGGCCAAAACCTCGCCATACCAAGTGTAATGAGTGGTACCAGTATTGAGAGTGTTACAAATAGCTTACGAACAATCATGATGAGCAATCCAAAAAGGAAAGAATCAGTACCACGTTTGTATTCAAAAAAGGATGCTGGTAAACATGTAGTAATCTTGAATTTACTGCCTTTCTATAATAACAGTTAGTATGTGCCCCTAGCATCTAACTCATTGAATTACATAATACAGTGTAGTTCAAGGAGTCCGCATAATCAAAATTGAAGTCATATCTCATTGAAATAAAACAGCAATTTTATCCATGATTCAGGATGTTTATTATCGATATAGTCAACAACTCCCTATTGATTTTCTAGTTAATTCCGTGCTGACTTCAATCTTAGCCAAGAAAATAATTGATTTTATTTATTCTTACAAACTCAATAATCTAGTCTTTAAAAGATAATTTTTAGGTCGCTAACTACACCATATTATCCTAGGAGCAAATATGAGTATTGCCAGTAAAATTCAACAAGAAAAAGCATTGCCAGGGTTTGAAAAAATAAGTCGCTATTGGGATCCTGGTCGAAAGCTTGTCATAGCAAAAGTGTTGCCTGGCGAAGTTTATGTCACAAAACATCATGAATTAATTACCACTTTGCTTGGTTCTTGTATCGCAGTATGTATGCAAGACAAGAGAAATGGAGTAGGCGGTATGAATCACTTTAAACTTCCAACACCTCCTGGAAAATCTTCGGCAAAAGATGTCTCTAATGATACCAATTATGGGATTTATGCAATGGAGCTATTAATCAATGGCATAATCACCAATGGAGGGGATAGAAAATATTTACAATGTAAAATTTTTGGTGGTGGTAATGTGGTACAGGCAATCACAAATAATATTGGCGAAAAAAATATTGCTTTTGTTAAAGATTTTATGAGACAGGAACGCATCCCTATTTTAAAACAAAGTATTGGTGGAACGGCAGGGCAACAAGTCTATTATCACCCGATTACAGGTAACGATTTTTCTGTAACTCAGGGAAAAAATAGTATAGAAGAAGTGAAAGAAGCTGAATCAATATATTTGGCCAAAGTAAATAATGAGATGGATGACAATAACATTATTTTTTTCTAGGAATATTTTCTGAGAGTCAATAGCATAATACTATTGACTTAATCAGTCACTGTGATTTTTTCTCCTGCGTATTCCACAAGCTGACCTTGTCTTATTTTACAACGCTTGCGTTGCTCAATTGCGCCATCAACTAACACTTCCCCGCTGCTAATCACAGAATTGGCGCGGCCACCACTTTCACATAAACCGACAACTTTTAGTAAATTATTTAACTCGATAAATGGAGAGCCTGATAGTGAAAATTGATGCATATTGTTGTCTCGTGATAATTGATTAAAGTAGTTTGCCTGTATCTCATAGAAAATGACTCACAGGTGCTTTTTAATAAGCTTTAACCTAAAAAATTCAGTAATAATCATTGGCCAATGGAAATAAGCCATAAAGCTAGTAAAATAGCAGACTCAGTGATGATGACCACCGGGACCATGTGCGTGACCATGTGTGATCTCATCTTGATCTGCATCACGGATATCATTAACTTCTACATCAAAGGTTAGGGTTTTTCCTGCATAGGGGTGGTTGGTGTCTACATCAACAGTTTTTAATCCAGCTTTTACCACCACAACGTCACGTAGTCCTTCACTGGTATTAACCTGAATTTTCATGCCGGGTTTAAATTTCTTAATTTTTTTACTATTAGCAATGTGTTTCAGCGTAACTCGCTGAACAGAATTTTCTCTTACGGGACCATAAGCTTGTTCTGGCGTTAACGTGACAGAAAACTTGTCGCCAATCGCCTTTCCCACCATCTCTTCTTCCAGTGCTGGCAGTAGCGCATTATGGCCATGTAAATAAACCAAAGGCTTGTCTGTATCGTTCTCTTCAATTAAATCACCGTTTTCTTCACTTAATCGGTAATGAAACGAAACGACTTTGTCCTTGCCAATATTCACAAATAATTTTCCTCGCATCTATATAATTAAATTTGAGCATTATTCTATCAATCAGATTCATTATTGGGTAGTAAGTTTTTAATCTATGTTTGCTGAAATAACAGTTTAGAAAAGTAAGGTTACGGACTATTCGTACCGCTAATGAAGATGGGATTGTTAATTAGATGAAGTATTATTCTTAAATTCTCAAATTATTGACCATATAACGTGCGTTTCATGTTCAATGTCTGGAGAAATAATGATCTCTAATTGCCGATTTGAATACTTTGGCTTATTCTCAGACGCAGTTATAAACTGTGCACGATTTTTGTAACATAATGTCACAAAGGGCCACTATTTTATGATACCGTTACGCAATCAATAACCGTCATATAAATCTATAACACGATGAAATAACATGTTTATTTCCGATATTACAACATAAGGACTATGATGAACGCCAAAGACCAACGAATCTCTGATATCCAAAAAAAAATCCCAGAAATTTCACCTGCAGAGGCTAGAAAACTCACTGAATCTGACGCAGTTTTACTCGATGTTAGAGAAAGTGATGAGGTCGCTCAAGGTAGTCCGATCGGTTCAGTGCGAATGGGCAGAGCCTATTTGGAACTGAATATCGAACAAGAAATTCCAGATCATTCAAAACAAATACTGGTGATGTGTCAATCCGGAATTCGATCACTGTTTGCCTCTGAAAGTTTGCAAATGCTTGGGTATTCCAACGTTTCATCAATTAAAGGTGGTTTCACTCAATGGAAAAATGAAGGCCACCCTTTCGAGTTACCTCCAACGTTAAATGCTGATGCCAAAGAGCGTTACGCACGCCATATTATGATGCCCAACGTTGGCGAAAAAGGGCAGCTAATGCTCATGAATTCGAAAGTATTGTGTATTGGTGCTGGCGGAATTGGTTCTCCCGTTGCAATGTACTTAGCTGCAGCAGGTGTTGGAACACTCGGTATTGTTGATCACGATATTGTTGATCGAAGTAACTTGCAACGCCAAATATTACACAGGGAAAATACCATTGGTATCCCAAAAGTTGAATCAGCCAAACAAACACTCTCTGGATTGAATCCATCCATTAATGTTGTCACACATCAGGAACATATTGATGCTGATAATGTTGAAGAGCTACTCAATCAATATGACATCATAGTCGATGGTTCAGATAATATTCCTACGCGCTATCTAATAAATGATGCTTGTGTACATTTAGGAAAACCGAATGTGCATGGTGCTGTATTTCGCTTCGAAGGCCAGGTTACCGTGTTTTGGCCAGGTAGAGAAAAAGAGCCCGGCCCGTGCTACCGATGTCTGTTCCCTACCCCGTCTAATGAGCTTGTTTTATCGTGTTCTCAAGCTGGTGTACTCGGTGTTTTACCTGGAGTTATTGGCTTATTACAAGCCGTAGAAACCGTGAAAGTGATACTAGGTATCGGTAATCCATTGGTTGGTAGAATGATGTATTACGATGCATTGGATGCTAGCGTTGCCGAACTTAAAATGAAGCGCAATCCTGATTGCCCTGTTTGCAGTGAAAATGCTACATGGACTGGCTATCATGGTGTTGATGTTGCTTGTGATCTAGATAAATAATTAATCCATAAACCTGGTAAAGGCAGGGAATTAACTCCCTGCTTTATACTTTCAAGTTAGCACATTTTTAACCTGCTTCATCCTAACTTTTCTAGCAATTGTCACTCCAACTGGAGATATAAATTAAACAGAAGCATCACTCAAAGCGGATGTTGGAATCCCCCGTTGGGAAAACACTTCGCGAACTAACAATACCGATGATTGTTGGAATTATTGCAGTTTTGTTGTTTGGATTAGTAGATACTTTTTTTGTTAGCCTGCTCGGTACAGATCCGCTAGCGGCAATAGGATTTACGGTCCCTATCGGCTTCATTGTAATGAGTATTACCATGGGATTTGCCATTGGGCTTGCCGCAGTACTCTCCAAAACTTTGGGCGAAGGCGATCACTCAACAGCAGTGCGTCTGACAACTGATAACCTGTTACTTTCGGTTCTAGTGGTATCACTTGTGGTAATTATCGGAATAGCGACTATTGAGCCTTTGTTCACCGCACTAGGCGCAACAAACCATATCATGCCCTATATTAAAGATTATATGGTGTTGTGGTACATAGGTTCTATTTTTCTTGTCATCCCGATAGTTGGCAATGGGGCGCTGCGCGCTACTGGTGACATGAAAACACCAAGTGTGCTCATGATTATTTCCGCACTTATAAATGCTATTTTAGATCCATTATTTATCTTCGGCATTGGACCTTTCCCTGAAATGGGTATTCAAGGTGCCGGTCTTGCTACACTAATATCTTGGTTAGTTTCGTGTGTCGTATCATTATGGATTTTATCGAAGAGTAAAAAATTAATATCATTCACCCCTCAATCATTCTCCACAATGATTGTTTCATGGAAACCCGTACTTTATATTGCTTTACCTGCCGGGTTAACCAATCTGTTAATTCCTGTATCAACAGCAATTTTAACAGCAATGGTAGCAAAACATGGTGTTGAAGCGGTCGCCGCATTTGGTGTAGGAATAAGAGTTGAAGCATTAGCGATGGTGGTTATTATGTCTTTGTCAACGGCACTGCTACCATTTATTGGTCAAAACTTGGGGGCCAAAAATAATGAGCGTGTATTGAGTGCAGTTTCAATTTCCTTGAAATTCTGTTTGTGGTTTCAAGTATTGGTTTATTTTATTTTAATCATATTTTCTTCCTTGATTGCTGGGGCATTTTCGAATGATCCTAAAGTAATCGAAATTGTTATTTTGTTTTTATTTATATTACCGATTAGCTATTCGTTTCAAGGAATGATGATGTTATCTGGCTCTGTTATGAATGCGTTAAACAAACCCGTCGAAGTAACTGTATTAAGTATTATTCGCCTGTTTGTATTATTTATTCCATTTGCTTACATGGGTGCGTTGTTAGCAGATGTTAAAGGCTTATTTTGGGGATTAGTAATAGCGAGCATAATTGCCAGTGGCATAACCTATGTTTGGTTAAAACGAACGCTACGCATTCTTCAACCAGTCAATGCTTATTAATTTAATGTTTAGTCTATAATCTCGTTTAGATAATCATTGCCACCCCACCACGACGTGGATCTCCAACACAACTAAAATTATTACCATGCTTTTCTACCGCGTGTACACCTCCAAAAAATAAGTTAAGATCTTGCCAGACTTTCACTTGTTTAAAGTCATGTTTAAATCGTGTTATATTTGCTGATTTATATCCATTTTCGATATTTAGTATTTCATTTTCAAAATGTATACGTGGATAATGGACTGCTTGTTCGATATCCATATCAAACTCTACATGATTTAAAATGACTTGCAAAAGCGCGGTACGTATTCGATTTGATCCTCCAGAACCTATTGCAATCCCATCTCCATTTTTATCCAGCAAGAAACTAGGGGCCATCATAGATGTCATACGTTGGTTAATATCCCATTGATGAAAGCCATGGGGATTTAAATCTTCTTCACCAAGCATATTGTTGAGCATAATGCCTGTACCAGGAATTATATGGCCACAACCTTCCCCATTGCTCACTGTCATACTGGCCATATTACCTTTTGAATCCATAACACTGATATGTGTTGTACCGCGTAAACTCTTTGCACGGTGAAGTATTTTATTCTTATATTTATCCAGGAAAGATGAATGCAAAATTGCTTCACTCAAATTTGAGGTATTGTCATTTAAATGAGCTTCTACTCGAGCAATGTTTGTTTGTCCCATAACCTCAGTTAAGAGTGAGAGATATTGGTAACTATCTCGGTCAAATTGTGCAGGCTTACTGTGTTGTATAAGCTCTAATCCTAACGCGATTAACAATCCACCTGATGATGGGGCCGGATTAGTCAGAAAAGTCCTAGAATTATAATCTACTAAGAGCGGTTTTCTTTTAATAACATTATAGGAGCTCAGATCATCTCGGTTAATAAAACCTGAATTATCGCGACTCATGCGATCAATATGCGCTGCAATTTCACCTTGATAAAACAATGCCTCACCTTCGTGAGCCAATGCATCAATAAAATCTGCTTGTTCCGGCATTGTTAAATAATCACCACTGGTATAGGGGTTTCCAGTTTTTGCATTAGTGAAAATCTTTTTCGAGTCATTGGTATGATTAAGTATCGGTGAGATGATATCCAATATATAAGCCTGAAATGGATTCACCATCAAACCATTTTTTGCCAAACTTACTGCAGGCTGTATCAACTCTTTCATGGGCATGCTGCAAAGGTCTTTATGAATTTCGAAAACCCCTTTTACTGCACCAGGTGTTGCAACAGAAGCCATACCAATGTGAAATTCTTGTGTTACGTTTCCAAAGTTGGCTTCAATTGGAGTAAAGTCTATTTCGCTATCTAGTGCTTTATTTTTTGGAGTTTGTACGAAATAGTCATATATAAGAGGTTGGGAAGCATTTGGCTTTGCTATCAAAAAACCACCACCTGATAGGGAGGCAAGCACAGGTTCACATATGCAAGCGGTAAAATGAGAAGCTATGATAGCATCAAATGCGTTGCCACCAGCTTGTAATATGGTTTGAGCAGCGTTAACTGTCTCTTGATGTCCAGCTGCAATGGCTCCCTTGGTTCCCATATTACTATTTAACCTCCTGGCTATTTCTTTATTTCGTCTTTTTTATCTTCTGCTTTCTTCACACGTATTTTGCTACCATCAATTGTTTTATAATTAAGGCTTTTTATTGCTGCTTTGGCTTCGTTTGCTTTTGGCATTTCAATAAATCCAAATCCTTTTGATTCTCCAGATTCTTTATCCAGTACTAAATTACAGGATTGGATTGATCCATATTCACTAAATAAGCGTCTAATTGCATCTTCAGTTGTCTCTCTTGATAAGTTTCTAATTAATATTTTCATGGTGTATTTAGTCTCATTTATTTGGTGTCTTCATCCTAGAAAAATCAGTTGATCCACGATTTATAGTACAATCACTTGATTCCTATTACTTATCCATTATAAATCAATTTCTCATAAAAAAGCCGGAATAAAATCCGGCTTTTTATCATTTTTCTTAATTCTATCTCTAGCTATTCTTCTCATCCTTCCAGACGACAACTCTATCTTTGCCCGACATCTTAGCCTCATACATAGCCTGGTCTGCAGCTTTTACAAGATCATCAATAGAACCGTCCTTAACACCCGGGAAAGTCGCAATACCAACACTTAAAGTTGCGCCTCTATCCATAAATGGGTATTCCTGAGCACGTGCTTCTTCGCAAATGCGCTGTGCCACTTGTTCGGCACCTTCGGCATCAGTATCAAACATAACAACAACAAATTCCTCGCCGCCATAGCGAGCGACTAGATCCTCTTTTCTTGCTGACTTAACAAATACTGTTGAAACATTTCTCAGTACTTCATCGCCCTTGTCATGCCCATAGGTGTCGTTAACTGATTTGAAATTATCAATGTCGGACAGAATCATACTAATTGGTTGATTATTGCGAACACTTCTATTCCACTCTTCTTCAAGCCTATCGTTTAGATATCTTCTATTATAGAGCCCTGTCAATCCATCAGTAATTGAGAGTTCTTGCACACGTTGATGCATGATTGCATTGTCCAGTGCGATGGATATTTGGTCTGCGAGAAAATCAAACAACTGAATAATATCTTCGTTATATTCTGCCACACTACCAAGAACTAACACACCTAGAATATTATCTTGATATGAGAGTGGAATATACGCAACTTGTTTTGGTGAAGATGATGCAAATCCCATTACTAAATTAGTACCTGATTCTCCTGCAGGAGGATTTAGTATCAACGTTTTTAACTCTTTCGCTGCACGTCCAGGGTAACCCTCTCCAATTTCTAAGCTTTCTAGCCCAGATTGTGTGCCGTATTGTGCGTGCGGGGTTAAACACTCGCCCTGCTTCTCCCACAAATAGATGATACCTAACTGGGATTCAGAAATACCAACCACAATTTTCAACGTCTTATCGAGAAGGTCGTCCAAATCAAGCGTTGACATAAAAAGTTTAGCTACTTTATTATGTTTCTTAAATCGTTCCTCGCGTTTTCGAATTCCATTTGCCATTACATTAAAACCGTCGCTAAGTTTTTCAAACTCATCGCCAGTTTTTAGATCAAGAATGATATCCATCTCTCCTGCCCCGAATCTATCCATGGCTTCCACCATAATTTTCATCGGTCTAGTTATATCACTATGTATAAAATAAACTAATATGCCAGCTATACCCAATCCCAAAATTGCAGTAATAATGACACCAGTGGCAATTGTTTTTAAAACAAGTGAGTTTACATTATCTGCTTCCTTACTAACGCCTAAAGCGCCAATAATTCTATTCCTACTGTCTTTAATAGGTTCATACGCTACTGTTGTATCTTTATTGAACATGTACAATGGACCATAATATGGTTTTCCAAGTGCAATTTCATTTTTCACTTCTTCAGGAAATATTTGCCCGATTACCCAACTGCTTCTCGGTAACGAAGTGGTGGAATGAAGAAAAAATGACTCAGGTGTTTTACCACCGAAAAATGCCAGGTCAACACCAAAGCGGCTATGGACATTGTTACCGAGCCAAGGGTCACCAGTCAGTAATATGCCACCCACTAAAGCACCGAGTATTTTTTCTCCTTTTTTAATAGGCGTCACCACAAACTGAACTATGCCCACATCTATAATTCGATTTGCGAGTTCTTGATCTTCTTTGTTAAGGAATTCTTTACTGACGAGTTCTGTAGATGACGTTATTTCACCGCTAATTAAAGCACGTGAAACGAGATCACCCAAATTCGCAACATCACCTAGCCGATTGTTACGTCGGCCAATAATTCGCTGATGTTCATCTACTGCAAGCAAAACATTTAAAAAGCTATGCTTTTTTCCAAAGTCCAATAAAGTGGTTTGTAGTGTTGCACTATTTTTATTTTCAAAAGCTTGACTAATTTTCTTATCTTCACGAGCTTGGATCATAAAAACTTTTACTGCAGTCACTCTTTCTTCGTAAACAGAACTAGCGCCCTTTAAACTTGCCTTGATATGGCTGGTCATCTCTTCTTGCATGACATCTTGGAATAAATAAAACAAAATACCGACAAGCACGGTCATTGGCACCCAAAATATTAAGGACAATGCGCCAAGTGTTTTGGCACCTACGCCAAGTTTAGGGCGGTAAAGCTTCATGATAAGTTCCTTATTTGCCATTCAATGAGACCTTTAATATTTTTCGAAGCTATCATTAATACATTCAGTCTTTACAGACTGCGAAACTGCTTTAAAGCGAAACTTAATACCGAAAAATTGACTGCATAACGCATCATTAATGCATCGGTTTTTAACTAGGAAACTTTAGATTTATGGCGGAATAACTAGAGGTTTTTAATGCGAATAGTTCCATTCACAAGAGCAACAATTGAGCACAATTTAATGTTTATAAAAAGGATAAAAAGCCTATACAAACTCAAGGATTTAAGATGAATTTTATTAAAACAATGGTGAATATTGACAATCTTCAATATCGACAATAAACACCACTGTTTTATCTTAGATATACGGAAGAATTATTGGATGACCAATTAATCAGGAACAAACGTTATGTCGGGTTGCCCCCACATTTGACCCCATATTTCCCAAGTGGGTTGACTTGATCCAAACCCAAAAACAGAGCGTTCTATTCTAATGTCATCCACTACATGTGGAAAATTTGGATAGCTAGGACCAAAACCGAACCCAGGTTGGCCGAAATACATGCTTGCACCACCGAAACCTGTCTCTACGGCAACTGTGTAGCGTTGACCACTGGTAACACTAACAGGGGCAATATCAGCATATCCCCAGTTATTATTATCCGCTGCATTCACTACTGCCAACTGAATTCCAGCGCTATCATACAATCGGACAGTTTTTGTGCCATTGTAGTAACCTCCAAGTTTTGTAATTACACCATTTGTTAAGGGTGTAAAATCAAAACCAGTGTTGTAGCCTGGCCAATTCAAATTTGTTTGTGATGTTCCACTTCCAACAGTAGTCTTCCATGGTGTTTGGTCAGCGTTTGCAAAAGCTGGTACAACAAGAAAAGCGATAAAGACATTTAAAATAACATTTTGACGAAAAAACTTAATAAATTTACTCATAATAATACATCCCATTTTTAATCATCCAAATTGATTAGTGAGCGATAAATAATCACTAAGATTTCTTTTTTCACATCACGTCAATAATTCTAGATGATACGGGGTATATTTCCACTTATTTCTTTCATTGGTCTAGGTTCTTTTGAAAATTGTTAGATGTTATTCGATTACTCATTTCTCTTCGAAATGAAGAAAATTACATATTTGAAATCACGAATTAGTTCAATTTACTTTTGACCTATATTTATTATTAAATATTCTAATGTTATACAACTTTCAAGTTCTGCTATGTGTGTCACAGATTTTTGCTAGACAGGAATTATTACCAAATTGAATGTGATCTAGTACACATTATCTTATCATCAGAATGTATAAAGTCACCGATATATCACACATAAAATTCAAGTGAAGTGTTAGATACTACAAGGCTACAAATATCAATGATAACAAAACTTACTATTGCAATTATGATATTAAGCATTACCTCTATTGCTGTCGCAAACGAGTCAACGTTGTTACTTAAGGATGCAATGTCGCTTATTGAGAATAATGAACCGGATAAAGCAGTGAGTCTTTTAGAAAATCGTGTTGAAGATTTTGCGGGTGAATCGCAGTTTGACTATGTTCTAGGGAAAGCAGCCTTTGATAGTGGTAAAGAGAACCTTGCTGTATTTGCGTTAGAAAGATCAGTATTAGTTTCGCCAGATAAAGAAGATTCAAGATTTATGCTCGCTAAAGCCTATGAAAAACTTGGTGACAATAATCAAGCACTGGCTCATTTTAGTTACATTGTTCAAAACAGTAAAAATAAACTGTATGTGAACGCGAGCCAACGTTATTTAGAATCCATTTACAAAAAAAACTCATTTACTCACAACACTTTTATAACCGCAGGATTTGGAAATGACAGTAACGCAAACAGTGCACCAGAAATAGAACAATTTGTAGGGATTAATCTAACATCTTTCAGCAAATCGACACCTTCTACAATTTCCATTGTACAACTAACTGATTATCTACATTACCCACTAACAAAAAGACTGACACTATTTTCTACAACTACTTTATTTAAATATGACTACAGTGATGCTGAATTTATTAACACACTTGGTGGTGCAATTGATTCAGGCTTTAATTATAACTTTAATAGATACCTATCGAATAGAGTTTCATTTACATATCGTCATATCGAGGTTGATGAAAAGTTAAACAACCGATCAGCGGCAGCGAACTATAACTTGCAATATAAATCCAGTAAATCTAGCACAATCGGCGGAACTGTATCTGGAGCAAGAATTGATTTCGTACCAGAATACTCAATCAGAGATATTAATCAATATAATGCTGGTTTTTTCTATACTCAAGGAATAACTATCAACAAATCCACGCTACTCAACATGTATTATTCCTTCTCTTCGAGTAAAGAAATTGCCGTACATTCAAAACCCAATCCCTGTCAAAAGTACTCACAATCTGTTTCAAATTAAAACTGCACTAAAATATTCAGACTCGAATTATGACAATCCTTTTTTTGGGATTGGCAGACGCGATAAAAACTACTCTGCGGCAATAAAATTAAATATAAAAGTCAACCGTTACTGGTCAATTGAACCAAGCATCAATTTTATAAAGAATAGCTCTTCCGTAGATTTATACCAATTCACACGTACACAAACAAGCATTGTGTTAAGCCACCAAATTATTTAAGGGTGTTAGTTATGAATAAAATTCAGAAGATGGCGAAAATTTTGATATTTTTATTGCTATTTATCTATATAACGCCTTCCTTTGCGGCAGATGCGGGAAAAGCAATATTTGTGTTAGGTAAAGTGGAAGTTGTAACAGAATTGGGTGAAAAAAGTAGGCTTAGAAAAGGAAACGGTGTTAATCAAGGTGACACCATTATCTCCAGCAAGCGAGGCCAGGCACAAATAAGAATGAGTGATGGCACTTTACTAGCGATACGACCAAACAGTAAATTTATAATTGATGATTATGAATATAACGGTGATAATAATAATGATAAAAGTATCTATAATTTAATGAAAGGAGGTTTTAGATCAATTACGGGGAAGATTGGCAAAGAAAATAAAGGTGCTTATGCTGTGAAAACAGTTGTTGGCACCATTGGTATTCGTGGAACAGATTATACGGCACGTTTGTGTGAAGGTGATTGTAGTAATGCTGATGATGGTTTGTATGTCAGTGTTTTAGATGGCGGAGTCATCCTTGAGAATGATGGCGGGAGTTTAGATGTAGCTCCTGGTGAATATGGCTTTATAGTAGATCAAGCGGTTCAGCCAGGTTATTTGGAATCTGCACCAGGTGATCTGCTTTTCGCCAGCGCATCAAATGAATCCCAATCACCTCAATCTAGTTCAGAACAGTCGATTGTTTCATCCATAACCGAAAATGTTAAAATTAATAATGAATCTTCGTCAGATCTTTCCACCAATGCAGTCAATTTAGCCGTCAATACAACCACTGGTGATAACCTGATTACTACGACAACAAAAGAGGCATTGACTAGTGTAGATAAAACAACGAATATTCAAATCAATGAAGAAACTGTTTTAGTAGACAGTACACCAGCGGAAGTAGTGGAGCCCGCTATTGAAATTGAAGAATTCACGCCAACCGAGTTAGCCATTGTCCTCCCTTCGGCTGGCTCTGCTTTATACAGCGTCATTGCAAATTCAGATCCTACTGACGGTGTTTCGACAGGAACTCTGGATATTGCACGAACAGCTCTAACTGTGAATTTTGTCGATGCAACAGCATCAGCTATGATCACCGCAGAATTCAACTCAGAAACCTGGAGTTCCAATACTACTACCGCCATGACTATCGCTAGTGATGGTACCTTTCAGGGAAATACAGCAGTCGATATTGCTCCTCTATTTGGATTGTCACGTTCAGGTGCAGGTTCAGTATCCGGAACCCTCGGTGGTGACTCTGAGGCAACGATAAGTGCCCCTTCTAATGTCAATATGAACTATCAAATGGATGATGGAGCGACAACACTTAATGGAACCGCTGACCTGTCAGTGAGTGCAGTAAATCCATAGTTCAGCCTTCATTAAAGTTTCGAGGTATGTTTTATGTTCTTTAGTAAAAAGAAAGAAAAAACTATTTTGTATTTAATAATCGGTTTGATTTCATTCAATGTCTATTCGAATAATGATATTCAAATAACACACTCAGTTCTTTCTCATGAGCAACTAGATAAGTTAAATGCTGTTAACTTGCACTTGATTATCGATAATAATAGTCCTATAAGTTATCACAACCTTAAGATATCACCATCTGGTAACGAATATGCGTTGGATAATAAAAATAATTCAATGACAGTTGGCAACTTGCCTGCTATGGGACAAGCTGTCATTCAACTTACAACAAGCACACCAAGAGCGTTAGTCTATTTTCAATCAGGTCTCCCTATTTTTTTTCATATAACAGCAAAAACGGAAAACGGACATTTCATTGAGATTCCAGTATATAGCAACATGGGGGCTCTGGAATGAAAACACATAAAAGAGTGACAGGATTTAAATTATTGAGTTTGTCGGTTTTACTCACCTTGCCATCAGCATATGCAGCAAACACAAGCTGGATAAGTAACATTCCAGGTAAAAATATTTCAGGCAGTAGTACGGCACCATCAATAAGTAATGATGGGCAGGTCGTTGCTTTTTTATCAAACGCAGGAAAGTTAGTGGGAGACAATGAAATAATTCAGCACATCTATATTAAAAACCTTTCAACTCAACAAATATCGCGAGCGAGCATAGGTGATGGTGGCCAAAAGGCAAACAGTATCAGTTATTCACCAGATATCAGTGGAGATGGCAAACATGTTGTTTTCTACTCTCTGGCGGATAATCTTGTTAACGCTGATAATAATGGAGAATCCGATGTTTTTATTCGCAGTCTTGACACCGGTTCGACAAAGCTTGTTAGCACTTCAACATCAGGTGCTCAGGCAAATGGAAGAAGTACAGAGGCAGTTGTCAGTGATGATGGCCGTTATGTTGCTTTCTCAAGTATCGCTACAAATCTGGTCTCCACTTCAACATTGGGAAAAAGTAATGTCTATGTAAAAGATATGCAAACAGGTACCGTTGAAATAATCAGTATCAATAATAATGGCCAGGTCGGTGATGCAGAAAGCTTCGACCCTGCAATAAGCGCAAGTGGCAGATATGTCGCTTTTAGTTCTCTGGCTAACAACATGGACTCGTCCCCCGCAAATAATCAATACGATATATTTGTATATGATAGAGAGCTAAAAAAAACAAAACGTGTTTCAATTAACAATTCAGGGCAATTAAGTAATAACCATAGTGGACAAGTCAGCATTAGTGACGATGGGCAAGTAATCGCATTTGCATCTCTGGCGAATAATCTATCACTTACAGATGAAAATTCATTCATAGACGTTTTTGTTAAGGACATACCTAATAACAATATCGTAAGAATTACTCCAAAATTGGGTGAATCAAATGGTCTTAATTTTTCACCAAAAGTTAGTGGTAATGGCCGGTTTGTCTCCTTTTATTCAAGTTCAACGAATCTGATTTCTAATGACGCTAACAATAAAGATGATCTGTTTTTATTTGATCGCTATTTTGATTCCATCGAGCTTATTAGTTTATCTGCGTCTGGCGAGCAGATTGATAACAACATCGACAAAATTACATCCTTAAATTTTAATGGTAGAGTCGCTGTGTTTTCTACCGCTAGTGCTATCGATCCTGCTGATTATAACAAGCAGATGGATATCTTTCTTCGCGAGATGGATCCTGCTAGAAATACCACTCCTGTTGCAAAGGCTACTCGTGTAACTGCACAAACATGTTCCAACGGCGGTGCATTTATTTCCCTGGATGGAAGTGAATCTTATGATTTAGATAAGGATGAATTAACTTATGTCTGGACAGGACCATTTACTACGCTTTATGAAGAAACAACAAATACTAATTTAGCTGTGGGTACTCATACAGTTTTACTTACAGTCAGTGATTCATCTGGTGCTAGTTCGACAGATAGTATGATAGTCGCAGTAACCGACACTATTTCGCCTTCAATAACCGCAGAACCTTCCGTCATTATTGAGGCAACATCTATTGCCGGGGCAAAATATTCTGTCAATTATAATGCCAGTGATAACTGTGAACTGTCATCTATACTTATTTCGCCATCACCAGAATATTACCCGCTTGGAATAAACAATGTTACCATTACTGTGACAGATAGTGTTGGCCTGGTGGCTACCGACAACACTATTATCGATGTTCGAGATACGATTGCTCCGACAATAGTTGCCCCCGTCGATATAATTAAAGAAGCAACAGCTATTAAAACCCCTGTTGCTCTCGGAACAACAGTCACAAATGATATATTTCCAACTAATCTATCTAATAATGCGCCTCCCCTATTCCCTGTGGGAAACACAATTGTAATATGGACCTCTACAGACGATAATGGAAATGCTAGTTCCGATAATCAAGTCGTAACTATTGTAGACTCAACAAAACCTATATTAGCTGTACCACCTGATATCACTCTTGAAGCTATTTCTATCAACATGAATGTAGATATTGGAATTGCAACTGCAGATGATATATTTCAAGTTACCCTTTCAAATAACGCGCCTTCAAAATTTGATCTAGGTGAAACGCTTATTACGTGGGAAGCGGTTGATGAAAACGGGAATAAAACCACTAACACCCAGCGTGTCACAATAATTGATTCAACTGCGCCAAAAATAATTGCCCCCGGATCAATCATTAAAGAATCGACCGGTAGTTTGACTAACATTACAATAGGCACTGCCACAGCATCAGACATCTTCGAATACTCAATCTCCAACGATGCACCCCTCTCTTTTCCGCTGGGTACAACAGTCGTTAGATGGAAAGCCATCGATGCTAATGGAAATTCCTCAACCGTAACGCAAGATATAATAATTGTTGATACTACTCCACCAACTGTAAGCGTGGGTAATGATAAAATAATTGAAGCTGTTTCCGTAAATGGCGCGCCGTTTCATTTGAATTACAGTGTTAGTGATATTTGTAATTGTGGTGATTTAAATACTGTTGTCACTCCACTTCTTTCTAACTATGCACTCGGAACCACTAAAATCACGGTATCTTCAACAGATATCAGTGGTAATACGGGTACTGATTTTATGTCTCTTACTGTTGTCGATACAACAAAACCTGATTTAACGATTCCTGATGATATGATAATCGAAGCTACCGGCGCATTAACGGCAATAAATATTGGCCAAGCAGCAGCAAATGACCTATTTCCTGTTGCCGTAACAAATAACGCACCATCCTTGTTCCCTCTTGGTACTAGTACTGTGTCATGGATAGCTGAGGATGCCAATGGCAATAAAACGACTAAACAGCAAAATATTACTGTTTTAGATACGACCGCACCTAATTATGAATTAAACATCATTAAATATGATATCTGGCCGCCAAACCATAAAATGACATTCGTTGCGTCAATTGATAGCTGGTCCGATTTAGTGGATACCAACCCAACTATCGATGCACTAATAACCAGCAATGGAGATCATCATAGTCATCCTGAGAAAAAAGATTGGCGGATTGTTGAAAATAGTAATGGCTGGGAAATCTGGCTAAGATCCGAGAAACTCTCTCATTCGAAGCAAGACCGAATTTATCATGTAATTATTTCAGTATCTGATTTCAGCGGCAATGTAAATTCGAAAGAATTCGAAGTATCTGTTACACATAATCACGCACATGAGAGAAAGCACAAGACGAATAATTACAGGTTCAACAAATACACGTCAAACAAACATACGACCAACAAACATAAGGATAGAGATAATCACAAAAATATGAAAAGAGGAAAATATAAACATAATAAAAATAGAGAATAAAAAAACTTAGCTCTAAACAAAATTCAGTAAGAACTTAAAATTCGAGATTTTCTGATGCTTGGGTACTGATATAGAATAGTCAGCATTCCTCCATGGAATTATACGTTAACGCCCCTTGTTGTCGACACTTCAAAATCAGCACCCAAGCAGCCGCGAATAAACTGCTTACTGAAGTTTATTTAGGTGCTGGTTAAGAACTTAAACCATCTGTCGAAACAATACTAATGCCCAGATTATTCGATAGAGATCATAATGAAAACCAAGATAACACGAAACCTTATCAGTGTATTTTTACTGTGTGTTTTTCTTGGGCACGCCTTGGATTTTATTAATCTTCCTCTCCTCGATACGTTGGAACAAAAAGCATACGATTCTAGATTCAATATCTCTACTAATAGTAATGTTGATGAGCGCATCGTCATTGTCGATATTGATGAGGCCAGCCTTGAGGAATTTGGTCGTTGGCCATGGAGCCGAAATAAATTAGCTCTTATGATAGATAACCTTTTTGACCATTACTTTGTAGCAGTGGCTGGTTTCGATATTAATTCAAGTTTTAGATGCACTCGGCAAGGAGCAGCTAACAAATAATAGTGACTACCTTTATGCGATTGAAGTGATACGAGACGACCTGGAGTATGATGCTCTTTTTTCAAAGGCCATTAAAGATAGGGCTATTGTATTAGGTTATTATTTTTCCCAAGCAACGAATAATGATGCAAGTAATTCAATAACAAAAGTATTACCAAAGCCCGTATTAACGGTTAATGAGGAAACCGCTAATATTCCATTCATTAGCGCTAACGATGTGGGAAGCAATTTAGCGATTTTTCAAAAAAATGCACTGCATGGTGGTTTTATTGATTTACCTACCGTTGATGAAGATGGCGTAATTAGAAAAATCCCCATGTTGCAAAAATACAATGATGCTCTATACGAGTCTCTTTCTCTCGCAATGGTAAGAGCTATTATGGGGTTCCCTGAGCTTGAATTATTTATCGCTGAAGAATACACAGGAGAAGCAACGAATTTAGGTTTGGAACAGCTTAAATTAGGAGAATTTCCCATTCCAGTTGACGAATCGGGCAGCTCGTTAGTCCCTTATCGTGGCCCATTTGGAAGTTTCCCCTATGTTTCTGCTAAAGATGTTATCAATAAAACAATCGAAATTGAAAAACTAGAAGATGCTATTGTCTTAATAGGTACCACAGCACCAGGTTTGTTAGATATTCGATCAACACCGGTACAAAACATTTATCCTGGTGTTGAAGTTCATGCAAATCTGATAGCCGGAATTCTTGATGGTAACATAAAAAATAAACCGGCATACATCCACGGTTTTCAGTTGGTTTCGTTAATTATTATATGGATCGTAATGACAATTGTAACTTCCCGTCCCGGTGTTATGCTTTTTGTTCTTAGTATTGGCTTCTTGGCAGTTTTAATTATTGGCACAGCGTTCTACGCATGGGATAAACATCACCTAGTTTTACCGATCGCTACAAAACTCGTGTTTATTGCAGTACTGCTTTTCTACTATTTGGGTTATTCCTATTTTGTTGAAAACAGATCAAAACGACATCTAACAAAAGTATTCCGCCAATATATACCTTCAGAACTGGTGGATGAACTTGGTAATCAAGACGGTGATTATGCGATTGAAGGGGAAACACGGGAGATGAGTGTTCTTTTCGCAGATATAAGGGGATTCACAACGTTATCAGAGCATATGCCGCCCAGAGAATTAACCAGATTAATGAACTGTTATTTTACGGGAATGACACACGCCATCCAAATACACCGGGGAACAATAGATAAATATATCGGCGATGCCATCATGGCGTTTTGGGGTGCACCTCTTTATGATAAAAAACATGCGGAGCTTGCAGTCGATGGTGCACTGGAGATGCTCAACCAGTTAGACCAATTAGAATCAGAGTTTAAGAAAAATGGATGGCCTATATTAAGCATTGGTATTGGCATTACTTCCGGCTCGATGTATGTCGGTAATATCGGTTCTAAATTTAGAATGTCCTATACCGTACTCGGTGATACAGTGAATCTCGGTTCACGAATTGAAGCATTAACCAAGTATTATAAAATCCCCATTGTTGTCAGTGAAAGTACCCAACAAGCCTGCCCTAAGCATGTTTTTATGGAAATTGATCAAGTACGTGTCATAGGCAAAGTTGAACCGGTTACCCTATACCAACCTATGGGTAGAGAAGATACATTAGCAGCAAATTATAGGGATTTATTGAGTAAACATAACATAGCGCTTAAGCTTTATAGAGATCAAAAGTGGGTGAAAGCAATAAGTCTTTTTAACGAATTGCTGGATGAAACACATTCTTCCCTGTACCAATGTTACATTGACCGCTGTATGTTATTTCAACAGACCCCACCGGCAAAAGACTGGGATGGAGTTTATAGTTTTATCACCAAATAGAGTGATCTACTGGTAGTCATTTACACAGTTACTATCTTAAATCGATCAAATATAGTACAGATTAGGAAAAATTAAAAAGTGCGGGAATAATGGTCGATAAGATGTACGATGATGACAATTTGTAACTAAAATAGCTCATGCTTGGTTTACTTTGACAATTAGGTAATAAAACTTAGATATCATCTATTTAACTCGGGATAGGGCTGGACAAAATTGCTTATATCCTTCATATTTCACTGCTAATTATAATTTTACACGTGTTGAAAGGGGTCTAAATGTCTGATTCATGGAATAAGGATAATAACAACAATAACGGTAGCTGGGGATTACCTGAAGGTATGGATCCTATGAAAGTTATGCAGGTTGCTTCAGGATATTGGCAATCATGTGTGTTACATGCAGCTAATCGACTGGACATTTTTAATTTACTTGATGGTCAGGCAAAAGACCTTGATACCTTAACAAAAGAAACACAATCCGACCGACGTTGCTTGGGTGCACTTTTAAGCGCGCTTGTTTCGATCGATTTCCTTGATCGTGAAGGCGATGTTTTTATGAACAATGAGTTCAGTAAAACTTTTCTGACAACATCTAGCAAATTCTATCAAGGTGGGATCGTTTATATGTTTGAAAACTGGTATGAAGCCTGGGGTGGGCTTTATGATACGGTTAAAACAGGTAAACCATCTGCACTTATGCATCAAGAATATTCGGATCAAGAGACTCGCGATTATATGATGGGTATGCACAACCGTGCACTTTCCCAATCTGATGTATTAACAAGTATGATCGACCTTTCAGGTAAAAAATTACTGATGGATATCGGCTGCGGCCCATCAACATTTTCTGTGAAATTCTGTGAACGCTATGATGGCTTGAATGCTATTGCTATGGATCGTGAGCAAAATTTGAAAATCGCACAAGAAATTGTAGATGAGTACAAATTTAACGATCGTGTTGAACTTCGTTCCGGCGATTACAATACAGATGACCTGGGAACTAGCAACGATGCAATGTTGCTATCATCAATGACTAACCAGGAATCACCTGAAAAATTAAAATTACTGCTTAAGCGTTGCTATGACTCCATGACTAAAGATGCTGTTATTATGATTCAGGAACAGCTTTTATGGCCAGAGAAAAAAGGACCGCAATTAGCAGCGTTGATTGGTGTTAACCAAATTATTAACACAGTTGGTGGTTCATCATATTCAACTGCTGAAATGGAAGAGATACTGACTGATGTTGGTTTTGTGGATGTCGAGTCACGACAAATGGCTGAGCCTAGCCCTTTTATTATGGTTACCGGATATAAGCGTTAAGAGCCCCATTTTTTAAAAATTTAAAAAACGCCGGTTGAGTAATCATCCGGCGTTTTTTTATTTAACTCATTTTTCTGATTCTTGCGGTTGATCAAAAAGTTAATGTTCAGCATCTCTCCAAATTGTTTCGTCTGGAAAGGTTTCGTGATCTTCTGTACCGAAATGTGTGATTCGTACCTTGCTACCGGGCAATAAATCAATCGGCAATTTTGTATGATAAGTTGCGATTGATGATTTTACATTACGGCGCATATAACCAATATCAGTTTCTTTTAACACTTTACCTTGAGGATCAATAAGTGTGATATGTAAGTGGCCAGGAATAGGCCCACGTCCTGCCAAATCTCGTTTTAATTCTCCATGTAGTGAAAGTCCGTCTTTGGTGCGAGTTATGTAAGCATGGTTAATCGCGGCAGCCTTTGAGTCGACTCGTTCAATGGTGATGTTTTCATTCTGTTTGACCAAATTGCTCGTTGTACAACTTGTTGTTGCTATTATGAGCGTTAGGGCAAAAAGTGCGGTAGCGAGATGATTATTTAGAAAGTTTTTCAACATTGTTTATTCTCCGTTTAAAAATTTAGTGATTTGTTTGTGAGCGTTTTAGTGATTCCTGGTAAGCCAACCGATACAGCACTGGTAATACCAGAAGGGTTAAAAGTGTTGATGAAATTATGCCGCCGATGACGACAGTTGCCAATGGTCGTTGAACTTCAGCACCAGTACCAATATTTAGCGCCATCGGGATAAAACCAAGGCTGGCTACTAATGCAGTCATAAGCACTGGCCGCAGTCGCGTTAGTGCGCCCTCAATAATGGCGCGTTCTAGGGCGATACCTTTTGCGACTAAATCCCTGATGAAAGACAACATAACGACGCCGTTTAACACAGCAACGCCGGATAGAGCAATAAAGCCAACTGCGGCAGAAATGGATAAGGGCAAGTCTCGAAGTGCTAAAGCTGCAATGCCACCTGTGAGGGCTAACGGTACACCGGTAAAAACCAAAGCAGCGTCTTTCACGGAGTTAAATGCCATGAATAATAAGCCGAAAATTACTAACAAAGTTAATGGTACAACAATCGATAAACGTTTTGATGCTGAGATGAGTTGCTCAAAAGTGCCACCATAGCTGAGCCAATAACCCGCAGGTAAATCTACATCTCGTGCCACAGCAGATTGTACCTCCTCAACAAAACTACCCAGGTCACGTCCTCTCACATTTGCAGTGACGACCACCCGGCGTTTTCCATTTTCACGACTGATTTGATTGGGGCCGAGCGTAATTTCAATATCAGCCACTTCGTGCAGAGGAATGGTGTGAGGAATCGTCGTGATAATCCCTAACATATCTGCGTCACCGTCAATTTCCGGTTGCAATGTTTCAGGTAATTGAATAGGTAGACGTGTTAAAGCATCAAGATCAGTGCGCAAGATTTCGGGTAGACGAACTACCAGGTCAAAGCGTCTGTCGCCTTCAAATATCTGCCCGGCCACTTCACCACCAATTGCTAGGCGTAAAGCATCTTGTACATTTGCCACGTCCAGGCCATAAAAGGCTAGTCGTTCACGGTCAGGAATCACTGTTAGCAAGGGCAAGCCTGTAACTTGTTCCGTTCTGGCATCCGCTGCACCAGGTACTTTAGCCACCACATCCCCGATTTTCTTCGATAATTCAACCAGCATATCTAGATCATCACCATAAACTTTGACCGCGAGATCTGATCGGACACCAGATATGAGTTCATTAAAACGCATTTGAATAGGTTGAGTAAACTCATAATTGTTGCCAGGAATAGTTAAGGCAACTGCTTCCATTTCTGCGATCAATTCTGCTTTTGGTTTGCGTGGATCAGGCCACTCACTACGGGGTTTCATCATCACAAATGTATCCGCCACGCTCGGCGGCATGGGATCAGTGGCAACTTCAGCGGTACCGATTTTTGTAAATATATGTGACACTTCAGCAAATTCGCCTAGCCGTGCTTCAAGCATGGTTTGCATTTCCACAGCCTGAGTGAGACTGGTGCCTGGTATACGCAGCGCATGCAAAGCAATATCACCTTCATCCAAATTAGGAATAAATTCGGTACCCATACGTGTAGTTTGGATACCAGCAAGTAAAACCAATACAACAGCCAACGTAACCACCGGCAGTCTATGTGAAAGCGACCAGCGTAGTGCTGGCTCATAAATAAAACGTGCACCGCGCATAAAAATATTTTCTTTTTCTGCAACGCGTCCTCGCACAAATAAAGCCACTGCAGCGGGTACTGCGGTGAGAGAGAGGATGAGCGCAGCAACCAATGCCATCACTACGGTAAGCGCCATAGGGTGAAACATTTTTCCTTCAACACCGCTAAGCGCAAAGATAGGGATGTAAACAATCATAATTATAATGACACCGAAGACACTGGGACGTATGACTTCCACAGTGGCCTCGCGCACTAGGCGTAGCCGAGTAGCAAGATCAGGCAGTACCTTGTTCTTTTGTTGATAGACAGCCAGGTGCCGTAAACAATTTTCCACTATAATGACAGCACCATCAACAATGAGACCAAAATCTAAAGCACCAAGACTCATCAAGTTACCTGAAACTTGAGACTGCACCATACCTGTAATAGTCATCAACATGGCCACAGGGATAACAGCAGCGGTTACTAATGCTGCTTTCCAGTTGCCGAGCAATAAGAATAAAATAACAATGACTAACAACGCGCCTTCAGCCAGATTTTTTTGTACAGTGGCGATGGTTTTATCTACTAAATCGGTACGATCGTAAAGTGGTGTGAGATTCACGCCATCTGGTAAAGAAGGCTTAATTTGTTCTAAACGCTCAGCAGCAGCACGCGACACCAATCGACTGTTTTCACCCATAAGCATGAAGACCGTACCGAGTACAACTTCCTTACCGTTTTGAGTAGCAGCACCAGTTCTCAATTCACTGCCAAGGGTGATGTCTGCAATGCTTCCGAGTTTTATTGAAACACCGTCACGTTTGGCAACAGTAATGGCGCGTATATCTTCTAGATTTGCCAATTGACCTGGTGAACGAACAAGATATTGCGCACCAAAACGCTCTATATACCCTGCCCCCGTGTTAAGGTTGTTACGCGCCAGCGCAGCCATGATTTTTTGTAAACTCAAATCATAAGCCAACAACTTATCAGGATCAGGTAGAACGTGGAATTGCTTGGTGTAACCACCAATGGTGTTCACTTCTACAACTCCCGGCGTTTGACGTAACTGTGGTCTTACTATCCAATCTTGTACGGTGCGCAATTCCATGGGATCATGTTTCGCACCATCTTCACTTGAAATGGTATACATGAAAATTTCACCCAGTCCTGTTGCAATCGGACCCATCGTAGGTTCAATTCCTTTAGGAAGACCTTCCTTCACCTCTGACAAGCGCTCATTAATCAATTGGCGCGCTAAATAGATATCTGTTTTGTCTTTGAATACCACAGTGACTTGCGAAAGTCCGTAACGTGAAATAGAACGTGTGTAGTCTAAATAAGGTATACCAGCCATCGCTGTTTCAATGGGAAAAGTAATGCGTTGCTCAGCTTCCAGTGGAGAGTAACCTGCTGCTTCAGTATTAATTTGCACCTGCACATTAGTAATGTCTGGCACTGCATCGATAGGCAGCTTTTGGTAATTATATAAACCTAACACTGTTAATGCGATAACCGAGATCAGCACTAACCAACGATGAGACAGTGAAAAAGCGATTAATCGATCTATCATTTTGGCGGCTCCTAATGATCGTGACTGGCGCCAGACTTTTCGATATCGGCTTTAATCAAGTAACTATTTTTGGTGACATATTCAGTGCCTGGTTTTAGCCCTGCTAACACTTCAACCCAGTCGTGATCACTGCGACCCATTTCCAACATGCGGACTTCATAGGTATCATTAACGCGTGCAAATACAACTTGGAAATCGCGAAAGCTTTGAATGCCCGATTTACGAACAGCTAGGGCTGTAGCATGTTCAGCAACCGTAATGCGGCCACGTACAAACTGTCCCGGTCTAAATAACAATTTTTTGTTATCAAGAACGACTCGTGCTTGAATACTCTGGCTTGCGTGAGAAGCCATGGGAGACAACCAAGATATTTTTCCCTGAGCCGATTGTCCACTGAGTGTTTCAATTAACACAGCCTGACCATTGTTTACACGATCTATATCTTTATCGAAAACATCGAGTTCGATCCAGATTTTAGAGAGATTTGCAATGGTGAATAAAGGTCCTGCGCCAGTAGCTTCTCCCACTTGAATATTGCGCAGTACGATTACACCGCTAATTGGTGCTTTAACAACATAGTTTTGTAAGCTTTCGTTACTTTGTATCTCTGCGAGTACATCCCCCTTTTGAATGCGTTCACCCAACTCCCTTCCCACTTGTTTAATAACCCCAGGAAAGCGTGCTCGTACATGAGATAAACGATTTGGATCAAGTTGAACGCTACCTGTCAGATTCAATGTTTCTTTGATTCGATGTGGTCCAGCTTTTTCTGTTTTAATACCGGCTTCTGAAGCAATTTCACTTCTGATTTGAACTCGACCTTCGTAATTGTCATATTTCCATTCATAATGCTTACCTTGGTATTCAGCACTAACATGAACATCAAAAGAGTGAGGTTCGACTACCTCTGTATCACCACGCAGATAATCATTTTGAGGCTGAAATTGAAAATCATCTACTTGACCGTCCAAACGTGTGAGTTTGATATTCAAATCAACTTCATTGGGATTAAGTATTTCCCCCCCGAAATAACTAAAAATATGAAATTCTGGCGGTACACCCTTTTCAAATATTTTCATTTCAAGCGCAAAATCATCTTGTTGTAACAAACGGCCACCGTTAGGTCCCTTCGTAGCTTCTTCTGTTTCTGTATGATGATCATGATGATTATCGTCTCCGTGTTCATCATGGTGCGGATCTGCAAACATTAACCAAACAGCAACAGCGCCGCCACTGATGAGTATCAGTAATGTATAAATAATATTTTTCATCATTGTGAGACCTCTGAGCGTAGTTCTGTGGCCGTTAATCGTTCAATTTCAATTCGGAAGCGATGAAAATTGCCTGCGGCGATAATTTCTTCAAGGCGAACATCGAGTAATGTTTGTTGTGCTTGGTTAAGTTCCAATAAGGAAAAGCGGCCACTTTTATATCCTTGCTCGTAATCAATTGCTACCTGTTTTGCTTGAGGAATAATTCGTTGGTTTAGTGCTTCAAACGCGGTTTTGGCGTGTAATAATTCCTGATAAATTTCATAAAGACTACTATAAAGAGCCAATCTTTGTTGCTCATATCGATAGGGTTCTCGCTGAGAGAGGTATTCTTTCTCCTCGACATCGTGTTTGGTCCGCGATCGCGATCCTAAGGGAATGCTAGCAGAAAACATCAAAGCTGCGTCACTTGGTTCGTTGAAGTAGCGTATTCCTCCGGATAAATCCACATTTGAAGTGCGACGACTTTCTGCAAGTCGTAATCTGGCCTGTGCCACACGCTCTTCACTAGCAAAGCGGATTAAATCAGGATTATTTGTCAACAGAATTACAAGTTGCTTAAAAGAAGGCACCGGTTGTAATTCAAATAAATTAGCTTCGGCGCTACCGAATTTTTGTTGCGTTTCACCCCAACTTGCCGCTAATTTAAGACGCGAAGTAGCCAGCTCATGTTCGGCATGTTCCAGTTCAATTTCTGTTCGCGCCATTGCTATGGCTACGCGACGTTGTTCAGCAACATGGCTTCGTCCTGCCCTTACTCTTTGCTTTACAATCTCGTGAGTATGTTTTAATAATTTTATCTGTTCATGCGCAATCCGCAAACGATGTTGATCGATAACAACATGTATAAATTGCTCGGCAGCTTTAGCTAATAAATCAAGACGTTTACTATCCTGTTCATTTTGTATGAGTTTTGCTTGTTGCTGAGAAAGATCACTGCGCGCTGAGACTTTATTTCCTAATTCCAGAACCTTTGCTAAACTTAATGTGGTTTCGAGCCTGTCAATACCTCTATATTTTCCAGTACCTACGAGGTTATCTAATTCCAGTTTCACACTTAATGGCATCGTTTGAATTGCCTGTTTAATTCTCGATGCAGCAGCACGTGCCTCATAATCGTTAATGTTGAGTTGAGGATTACGTTCCAACACGTTGACAATCACTTGTTGGAGTGTAATGGGTGCTGCTTTAGGTGATTCTATAGCATGCAGGGTAGATGTGACGATACATAACAACGTCAAAATAATCCAATGTCGCATTGTTGTTCCTTTTGACAAGTCTTTCTAAATCTTCAAACCAACCGATAACCGTTGAAACAACAGTTATTAATAAATCGGAAATAAAGGATACCTGCTGAATTATACACGCTGTTATACACGCTGTAAATATGTCCTTATAAGCTTGACGGCAGCATCCATGCTGCCAACAGTATAGTTCAGCAGGTATCCTTTATTTCCAACTCGTTAGTATATAAGGTGGTTAAAATGGTTACTTAGCCCTTTAATTCAATTTCAAAACAAATAAATATGAAAATGATGCGTGGACGTACTTAAGCCAATTCGGCAAGCACTTTAGGCTACAGTGTATCTAGGAAGTTTGTATTAAAGGGGAGGTGCGCGTAGTAAGGGAGACAAACCTCTACGCCAAGGAATTAATGGCGTACTGCTGTCAATACGTCTTAAACGTCGTGTTTTTGTAAGTGGGGAGAAAAACAGAATAAAAGTGCTCACTAGAGCAAAGTCTAGCAATACTGAAGATAAGTATTTTATCAATCCATCAGGAGAGATATCAACAACCGTTGTTTCCATACCAATGTGATGTTGATTGAAACCATTTCCATCTTCATGGATATTTCCATAATGCGCGTTATGAAGTTCGTTTTTATGGCTATGTTGTTGATAGCCTTTGTCGCTATGTGAATGACCGTCATGCAAGTGAATATGCAATTGGTTGCACAACACAAATACTAGTGCTGGTACCAACATGGCAATCCACCAGGCGCGTGTACATTTCAAAAAGTTTCGAAGTTTTTGCATAGGGCATATTTAAAAGGTAAACACTAGTTGATGTCAATATCTTTATCTGGGCATCGCTTAAAAACTATTTAACTTGCTTTCTTTTGCCACACAAGAATTCTGTTGTTGTAAGGCATCTCATAATTATTGACAAACTGCATGCCAGCCAGTTCGGCCAACTTATCCAAATCTTCAAAATTTCGAATTCCACTAAAAGGATCTCTTGATTTTAAACGTTGATCAAACTGCATGTTACTTTCACTAGTAAATCGGCCATTAAAATTAAACGGCCCATATAACATGAAAATACCATTTTCAATAAGTACCTTTCCTACACCAGCAAAAAGTGCTTGCACATCTTGCCAACGCATTATATGAGTTGTATTTGCTGAGAAAACTGCATCAACATTTATCTTTGGCCAGGGTGAACCAGATACATCCAATAACATTGGTTTCCTGACATTAGCTAAACACGAATCATCAAGCCACTGAACTATGCCCCCATGATATTCCTCTCTGTCACTGGTATGCCAGGTTATATGGGGTAATTTGTCAGCAAAGTAAATGGCATGTTGGCCGGTTCCGCTCCCTATTTCCAGTACACTCTTTCGCGAAGTCAAATAAGGCTTAATGATGTGGAAAATGGGTTCTCTATTTTGATCACATGATTCTGCGTAAGGTTTAGCCATAAAAAAAATTATTTTAAATTGTGTAAGAAAAATAGGAGTTTATCCCACCAAACTCAATTATTCTTCTGTTATTGCTATTACGAGTTTATTGTTTGCAGTATGATAGCTAAGAAAACACCTTAACTATTCAATTTTTCCTCAACAAAGTAAGATAGTTAAATAGCTTTTATGATCTTATTTCTAGGTTTAAAATTAATCTTTGATTTTGTAATCTACAACACACCCGTATTCGGATAAACGGTACTATGCTTTTATTATATAGCTTTGCCCGGATAATTCATGAATTATGCGCGTTGAGAGCAAATCATTCATATATATGAGATTGACTCATTAATTATGCAGAAACGAAAACAGACAAATAGACGTAGGACCATTGGATTTTTAGTCGGCATTACATTGAGTGTCGCTGTACTGACAATTTTATTGGTCCCTCAAAATAGCTGGATGATATCTGCTGGCCCTATGAACTCGGGCCACGAAAAGCTGGATTGTGAGGAGTGTCATCGTGCAGCGCAAGGAACTATACGTCAGCAACTTCAAGCTAATGTGCAATATTTATTGGCAAATAGGGATAAAAGTGTATATTTAAAAAGACAACCTGTCAGCAATAGTGATTGCCTAGCTTGTCACCGTCGACCTAAAGATAATCACCCTGTTTTCAGATTTTTTGAGCCAAGATTTAAAAAAGCCCGTCAAAAAATACAACCACAATATTGCAACAGTTGCCACAAAGAGCACTCGGGTAAACGTGTTACAATGGATCTAACAAATTGTGTCGTTTGTCATGAGAAACTCACATTAAAAAAAGACAGCGTGGATGTTAGTCATAAAACGCTTATTAAGCATAAACGTTGGGATACTTGCTTGGGGTGTCACGATTTCCATGGTAATCACAAAATGAAACTTAAAACTAAAATACTACAAATGCACGATAAAAAAAGAATCGTTGCTTATTTTGACGGCGAGAACTCACCCTACTCCAAAGAAAAACATTTTAAGGCAAAGGAGACACGAAATGATACAAATCAGTAAATCATTTGTGCTCAGCATCTTTGTTTTAATGGTATTAGCGATCTACTTGTTTGTTACTGCGCCGGTACCGCTAAAAGAGAACGAGCTCGAAACATTTACCTTACCTATTCAGGTAGCGCTTCAAATATTGGAAGAAGAAAATGATGTCGCCAGAAATCTTTACACTAAAGCAATCGTAGGTGCGGGTAAGAAGCAGCAAATAAAATTTGATGAAAATTGGGAAGATGATGACATAATTGCTGGCCCTCTTCCTGCTCAATTCATGAAATTAACGGCAACTTCACTAGAGCAAAGCCCCGTTCAACTAGGGCTTTTTCTTGGTTCGGATTATGCCATTAACAAAGCCAATAACTTTGAAGGAGAACAACGCAAGAATTTCCAGCAAGTTCGAGAGACACGAAAACCCGTTTTCTTCTACTCCCCTGATGCAGAACGTTTTGCATACATGGCACCTGATATTGCAAGCGCAAAACCTTGTATTACATGTCACAACGATCATGATGAATCACCTAAAACAGATTGGAAGTTGAATGATGTTATGGGCGCTGCAACCTGGACTTATCCCAAGGATAAAGTTGGTTACAAAGAATTACTGGATATGATGCAAGCTTTACGAGCTGGTTTTGAATTTTCCTATCAAGCGTTTCTTAAAGAGGTTTCCTTGATGGATAATCCGCCCAAGATAGGAGATATCTGGCCGAAAAATGGACGTTATGTGCCCAGCGTTGAAGCATTTATGGATGAACTCACCAGTAAATCATCCAGTTCATCATTAAAAACGTTGTTACTAACCACAAAAGTATCAACCTAAACGAAAGATAAGAAGCAGCTATGTATACTAATATTGATCCAAATTCAGTCTATAATAGTGCAATCTCAACAGATGAGATCACTAAAAAAAGACAAGACAAGCCAACGAATAAGATCATCTTCTGTGTTGGAATTGTATTAACGATGTTACTCATTGCCCAGCTTACTTATCCAATTACCATCCCTGAACTTAAAGCTTTACAGAGCAACGATCTTTTTAAACAAATATCTGGATTCACTATTTTGATTCTGATTTTTTATCAATGGCGATTAACCCATCTGCGAAATTCTAAACAAGGCGTAAAAATTAAGAATGTTTTGCGAACCCATCAGTGGTTAGGCGCAATCGCACCTGGATTAATATTTTTACATGCGCCTAATGTAGGCTACGCTTATCAATCAATACTAATTTATAGTTTTATTGGTTTAATTTTTGTTGGGCTGTGTAATTATCACGTATTCAAAATCCGTAAGAAATGGTACATAAATAGCTGGATCACTCTACATATATCCCTGGCGACACTTTGCTTGGCATTAATGATCTATCATATCTATATTACATATACGTATTCCTGATCTAACTACGACTTCTATTCTCGGGCAGCCTCCTAGATTAACCACGTTTGAATGACAACGGAAGACGAGCAACTAATACATCACACCCGGCCCTATGAAGAACACGTTCCGCAGTAGATCCGAGTAGAAAATCGATACCGTAGTGCCCATAAGCCCCCACAGCGATCAGGTCGACCATTTGTGTTGCAGCAAAATCAATGATTACCTGCGCGGCGGTATCCGTACTGGTGATGGTGTGTTGGTCAGCGTCGGGATACTCGATAGCATCAGCGAGTTTTCGCAGGGAATCTCCTGCGATCCGAATGCGAAGATCAGTGATGTAATCTTCACCTTCTGATCCAATCCATTCATGGAGTATTAACTCGGGCGAACATTCAACCACGTGCAGTAGCATGAGCTCTGCATTATAGGATTTCACCAACGAGGTTACCCGCCTTGCTGCTGAATAACTGGGATCCAAGAAATCGGTAGCACCCAGGATGCGCGAGTATTCACCAAGGCCTTTCGTCTTTTCTCCAGCGCGAACTGCTAACACATCACACGGCGCCCCACGGACAACACGATCTGCAGTACTACCTAGTAACGGTGTCAAACCGTGATGACCATGAGTAGCTATAACGATGAGATCTATGTTATGTTGCTCGGCGTATTTAATAATCTCTTTTCTGGCGGCGTGATCCGTCAAAATCACTTTTCGCGCAGCATCATTCAGACCACACTGATCGGCAAGAGAAGCAAGTGATAAGTTCGCACGATGCACCAGAATTTCACCTGGATTGAGATCCTCGGCAGAAATGATATCGGGTGGTATGTTCTCTGGGCAATAATCGATAACATGGAGTACAGTAAGTTGCGCATTAAGTCGCCGAGCCACATCGGCAGCACGAAGTGCGGCCCTCTCACTGTGCTCAGAAAAATCGGTGGCAAATAAAATATTGCAATAGCTTTCCATAAGACTCTCCCAAGATGTTATTTACTCTGTAGCTAGCAATCTTATTAGTGTGACTATTGATCAAATTCATGCTCTAGTGGATTAACAAATCTTTGGTTTGTATAGTATTGTTTCGAAGAATTCCGTATCAACAAAGAGTACTATTATTGTAAGTGTAATAATAAAAACCACTAATGTGAAACCACCGAGACAATTTATCGAATTCTTTTTAAGCGGTGATGACTTTCTATACCACACCTCCTCTTATCAGTAACCGGCTAGCATGTGATCGCCATAATAAATAACCGAAACAATCTCCATGCATAGATGACAATTTTTACGTCATAGATGCTACTATAACAAGTACCCTGTTATGATGATTTATATCGTTCATCGTAAACTACTGAACAGGTAATTCATATGAACACAGCCTTCATATCCCACCCAGATTGTCTGCTACACAATAGGGGTGTGAACCACCCGGAATGTCCGGCACGTTTATCAGCGATCTCGGATGAATTAGTTGCCAGTGGGCTCAACGACCTATTACGCCATTACCAAGCTCCACTCGCCACCCGCGCACAGCTCACTCGAGTTCACGATGAGCAATACATTACAAGTATTTTTCAACTTGCTCCCAAAGATAAGACACTGAAGTGGATCGACCCCGATACTGCGATGAACGCGTACACGCTGACTGCCGCCCTGCGTGCCGCCGGATCGGTGGTTCAAGCGGTAGATCTGGTAATGGAGGGCGAAGTTTCTAATGCATTTTGCAGTGTGCGGCCACCCGGCCACCATGCCGAACATAACCAAGCCATGGGATTCTGTTTTTTCAACAACGTTGCCGTCGGTGCCGCACACGCCCTCGACGCATGGGGATTGGAGCGAGTAGCAATCGTTGACTTCGATGTCCATCACGGCAATGGTACCGAGGATATTTTTAAGGATCAGCCCCGCGTGATATTATGTTCGACCTTTCAGCACCCTTTCTACCCTTATAGTGGTGCAAACCTAGATAATGATCACATTATTAATGTTCCCCTGCCTGCAGGAACAACAGGACCTGAATTCCGACATGCCGTGCAAGCCTGTTGGTTGCAGCCGTTGGCGAAATTCAGACCACAATTGATGCTAATCTCAGCCGGGTTCGACGGCCATAAGGAAGACGCTTTGGCAAATTTTCAGCTCACGGAAAAAGACTATGCCTGGGTGACGGAAGAGATCAAAACAGTTGCTGATGAACACGCCAATGGTCGTATCGTCTCAGTGTTAGAAGGCGGCTATGCCCTATCGGCATTAGGATGTAGTGTTGCAGCGCATATCACTGCGCTGCTGGACTGAGCCGCGTGAATTTAAGCGTTTATTGAAACAATACAAAAGGATTTTGATATTAGATGGAGGCAAGTCAAATAATATATTCAATGAGATTTTGTCTAGCACGCCGTAAATAAATCAAATTTTGAGTGACAGAATATAATATCACTAATAATTTATAAGATATAATACGCTTTGGAATCTAATCCTGCTTATGCAGACAGATATTAAATCAAAGGTGTGACAATGTGTGGAAGAATCAATGTCAGCGATCATCCTGGTGTTCAACTACTTTTAGATCTTTTGGATATTCCTTTATATCCCTCTCCATTGCCTGCTCGATATAATATAGCGCCAGGTGCAAAGCTGTTAACGATTATTCCACATAATGACAAGAATGAACTCATGACCATGCAATGGGGAATTCTACCTGCAAGGAGTAATGCAAATGCTTCCAAGCCAATTATTAACGCACGCTCAGAAACCATTTGGGAAAAGTCATCTTTTCGTCATTTAATAGCATCCCAACGAGCGATTGTTCCGATAAATTCCTTTTACGAATGGAACCGAAAAGAAGGCAATAAAATACCCTACTCCATTTCACCGTCATCAGGCAGTACTTTCGCTATTGCGAGTATTTTTCAAACTGATATGGAAGGAAAAATGCGATGTTGTCTTATCACTACTGAAGCTAACCAGAAAATGCAGAGTATTCACAATCGAATGCCAGTTATTCTGGAAAATCAGAGTTTAAATGATTGGCTTTATAGCTCAGACAGAAACCAGGTAGACTCATTGATGAAACCAAGTGCCAATGAGACCATTAAAATTCAACAAGTGTCTGAATATGTAAACAATGCATCGCATGAAGGGCCAGAGTGCATGAATGCAGTTGAAGATCAAAATTTGGATAAATCTGGCCCTGAGCAACAGAAATTAATTTTTTAAGCGCTGTTACACTTTGTTACATTTCGTTACCTCCATGATAAGAATATTAATTCAAAAAATCCTACTATAGTGTTGTGAATTAGTGTTGTGTAATTAATATTAGGAGAACAACAATGAAATCTAGAATTAAAATTATTTCTATTGCTAGTCTATTCATCTTCAGTGCAGTAGCATTCACTGGATGTGGTTATTGGTATAAACACAAATCTCCAGAGGAAAAAGCGGAATGGATTGCCAATGAAATACAAGAAGAACTTGAACTTAATGACAGCCAAATGACAAAGCTTAGTGAACTGAAGGTTATCGCTTTGGATATGCGTAAAGATTTAAAAGAATCGCATGTTAAACATAAACAAGATATAACATCTCTCTTAGCAGAGGAAACACTAGACCAGATTAAACTCCAGTCAATGATTGATAATAAGCTTGAATATTTTTCAAAAAAATCACCCGAAGTTGTACATGCTTTAGCTGGTTTTTATGACAGTTTGACACTGGAGCAAAAAATAAAGCTAAGAGAGGAATGGCAAGACATGGCTAAAAAACATAAACGTCACCATTGGCATTAAGCTTTTGCAGGATCGGCTTTACATGTGCTGAAGTTAATTGGTATTGTGTTGATTATTGAAACACAATACCAATCTTACTGGTAAATCATAATTTTTATCCAACATGACTAAACTTCTGCTAATTGATGATGATCAACGTTTAGGCAATTTATTGACTGAATTTTTCAATCAACATTCAATTCAACTTGATCATGCATTATCACCCAGTGATGGCTTTGAAAAACTGGAGCATGGTCAGTATGATTTGGTGATATTGGATATCATGCTGCCAGAAATGGATGGTTTTGAGGTTTGTAAGCAGATTCGAAAAAATAGTGAGATTCCTATTTTCATGTTGACAGCGCGCGGAGAAGTTATGGATCGAATTATTGGTATAGAATTAGGAGCAGACGACTACCTGGCTAAACCTTTTGAACCTCGTGAATTAGTCGCACGTATCCAACGAATTATTAAACGTACAAAAATTAAGAGCCTGCCCAAAAATCCTACGCAAATAAAAATCAGAGAACTATCAATTGATACTGACTTACGCCAGGCCACGCTCAATGATGAAATCATTAATCTCTCCACTATGGAATATAATTGTTTACTCTTATTGGCAACACATCCCAATAAAACGTTTAATCGTGACGAGATACTGAATACCTTGAAAGGCATAGACACAGAACTCTTTTCGAGATCTATTGACATATTAATTAGCCGATTACGACATAAGTTAAAACCCTATACTTTTATTAAGACCATTCGTGGCACTGGTTACTGTCTGGTAGGTGCTATTAGTGAAAGTGATTAACATGCTGCATAAAACAAAGAGTTCTCTATCCACCAAATTCCTTTGGCTTTATATATTATTCTCAATATTATTAGTTCTAATTGTTGGCGGGAATATCGCTTATAATTTAAAAAACAACTTCAAAGATAATATCCGCCCTCACCTACTACAGTATCTCGAATATGTTCAAAGTGATATTGGAACACCACCCAATAAAGATAAGGCACATGAGATCGCTAAAAAACTTTCAATCGATATCTCGATTTTTAAAGGTACTGATACCTGGTCGACAAGTGAAAACCTGATCGAATTATCAAAAATTAAGTATTACAAGCAGTTTAGTCAAAATGGGTTAAAATATTCCACCGGAGAACTTGAAGACCTAGAGATATTAGTCGTAAACCACGCAGATCATACCCTCGCCTTTTCCATTCCTCACCCCAAAGATCATATTCACCGTAGGCATGCGCTACCTATATTTCTTATCATCATTTTATTAGCACTATTTTATGTGATTACGCGAAAACTTTTTCTGCCCATTAAAACACTAGAATCAGGGGTAAAACGTATTGGTAATGGAGAACTAGAGCATAGAATAAATATTAATCGAAACGATGAACTTGGAAGCCTGGCAAATAGCATTAACCAGATGACTGATGACATACAACAAATGCTTGAAGCTAAGCGTCAGCTATTATTGGCAATTAGTCATGAATTACGTTCTCCTGTTACAAGAGCAAAAGTCGCTGCCGCATTATTACCAGAAAGCTCGCATTCAAAAACAATTGAAGAAGAATTAAATGAAATTGATGCATTAATTGAAGAGATACTAGAAACAGAAAGGCTTAGCACACGGCATCACATCCTAAATAAGACAAAGGCAAACATTTCAACTGTTGCAAAAAAAACACTTGAGAGTTATTTTTCCACAAGAGCACTTATTATCAATATTCATGACATTCCATACGAAATGAATATTGATGTTCCTCGCATAAAACTATTGATTAAAAATCTGGTAGATAATGCACTGAAACATACTCCGATTGCAAATCCACCACCTATTATTACGCTTAAATCTGAGAAGGAAAATATCATACTGACTGTTCAGGATTTTGGCATTGGCATTGAAGAAAAGCTTATTCCATCATTAACCGAACCATTTTACCGTGTTGATCCTTCGCGACAACGTGAGACAGGTGGATATGGTTTGGGATTATATCTTTGCAAAATGATTGCTGAAGCTCACGGTGGTAAGCTTCAAATAAACAGCAAAGAACAGATTGGAACTACAGTGAGTTTTATTTTACCGAATTAAGTTTGAACCTTAAAAGATCAGGTAATCCGTTTTAAATTAGGTTGTTCCATGTATTATATTTAGCCATGTTAATGTATGTTAGCGTGCCTGGCCTGTGCTATTGTATTTGAAACTGGGGAATGGCAAGCCATTTATATAGTAACAAACGCACGGCACCGCCAAAAAAAACGCCAAGTATTGACACGGTATTTAGAATGAAGGTAGTACATGGTAGATTTTTAGGTCGAAAACATGACGATGAATCGGGGACAAAAACAAAATGGATTGAGTTACAGCGAGCATGGGTTTTTGTTTTGGTTATTAAAGTTCAAATTGAATTAAGAGAATCTGGTATCTATGCGTAATAATGAGTTTAGCAAAAGTGGGGGAATGGGATTTGGCTGCATGATTCAATGAAAATCTATCGACTTTATTTGTAGATCATCTTCATATTGAACAGGCCAACTCGAGTATAATTGTGAATCCATTTCTTTCTAGCCACCATGGCGCTCAATATTTAAGCTATATTGCTTTTGCCTAGAATAATCAGTTGATCCACAAGTAAAAGTACAAGTACTTGATTCGACTAGCTATTTGAAGATAGCTTTCATTTATGTAAACTAAAAATTGACGAGTAGAGAGTGGCTTAAAATAGTACTTTGGATTCGAGCGGTTTTTAGATTACAATTCGCGCAATTTCGAAAACAACACCATTATTTTGCTGATCACATCAAACGTAAATTGGAGCGTGAATTAGATCACGGTTTTCAATGCAACGTGTGAAATAGATCACAGCTCACAAAAACTCTTCAAAATTATAATAATAAAAAGCCTGAAACTTAATCGATGAAAATAATGCAAAAAATACAACGAATAATCGCTCTTATCAGTGTGATTCTATTACAAGCCTGTGGCGGTGGTCTTACTGGTGATGTGGATATTTCCCACCCAACACAACAGGCACCAACAACTGCACCTAATATAGTTCTGGAGAAAAACAATTTAAACCAGTTGATTCTAAATTGGGAGGAACAAAGTAATGCACAAAACTACACATTGTATTTATCCAAATTAAATACCTTTGGTGCCAGTAAAACATCAGAAATTATTTTAAATAAACCACCGTATATTATCGTTGCTGAAAACACGCACCAGCAATACGTTGTTAAACTGAGATCCAATTGGTCTGGTAACGAAAGTCCAGATTCAAACCAGCTGACTTTCACTGCGCCACCAATGGAGCCCAGTAATCTAACAAGTGTAGTCACTGATAAGAACTTTGTTCTAGTCAGCTGGGAATCTGTTGAAGCTTTAGATAGCTACACGCTTTACCGGAGCACCAGCGATGTGCTGGATATAAATACTGCAACAGTCATTAATAATGTTACATCGCCGTATAGGGATGATGTAGTGATACCTAATCAAAGCTATTATTATTGGTTGGCTGCAAAAAGAGGTGATCAGTATAGCGCTTATTCCACTACCAGTTCTGCCACTGTTTCCGAACCTTTTGTTGAAAATCAAGCGCCAGTCCTTATTTCATCAACTGACTTTAGTGTTGTTGAAAACAGTACTGCAATCACTACCATTCAAGCCAGTGATGCGGATAGTAGCGAATTAGCTTTTCTCATCATTGGTGGTGCAGATGTCAATCTGTTTGCGCTTAATCGGAATGGTGCCTTAATCTTTCTAAATCCACCGGATTTCGAATCCCCTGGTGACGCTGATGCAGACAATATTTATCAACTGGAAATAGAAGTCAATGATGGTGATAAAAAAGCGCAGCAAACACTGCAAATTACTGTACTGAATATTGATGAAGTACTGCCCGTTATTAATTTTTCCCAAACCAATGTATCTGTCTCTGAAAAAGATGGGATTGCTACACTGAACATTGCATTAGATAAAGCTAATATACAGAACAACATTACCGCGAGTGTTAATACTGTGCTCGGCACGGCATCATCCAGTGATTATGAAGCATTGAAAGATCAAACGATAATCCTACCCGCTGGAGAGACGCAACTCAGTTTCGATATAACAATCAATAATGATGAATTATACGAAGGCACTAACACTGAATTCTTTACAGTATTGCTAAGCAGAGTCACTGGTGCCACACTAGGTAGTCAAAGTAGCGCAACTGTCACCATTGCTACTGACGATTTACCGGGCTTGAGTGTTGAAGACGTTATCGTCAATGAATCAAAAACAGTCGCCAATGTCAGAGTTACGCTGAACACAGCTAGTGTTCAACCAGTTCAGGTTAACTATGCCACTGCAAATGATAACGCTATAGCAGGAACCGATTACGCGAATAAAAGTGGAAGCTTAAGTTTTACGCCGGGTAAAGTCAGTGAAACCATCAATATTGACATCACTGATGATGCGATTGCTGAAACTGATGAGCAATTTTTGATAAATTTAAACGGAATTGTTGGTGCAATGATTAACGATGGCGAAAGCCTTGTCACTATTCGAAATGACGATTCACCATCCGCACCGGTACTTTCGTTGTTAAATGGTGATGGCCAAGTCACTTTATTCTGGGCGGATGTCACCGGTGCAACATCATACAATATCTATTTTGCTGAACAAAGTGGTGTAACACCTGTTAGTTATGAATCGTTGGGCGGTGTGAGATTGGCGGATAAAAAAAGTGAAATAACCATACCAGGTTTAACCAATGATTCAGACTACTTTTTTGTCGTTACCGCCTTGGCCGGTGAGTTAGAATCGTTGGAGAGCAACCAGATTGGTACACAACCACAATCTTCAATAGCAACTCAATATTTTGTCCATGAAAATAACAGTGCAATCACCACCCTCCAAGCTCGTGGGATGGATAGCAACAATATTAACTTCCTAATTATTGGAGGAGCTGATTCAAGTATATTTACGCTTAACAGTAGTGGTGTTTTAATATTTAAAAATCCACCGGATTTCGAATCTCCTGCCGATGCTGATACCGATAATGTTTATCAACTCGAGATACAAGTCAGTGATGGCGATATTACGGCGCATCAAATACTACAAATAACAGTACTTAATATCGATGAAGTGTTACCCGTCATTAACTTTGTCAATGCTAATGTATCTGTCTCGGAAACAGATGCGGTTGCTACGCTTAACATCAAATTAGATAAAGCTGACTTACAAAACAACATTTCTGTAAATGTCACGACTGAAACTGGTTCTGCTATATCCAATGATTACATAACATTAAATAATCAGCTGGTAACCCTACTTGCAGGTGAAACTCAGACCAATATCGATATAATAATCAATAATGACTATATGTACGAAGGTCCAAACAACGAGTCATTTAGTGTTTTGCTAAGCAATGTTTCTGGTGCTACGTTAGGCAGTCAAAGCAGCGTTAATATCACTATTATTGACGATGATGAGCCATCTATTGTACCACCAATGGTGACGGTAACCTCCCCCGAGAATAATCAGGAAAATGTTGACACTAATTTACATAAGGTTGATGTTACCTTTGATAAAAATATGGCAGCCGCCAGTATTAACAGTAGTACGTTTCGTGTTTTACGTCCCGACGACAGTGTTGTTCTGGGTTCGGTAAGCTATGATCAAAGCACCAAAACCGCTAGTTTTAACCCAAGCAATAACTTGATAAATAATGTCTTATACAGGATAGAACTCAGTACCGATATCACAGACAGTAATGGTGCATCACTCGCAACCGTGTTTACTTCAGGATTTACCACGGCACTTCCAGTCGTCAGTTCGGAAAATATCAGTGTTAATGAGGAAAGCACAAATGCCACTTTAATACTGTCGCTAGATTCTCCCAGTGGGTCACCGGTGACACTCGACTTTGCAACTGTGAATGGATCCGCAACCGAAGCCGATGATTATGACGCACAAACCGGAAGCATCACCTTTAATATTGGTGAAACAGAAAAAATGATTAACCTAATTATCAAAAATGACGAAATTTACGAAGCGGATGATACTTTCACTCTTAACCTGAGAAAAATCCAGGGCGCCACATTGTTTAATCCAAATGTGCAAGTGGTAATTACCGACGACGATGATTTTCCGAGCTTGAGTATCGAAGATGTAAGCAAAGATGAATCAGATGCGATAGCCACAGTAAAGGTTACCCTGCATAAAGCCAGTATTCAGACTGTCCAGGTCGGTTATACCACAGCGAATAGTAGCGCCATTGCAGAGAGTGATTATATCGCAAAGAGTGGTACCTTAAGTTTTACCCCGGGTGAGATCAGTGAAACTATAAACTTCACCATCAAAGATGATGCGATTGCTGAAAATGATGAGCAGTTTTTAATTAATTTGAGTAATGCGACTGGTGCGACGATTAGTGATACTCAAAGTATTATCACTGTTCGAAACGACGATGCGCCATCTGCACCAGCTCTTTCGTTGTTAAAAAGTGATAGACAGGTCACTTTAAGTTGGGCAGATGTCGCCGGTGCAACTTCATACAACGTTTATTATGCTCGGCAAAGTGGGGTAACACCGGGTAATTATGCGGCGATGGGGGGGATATTAGAGCTTAATCGAAGCAGCGGATTAGTATTGTCGAATTTAAAGCCATGGGTGAATTATCATTTTGTTGTTACTGCATTGGCAAACAACCTGGAATCTTTTCCTAGTGCTGAAAAATCGGTGCGAACAGTGATTGTTCCGTTATTTCCTCTTAACGATACTGGTGTCACTTATGGTGCCAGCGATTCAGGACTCATTAATACGGATTGCAGTGGTGAGATCATTAGTCAACAAGATTGCAGCCATGGACGAGATGTGACGCACAATGATGACAGCGATGGTCATGCTGGCTTTAGTTACACAAAATTGGATAGTAGTGGGAATGACCTTGTCGCAAACGCCCCTAGTTGGGACTGCGTTAGGGATAATGTCACTGGGCTGACATGGGAGGTAAAACAAGCAAGCGGTAGTGGTGATTTAAGAGATTCGGGCTGGATCTACAGCTGGTATAACTCATCCGGAAATAATGATAATGGTGCATTAGGTACACCCAATGGCGGTCATTGTTTTGACACTACAAATTGTGATACAGAAAAATTTGTTGCTCAGGTGAATATTCAAGGAATATGCGGTTTTAAGGATTGGCGTTTACCCAGCCGAACAGAATTACGCAGTCTGATTAATCTAAATATTGTTTTTCCAGTAATAAATACTGCCTATTTTCCTAATAGTCGTGTTAACACTTATTGGTCATCCTCACCGGGCGCCATAAATTCAGACAGTGCATGGACCATGGGTTTTACGTATGGTATTCATAGCGAGGCTGCTCGTAGTTCTGGTCACTTTGTGCGGTTAGTACGCAGTGGGGGATTATAACAGCATCCTGTTATCACATGACGTTTGTACACCATTGCGCAGCATTGTGATTTTGTCCCTTTATAGTGCAATGATTAATAGTGGATAGGCTGCGCGAAACCACTCTAATTGGTATAACGGTCTTTAATACACCAACATTTATTTTCGGAGATATTTAATGCAAATTTCTAGTCGCGTTAATATAATTAAGATAAAGCAAAGTATTGCTCTATTTATAATCTTTTTAGCCTTATGGCCAGGTTTTTTAGTTGCTGAGCAAACCTGTTCCTCGGGAGTTACGCCAACTACGCCAGATATTCGATTTGTGAATAATGGTGATAGTACTGTCACGGATTTATATACTGGTTTGATGTGGCAGCGCTGCTCTATCGGCCAAAGAGATGCAGATTGTGCCACAGGAAGCGCAAGCACGTTTACTTGGTGGGGGGCTCTGCAACAAGTTCTAGACATAAATAGTGTTGGCGATTTACCAGATAATATGGGTTACACCGACTGGCGTATACCGAATATTAGCGAACTGCTCTCACTGGTGGAAGAAGCTTGTTTTAACCCGGCGATAAACCTGAACGTGTTTCCTAACACCGCCTTTAATTTGTATTATTGGTCAACTTCATCCTCGAAGCACCCCAGCTTTTCTAGCATGGCGTGGATTGTGAATATATACGATGGTTTTGTAGATGTCAATCATCGCAGCTACTCCGGTTATTATGTTCGGTTAGTGCGCGGTGGCTCCTAATTTAATTGTTATTCTTGGTGATTAGGAGAAACTTCGCTAAAGGATTCTGCCTCCCCCCCCCTTTAAAAATTATTTCTCAATACATTTTCTGTAATTTAAGGAATTATCCAGGTCTACGCTTACATTGGAAGTATAACCGGTAGATTTGCCTGTAAATCGATAAAGACAGGAACATGAAATGCGTCTGCCAACCTCGACGTGTAATTCTGTGCTTGGTCTGTGCTATTGTATTTTTATAACAAACGAAGATTGATAATACAATTATGCAGGCCAGGCTCCTTTCCCTACAGTATCTCGAATATGTTCAAAGTGATATTGGAACACCACCCAATAAAGATAAGGCACTTGAGATCGCTAAAAAACTTTCAATCGATATCTCGATTTTTAAAGGTAATGATACATGGTCGACAAGTGAAAACCTGATCGAATTATCAAAAATTAAATATTATAAGCAGTTTAATCAAAATGGTTTAACATATTCCACCGGAGAACTTGAAGACCTAGAGATATTAGTCGTAAACCACAAAGATCATACCCTCGCCTTTTCCATTCCTCACCCCAAAGATCATATTCACCGTCGGCATGCGCTACCTATATTTCTTATTATTATTTTATTAGCACTATTTTATGTGATTACGCGAAAACTTTTTCTGCCTATTAAAACACTGGAATCAGGGGTAAAACGTATCGGTAACGGAGAACTAGAGCATAGAATAAACATTAATCGAAACGATGAACTTGGAAGCCTGGCAAATAGCATTAACCAGATGGCTGACGACATACAACAAATGCTTGAAGCTAAGCGTCAGCTATTATTGGCAATTAGTCATGAATTACGTTCACCTGTTACGAGAGCAAAAGTCGCTGCCGCATTATTACCAGAAAGCTCGCATTCAAAAACAATTGAAGAAGAATTAAATGAAATTGATGCATTGATTGAAGAGATACTAGAAACAGAAAGGCTTAGCACCCGTCATCACATCCTAAATAGGACAAAGGCAAGTATTTCAATTGTTGCAAAAAAAACACTAGAGAATTATTTTTCCACAAGAGCACTTGTTATCAATATTCATGACATTCCATACGAAATGAATATTGATGTTCCTCGCATAAAACTACTGATTAAAAATCTGGTAGATAATGCGCTGAAACATACTCCGATTGCCAATCCACCACCGATTATTACGCTTAAATCTGAGAAGGAAAATATCGTACTGACTGTTCAAGATTTTGGCATTGGCATTGAAGAAAAGCTTATTCCATCATTAACCGAACCATTTTACCGTGTTGATCCTTCGCGGCAACGTGAGACGGGTGGATATGGTTTGGGATTATATCTTTGCAAAATGATTGCTGAAGCTCACGGTGGTACGCTTCAAATAAACAGTAAAGAACAGATTGGAACTACAGTGAGTTTTATTTTACCAAATTAAGTTTTAACCTTAAAAGAATAGTTGATCCGTTTTAATTTAGGTTATTACATGTATTATATCTATTCATGTTAGTGTGTTAGTGTACCTGGCCTGTGTTATTGTATTTTTATAACAAAAAAAGGTTATTAATACAATTACGCAGGCCAGACACCCTTCTCAGACATTTATAAAAAAAAATAACATTTTGTGTTCACAAATTACTATTCCCTCTTGACCGAGGCTGACTAATGGGTGACCCAATTATGCGTAAAATATGTGTCTAAACTAATCATACTGGGAATAAGCGATTATTGTTTAACCGGAATCTTATGCTTGCTCACGCAAAAATTACCATTTGAATCCTGCTTTTATAACGTAATTATATTTACATTTTCTGCTTGAAATATTGAAATTATGTAACTATATTTACGTTTATGAAAAACGATAAACAATTATTAAGCAGGGCCATTAGCAAAATTTTGGAACCATTGGCTCACTTAATGCTCAAGTACAATATTTCACATAGCGAATTCTCAGAATTGGCTCGGAGGTCATATGTCAAAATGGCATTCAAATATTTTACGATTCCGAATAGAAAAAAAACCAATTCCCGCGTGTCGGTGATTACCGGCTTAAGTCGACCGGAAGTTATACGCCTTGCCAGGCAAACGGAAGACGAGGAACCCATTACTAAAGGCCCGTTAAATCGTGCAACACGAGTCATTGGCGGCTGGTTGCAAGACCCGGATTTTATCGATGACAACAACCAACCTCGCGAATTACTGCTAAGAGGCGAAGTTAATAGCTTTAATGAGCTTGTTACTCGTTATAGTGGTGGCATTACTGCACGGGCAATATTAGATGAATTACTTCGAGTCGAGGCTGTTTCCTTAATAGACAAGCAAACTGTCAAACTTAAGCACCATGGTTATGTACCCATTAACAGTGAATCAGAAATCATTGAAATGGTTTCGAAACACGCGGGCGACATGCTTGGCACGATTGTTCATAACCTCTCTAGCGAACCTGACGATCGATATTTTCAACGACAGGTATCGTACATTGATATACCTGAAAGCATTGATAAAGAATTTAAAATATTGTGTCACGAAAAATCACTGGAAATGATTTTGGAATTAAATCATTGGCTTGCAGAAAAGAAAAAAACTACACAAACACAATCAGGCGAAACCAAATCAAGAGTCGGCCTGGGTATTTATTATTTCAAAAATGAAACTGACAAGGGTGAATCATGAAAAAATTAATTATACAAAAGCGCTGGTTAATAGCAATATTGTTAGCGCTATCAGTGTTATTAATAACCGGCTGCTCAGGTGATGACGGTATTGAAGGTTCAGGGCTCGACATATCTGGAACCGCTGCTACTGGAAATGCAATTGCTAATGCTCCGTTAGCCATTAAATCACTAAGCGGTTTAAAAGCTGCTACGACGACTGCAATTAACGGAAAATTTTCAATTAGTGTCACTGATGATGGCCCGATATTATTGAAAGTTGATGCTGCTACAGGACAATCGTTATACAGTATTGCCAGTACATCCGGGACGACAAACATACATCCCTTCACTGATTTAATTATTCGCAACTGGTTTAAAGTTCAAGGGCTCGACATAGATGTTGAGTTCGCCAGTAATACAGCAATATCAAAACTCCCTTCTGCGGCTGAAGTAAATACAATTAAAGCCACTATCAAAAAATTAATTGCACCCGCATTGTTGGCGTTTAGTCTACCAGAAGATATTGATCTTATCTCATCTGTATTTGATGCAAACAGTATTGGTTTTGATCGTTTTCTAGATTTCAGTCAGATAGTCATTGTAAATAACACAATAAACATCCTACTAATCGAACCCGAAACAAATATAGTAAACGAAATAGTGACTGATGTAGGATTAGATACTGACTTTACTTTACCTGACACAGCCCCTCCCTCTACGCCAGAAGCGTTACGAGCATTTCCTGTAAGTATCAGTGAAATATTAGTCGTATGGAATCCATCAACGGATAATATTAATGTATCAGCGTATAACGTTTATCGAAATAATAATTTGATAACAACCACACCTTACCCCGTTTTTTCTGATATCGGCTTGATAACAAACACGGCATATTGTTATGAAGTTGAAGCTATAGATGGCGCAGGTAATATTTCGAGTACGAGAGCAACTATGACAGAAAATTGCCCAGAAACAAATGATACGGTAGACAACTCATCGCCATCAATACCAACACAGTTGCAAGCTGTAGAACAAAATAATGGCCTGATAAACTTGGCCTGGACTCATGATAACATAAGTGACGTAAGAAGTTTTAATGTTTACCGGGGAATAAATAGCAATATAAATTCACTTATCGCTACCGTTACTTCAACAGTGTTCAATGATGCAAATTTTTTCGCTTCAACGGAATATTGTTATCAGGTTACAGCACTTGACGCAGCGGATAATGAATCTGATCGCAGCACACAGATATGTTCAACAACAGGGGATGGTGCGACGTCTAAACCGTTAAGTGATTCACGATTATCTTTTTCGGTATCTAGCCTGCAGGTCACTGAAACGCAGGCAGTAGCCGTTATGACTGTCAATCGAACGGGGGACATTACCACCGCAATCAGCGTAGATTATGCAAGTGCTGATGGAACAGCGACATCTGAACTGGATTATAATCCCATAAGTGGCAGATTAATCTGGGGGGGAAATGATAATTCACCCAGAACAATTCGAGCCATCATCAAACCCGATAGCATTGTCGACGACAATGAATCATTCACCGTTTCATTATTGAATTATTCTGACAATGCAATTGCTGGTGACATTTCTAAAACAACAATATTAATTAATGATGCAGCATGTGACGGATTATTAAATGAAAGTGTTTCGCAATCAATGACTATCTTAGAATGTACTGTCGTGGATGGAACAATTTCCGTAAGCGATAGTACACTGACAATTAATCCCGGCGTTACACTCATTTTTACATCAGGCAGTGAAATTGATGTGGGATCAACGGGTGTATTATCGGCAAATGGAACAGCTGATCAGCCGATTTTATTCACCAGTGAACAAGCTACTCCCGGTTACTGGGATGGCATCGAATTTAGCTCTTCTAATTCGCTCAATAATCGTTTGGATTTTGTCACCATAGAATATGGTGGTGCCACAGAAAATGATGCAAATTTACACATGCGCGATTCAGGTGATGCTAACAGAATTATAATTAACCAATCCACGTTTCGAAACAGTTTAGGTTACGGCTTAAAATTTAAAAAAAATACATTGCTCGGTCAGTTCACTAATAATGTAATAACAGGCAATTTAAAAGGACCAGTGCTTTTACTCGCCGACACTGTCGGTTCATTAGATAATGGCTCCGATTATACCGGTAACACAATCGATGTTATTAATATTTTAAATTCACGGGTTATTACCAATCAATCCTGGCCTGCGACCAATGTACCTTATTCACTTGGTAGCAATTATGTTGATGCTGATCTTGTCATTGAACCTGGTGCTACTTTGATGTTTAGATCCAGCGGCGAATTGGAGGTAGGGCCTACTGGTTCCTTATCTGCAATCGGCACTGCTGAGCAACCAATACTATTTACCGGTGAACAGAAAACGCCGGGTTTTTCAGAAAACGCCGGGTTTTTGGGATGGTTTAGAATTTTACAATTCAGATGATATCAATAATCAACTCAATTTTGTTACCGTTGAATATGGTGGTGCGACTAATGCTGATGCCAACTTGCGAATGTATGATGGTGGCAGTATTAATCGGGTTAAGATCAGTAACAGTACGTTCAGACATAGTTTAGGTTTCGGTTTAATCTTTTCAGAAGATACCTTGGTCGATCAATTCATCAACAATATCAGTACTGGTAATGCACTAGGGTCTGCTCGATTACACGCAAATATCGCTGGCTCTTTAGATGCTGCATCAGACTACACTGGCAATGCTGTTGATATCATCCATGTGATAAATTCCACCCTGACCAGAAACCAAACCTGGCCTGCGACCAATGCACCTTATTTGCTTGGTAGCAATTATGTTGATGCTGATCTTATCATTAAACCTGGTGCAGAAAACGCCGGGTTTTTGGGATGGTTTAGAATTTTACAATTCAGATGATATCAATAATCAACTCAATTTTGTTACCGTTGAATATGGTGGTGCGACTGATGCTGATGCCAACTTGCGAATGTATGATGGTGGCAGCTTTAATCGAATTGAGATCAGTAACAGTACATTCAGACATGGTTTAGGGTTTGGCTTAATCTTTTCAGATGATACCTTGGTCGATCAATTCGTTAATAATATCAGTACTGGCAATGCACTAGGATCTGTTCAATTGCCTGCAAATATCGCTGGCTCTTTAGATGCTGCATCAGACTACACCGGCAATACTGTCGACTTAATCCATATTGTAAGTTCCTCTACCGTAACCAAAAACCAAACCTGGCCTGCGACCAATGCCTCCTATTCGCTCGGTAGTAATTATGTGAATGCCGGTCTTGCAATTGAAGCGGGTGCGGTATTGGAATTCCGATCAGGTGGATTATTGGAGATCGCATTTACCGGCACTTTATCCGCTATTGGTACCGGCGACCTGCCGATACTTTTTACTGGAGAGCAAAAAAGCAATGGGTTTTGGCGAGGTGTTCAATTTTATAACTCAAACCATCCTGATAATATTCTGGATTATGTGACCGTTGAATATGGCGGCGGTGGGTCTACGACAGGTTCAAACATAAAGTTATCTACAGGTGGCAGTCCTACTCAGGCAACAATTATCCATAGTATTCTACAACACAGTTCTGGTTGGGGAATTGTTCTCACTTCTGATGCACAGATTAACTCGGATATTGCCACCTCAAATCAATTTAACGATAACCCTTCAGGTTCAATATTATTTCCGTGATAGTTATCAAATTTTTTCAAAAAACTTCTCTATAACAAGTATTAATCGTCCCGAAAGTCTTCGCATAGGACAGGTCAATTTCGCCGTACAATATAGACTTTACGAAAAATACACTGCGAACACATATGGGACGATTAATATCCCAACGACAAAGTCTTTTGTCGTTGGGAAAAACCATTAATAATTTATCTTAAAACGAATATATTCAAAGCAAATAATCTCTAATTCAATAATCTGACACCTCCCATTTATCGAGGAAGTATAACCGGCGGATTTGCCTGTAAGTCGGTAAAAACAGGAACTTGAAATGCATCTGTCAATAGTGTTTCAGATAAAACTTCGCTCGGATCTCCAAGCTTTATAACTTGCCCATTTTTTATTAAACAAAGTCGATCACAATACCGTGCTGCCAAACTTAGGTCGTGGATTGCAACCATCACCGAGTTTCCTCGACGTGCGAAAGATTTTAGCAACTCCATGACTTCGACTTGATAGTGAATATCAAGACTGGAAATCGGTTCATCCGCCAAGAGAATTTGTGGCTTGCCGGCTAAAACACGTGCCAACCAAACTCTGGCGCGCTCACCGCCGGACAGCTCGTTGATATCACGTTTAGAAAATTGAGAAATTGCCGCTTCATCCATAGCTTGTTGTACAATCTGATTATTTTCATCGCCCCATGGAATGCGGCCTAGCGTTACAATATCTTCTACTTTTAAAGACCAAACACTATTGACCGATTGAGGTAAAAAACCAACAATTCGTGCACGTTCTTTCGGAACATATTCTGCAAATTCTTGCTGTTTGATAAACAATTTACCATCGAATTTTTCTACACCTGCAATAGCTTTTAGCAACGTCGATTTGCCTGCCCCATTAGGCCCGATTATTCCTAATACTTCGCCACTATTGAGATTTAAACTGATATTCTTAACTCTATCGGCGATAGATAGATCTGTCATAGTAATCATATCCATCGTTTGCGCTCTTTCCATATTAACCAAACAAAAAAAGGTGCACCAATCAGAGAGGTTAATACACCAAGTTTTAATTCTCTTCCGGGAGGGAGCCAGCGAATAAATATGTCGGCTATGCAAACCAAAATTGCACCGACAAGTGCAGATGGGATTAATAATTTTTCAGGACGATAGCCAACAAAAGGCCTCACAATATGCGGAACGAGTAAGCCAACAAAACCGATACTACCCGCAATAGAAACTGACGAACCCACTAATATAGCCGCACCTAATACGATAATTCGACTACCCCTAGCAACCGCTAATCCCATACTCTCTGCAACCTGCTCCCCTAAGCTTAATCCGGCAAGTAGTCTTCGTTGATATAAAATAAGCGTACAACCAATAATCATCGCTGGTATCAAAACCACCAAACTTTCCATACCTCGATTTGAGACCGAACCTAACAACCAGAAAACAAGTTCCTGCATTGCATAAGGATTTGGGGCAAAATTGAGCACCATCGCTAATGCAGCACCAGCAATCGTTGATATGGCAAGCCCCGCCATAATAACCAAAGCTGGTCGTCCTGATCCCGCTAAAGCTAACATAATCAAAAGAGCAGCCATCGCTCCTAACAATCCTGCTATGGCAGTTGCAAATACACCTAATGAAGCAAACACGCCAAAATAAAAAACAGTCGCAGCACCTAAAGCTGCACCTTGGCTTGCACCGACTAACCCAGGATCAGCTAAAGGATTACGTAATAATCCTTGTAATGCAGCCCCGCTTATTCCTAATGCAGCACCAACAAGAATAGCGATTAAAGTACGAGGTAATCGAATTTCTCCAACAATCAACGCCTCTTGACTTTGTTGTTGGCTTAGCCAATCAAACAATCCAGTCCATACGGCAATAGGTGTTGAACCAATGCTTATAGAGATCCAAAAAACTACAAAAAGTAATAGGAATAGAAAAGGGTTTAGTGTTTTTTCCATACATCCATCTTTGTTACGAGTTCCCAAGTCCAAGGGCCCGGGCATTGCCAATTCCAATAATTAGAATCTAACCATTGATCGTTAGGAACTACTGTTTTTAACACTGGGTGTTCAGCAAATTGATTGGCGAGTGCAGAAGATCGTGGTGCCGCCCAAAGAATTGCATCAGGTTTGTTTAAAACAAGCTGTTCTAAATCTAACGTAATATAACCTTTACCATCCAGATAGTTTTCCCATCCTGCGTGTCGAATTAAATCATCTTGAAATGTTCCTCTACCCGTACCAATAGCATTAGCACCAAGTATTAATAATTTTTGCGGTTTCTCTTTTTGCGTTATGACAGGAACAGGTTGCGTTGCCCTAGATTTATCTAATCCGATAGCTGAAAGAAACATCTCTTCGTATTTGACAATTTCCTTTAGATTATTTGGTAATGGTAAAACAACCACTTTCAGCCCGATTTTTTTTAGTCGCTCTCTGAGCAACCAAGCGTTAAATTCTCCGGTTAAAACCAGATCAGGCTTCAGTGACAAAATAGTTTCCAGGTTACCATCATGTGTTGGCCAATCATCCCCAATCCAGTCCACCGGATATTGATGAATAAAAGACGATAGTGCGAGAATTTGCGAGCGATCTGCATATTTTACCAACATCCAGTCACTGCACATATCTAAAGAAATAATCCGTTCAACCGGTTTTGCAAATGACAAAACAGGTATCAGCCATAACATTACCAAAAATGCTATATTTTTGCGGTTTATCATTATTGATGTATAGGGGGTTTGTTGAGCATTATTTATTACTTGTGATAATTTTAGCATTAGCCGTGCTTATAAAATAACAGGAATAAATTATTTGTCATAGTATCGTCTACTGATATTTGTTCACTTAAATAATCATCGTCAAGTTGAAGTTCAATTGATCACACATTAGACAGTAACTACTGCTTGACACTTCTTGGAGACAGATTTAAAGTACGCGTCTGACCAAGGGTGCCCAAAATATCAACTAATATGAGGGTGAAACGGGAAGCTGGTGAACAGTTTTAATACGGTAATTCCAGCACTGCCCCCGCAACGGTAATTGAGTCTAACTTTAGTAATATACCACTGTGCACTGCATGGGAAGGTGCTAAAGCCAAATGCTCATGAGTCCGGAGACCGGCCCAAGGATATTTTTCACACGTGTGTTGCGGCGGGCGACATGGGCGAATAGCTCATGCATCTTTATTTTCCAGCAATACATTAATACAGGCTAGCGCGGGGTTG